>NZ_CP071606.1:0-300000 GCF_017357225.1 Rhizobium binae | reverse complement strand
ACGCGTGGCAGGGTCATGAGATTGGCTGAACCAGTCAGGAGGAAACGTCCTGGACGTTGGTCGGTATCGACGCTTTCCTTGATGGCTAGCAACAACTCGGGGGCGCGCTGAATTTCATCGATAATGGCGCGATCCAAACGTCTTACAAAGCCAACTGGATCCTGTCTCGCGGCGTCCAGGGTCGTCGCATTATCAAGCGTGTAATACTCCCTCCCTTCGTTGGCCATCTTCTTGGCCAACGTC
The DNA here is from genome assembly GCF_017357225.1 of Rhizobium binae. Classification (NCBI taxonomy): domain Bacteria; kingdom Pseudomonadati; phylum Pseudomonadota; class Alphaproteobacteria; order Hyphomicrobiales; family Rhizobiaceae; genus Rhizobium; species Rhizobium binae. Next base: position 299,757 of record NZ_CP071606.1, on the reverse strand, counting down.
GTTTTTCCTGATTGTCGGGGACCTACGATCAGAACGACCCGCGTGTCTGACATGGCGTCGGCAACGCGTTGCTCAACCAGCCTTGGATACAGCGCCACAGCTTCATTCCTTTGATGACTATTTGAAACTATGGCTATGACCAATTGAAAGTCAACATGTAACCATTTGAAATCAGCGTGGCGGCTGATTTAAAGTATGTGGCAGGCGCAAATTGCGGCACGAGGTAGGCGAGAGGCCACGCAGGCGCTGCTGAAGCTTTCGCTGATAGGTCGCCGGAACCGGCCTAGCTGAATTTCAACGGAGGGGTATCTGATCAGAAGCGAAGCGAAAGCAAATTCGTGCATATTTCCATCGCACTGCCAAGCCTACCAGCTTTTAGCAAACGGAAGGAATGCAGCTCTTCATGGGAGAATTGGCGATCCCCTTATGGAGTACTCGACAACGACGATTTATTGGCCTTACGCTCAAGCAATCTCGCCTTCGTCCAAAAATCATTCATTCAACCAGCCAGACGCTTCATGAGATCCATTCGTTCATGAAGAATTGCCACGACAAGGGCGGGCGCATCCTCTCGAAGCAGACACAAGACGTGGTGATGTTCGCATTTAGCCATTCGTAACGCCGGATAAAGCGCGCTCAAGCGGCATACCTGGGCGGCACTCCATTGAGCACGTGTGTAGCGTATTACCGAACGTAGATCCGATTCCGCCTCTGCGGTAAGAATGTAGGCCGTCAAGCATGACCGTCGGCAATCTCCTCGTCGAGGATCTCACCTACGGTTTTGGTCGACAGTTTTCCGGCGAGCCCGTCTTTGATGCGCGTGTTCATTAACGTCTTCAGCTCCTCCCAGGCTCGTTCTCCATCTGTGTCACCGGGAAAGAGGCGCTCAAGTGCATACTGCTTGATTGTCTTGCCCTGCAAAGCGGCCAGCGCCTTTAAGCTTTGATGTTGTTGGTCCGTTATGTCGATTGTCAATCGGCTCATCTAACGTGTTCCTGAACTTTGGAAGCCCACATTAACACATATGTGGGTATGTGGCCACCGTCGCGATGCTCTGATCCGATGTCCCTTGGACGGACCTGCTATTTCGAAGAAGATGCCGATCGGCCTATCCAGCCCCTGATGGGAGAGAACCCGAACCCGCTCACTCGACCTGTGCGTTGCAGTTGAAGGGATACGAACTGCCGACCCGTGATTATTGCCCACACTCCCCCCGTTCGACCTTTGGGATGAATTCAAGAGGCTGAGTTTATGCTTGCATAATCAGCAAGCGTCTCTATATTTGCTAGCATGAACAGCAAGCAGAGAAAGACTCTCGCGGCGGTCTTCAAGGACCCGGTCTCGGGAACCATTGAATGGGCCGCTATAGAGAATCTGCTTGTGGCTGCCGGAGCCGACCTTATTGAGGGGAACGGTTCCCGCGTTAAGTTTGAAAAAGACGGGATCATTGCGAGCTTCCATAGACCACATCCGGACAAGGAAGCGAAGCGTTATCAGGTGCGCGATGCTCGCGAGTTCCTGATGCAGATTGGAGTGACGCCATGAACATCATGACCTACAATGGATATCACGCTCGCATCGAATTCGACGCTGAGGACGATGTGTTTTTTGGCAGGATTGCAGGTATTTCGGATGTAATCGGCTTTCACGGTGACAGTGTCGCTGAACTCAAGAAAGCCTTCCATGAGGCAGTCGATGACTACCTGGAGACCTGTAGGAAAATCGGCAAAGAGCCTCAGCGACCCTATTCTGGGAAGATGATGTTTCGTGTCGCTCCCGAAGTCCATCGCCGAGCAGCTCTTGCTGCTGAGCTTTCGGGAAAGAGTCTGAATCAGTGGGCAGAAGAGGTGCTGGAAGAGGCCGCTGACCATTATGCCGAGGCGCGCCTGCCGGCGTAGTTCCCTTCCCCGTACCGCCCATCGGCGTGTCCGATGAATTGGTGTTGTCTTCGATCCATTATGCGATCTTCTTCGCACAGAATGCGAACACAACGGCAACAGACCGGACATTGGCCTCGAAAACACTCGCCCTGCCAGAACCGTTGACCCGCTATTTCAGTGTCGGTGGGGTAAAAGGTATTTATGGAACTGAAGCCGATCACATAGGCTGCAGCGAACCTTCACATCACGCTTTTCGGATGCGACAGCATCTCTCCTCCGTTGCAGCGCCCGCTGGAACGTCGCTACGTCAACGCGGTGCATGGCGGCGATTTCCACTTGCTTTTTCCGGCCTTCGTTGAGCCGAAAAAAAGCCGGACCAAAGACTGCGCGAAAAAGATGTCGTTTTGCATTTAATCGGGGTCTTCCTCACTTTGTGTGGAGCTTCGCGATATCAATTTGCCTCATCCGCGCTCTGAGTAGCTCTGGACACGCTCTGCCGTACATTGCGCGCTTGATCGTCTTCAGTCGGTTGATTTGACCCTCCGCCTGACCGTTGCTCCAGGGCAAGTCGATGGCGTTGCGCACGGCGTCAATATCACGACGAAGGACCCGTGCGAAACGGGCGAGGGAGGTGAGTCTTGGAATCAATGGCATCATCGATCCATCCTTCGAGCTTCGTCGAATCTCTGCCACGAAATATTCCGCGAAATGGCATTGAGAAGCTGCGCAAAACACCAAACGTATGCGATTCCTGTTTGAGGACGTCGACCTTCCGCGCCTGGTTGATGGTCAGTGCGCCGCGCGGCTTTATGCAGAGAGCAGCCGCGACAATCGGTGAGATCAGATGGCCAGAGAGCGGATCACGCACAGGTGCATTCTCATATGTCCTCCTGGCGAGCCCAATCCGAGCCGGCGCCGTATCACTCTCATCCTTAATCTGTTCCGGCCTTTCGGCGCGGCGCCAGGTTGCCAGGAGGCGCTCGAGATTGGAAGTGCTGCCGGTACATCCGCGGCGCTTAATGTCATGAAACAGATGCCGTCCACGGCGGTTGCCGTCCTTCCAGCACTGGGTGAGAAAGACTTCAAAGTAAAAAGGAGAGGTCGGCTGTAGTGCAGTGAACCGCGCCGGGTTTGCCGGAGGCTCCAACTTCTGAGAAAGTGGAGCCGATATGAGCAAGACAACGAACAAATTTTCGCCTGAAGTCCGTGAGCGTGCCATCCGCATGGTGCTGGATCACGAAGCCGAGCATCCCTCGCGGTGGGCTGCTGTTTCATCTATCGCAGCCAAGATCGGCTGCTCGCCGGCGACACTGCACGAATGGGTGAAGAAGACCGAAGTCGATAGCGGTAAGCGAACAGGCCTGCCGAGCGATGTCGCCGAGAAGATGAAGGCTCTTGAGCGGGAGAACCGCGAACTTCGTCAGGCCAACGAGATTCTGCGCAAAGCGTCGGCGTATTTTGCCCAGGCGGAGCTCGACCGCCCATTCAAGCGATGATCTCATTCATCGATGAACACCGTGGCGTGTTCGGGGTCGAGCCGATCTGCAGGCTGCTGCCGATTGCCCCATCCACCTACTACGAGGTCGTTGCCAAGCGCACGGACGTGGGTCGCCTGTCGGCCCGCGCCCGTCGTGACATCGCTATGAAGATCGAGATACGCCGGGTGTTCAATGAGAACTTTCAGGTCTATGGCGTGCGCAAGGTCTGGCGGCAGTTGCAACGAGAGGGCTTCGACATCGCCCGCTGCACCGTCGCTCGGCTTATGAGGGCAATGGGGATTCAGGGCATCATCCGTGGCAAGCCGATCCGCACGACGATCAGCGACAAGGCCGCTCCATGCCCGCTTGACCGCGTGAACCGGCAGTTCTTTGCTCCCGCGCCGAACATGCTGTGGCTCTCCGATTTCACCTATGTGGCCACCTGGCAAGGCTTCGTCTACGTGGCCTTCGTCATCGATGCCTTTGCACGCCGCATTGTCGGTTGGCGGGCAGCGGACCGCCCATGCGGGTTTCGTCCTCGATGCCTTGGACCAGGCGCTTCATGATCGACGGCCCGTCCATCGCGGTGGCCTCATCCACCATTCCGACAGGGGCGTGCAATACGTGTCCATTCGCTATTCCGACCGACTGGCGGAGGCGGGCATCGAGCCCTCCGTCGGAAGTGTTGGCGACAGCTATGACAATGCTCTCGCCGAAACGATCAACGGTCTTTACAAGGCCGAGGTCATCCATCGGCGAGGACCATGGCGCAACTTCGAAGCCGTGGAGTTCGCCACACTCGAATGGGTCGATTGGTTTAACAACCGCCGCCTTCTGGAACCCATCGGAAACATTCCGCCAGCAGAGGCTGAAGAACGATACTACGCCATGCTGGACGCACCAGCCATGGCTGCATAACTTAAACGAAATGGCCTCCGGCAAACCCGGCGCGGTTCAGTCATTTGGAACCGGAAACGGCAGTGTGGACATCGTTGTGGTGGATGGTGGTTTGAGAGCGCGGCTATGACGGCGCGTCGGATAGCTGGCAGTGTCGGTTTAGGCGGGCCGCGTCTGTTCTTTTTTTCCCGCTTTGCCTTGTATAGGCGCTGATGTTGCAGGAAGGCATAAGCGATCATGGTCATCAGCGCGTGTCGATGGAGGCCTTGCCATGATCGGCCTTCGAAGTGATCGAGGCCGAGTTCTTCCTTCATCTGCCGATGAGCCTGCTCGCAGACCCAACGGGCTTTAATGGCCGCCGCCAACTGCTTTAATGTCGCCTCTGCTGGAAGATTGGAGAGGTAATATTTGCGTTCGTCGTTTGAGCGCCACTCACCAACCAGCCAGGCTTCCTCGCCCGGCATATGCTGTTGTCCCTTGTCGAGGATGCGCTGGGGGCTGCCATCCGCAATTCGAATGCGCAGGGCAGCAAAGCGCGCTACCAATCGACCTTTGGTGCCACGCCGCCAGCTGAGCGTCTTCCATGTCGATGCCGCGAGGATCGTTTCGGCTGCTGTCGACAGCGTATCGGGGATTGAATGCCTGCGCGGTCGTCCATGGCCAGCAACAGGAAAGATCAATGCGACATAAGGGGGATAAACCTTCTGATGCTTGGAAATGCCGACGGCCCAGGTGAGACCCCGCGCACTCAAACCCTGGCGAAAAGGGGCCGACAGACCGTAACCTGCGTCAGCAAGCACGGTGCCAAACCGCCGCCTACCGCGATCAGCCGATCGATCTCGTCAAGCGCGATCTCCGGTTTGGTGCGGGATATGCGCATTGGCTCGGGAAAGCCGGCCTTTGCCATCCGATCCTGATCACTGGTCCAGCTTTCTGGCAGGAACAGCCGCAGGCCAACGGGAACAGGAACCTCGTCGCGTGCCAGCGTCAATGTCACCAGCGTCTGGCAGTTGGCTCGCTTGCCCAGCATCGATGCATATTGTGGGTGCGCCCTAACAGAATGGTCGCCCTTCTTCGGAAGAGCTGTATCATCGATCACCAGAAAAGCATCCGAAGCCCCGACTATTCTGTCAGCCTGCACCGCCAGTTCTTCCTCAAGAGGACCAGTGTCCCAAATACCATCCGAGATGAAATGATGCAGGCGGTCGTAGCGATCAGGTGCCAGGCGCTCTGCCATCGGCTCGATACTCTTACGATCTCCCGGCCCGATCACGCCAGAAATATACACCGGGCACATCTGCCGCCGCTTCTTGTGGCCAAGCTTCTCAACGAACGGCTTCAAACCATTCCGTCAGTGCAACATCCTGCTCTGCCATCCTTCGCACCCTGTTGAAGTGCCAAAGATGGCCGATCATCGTTGACCGAGGATCAATCTGCCAAAGTAGTGCTAGCGCCTTCCGCGGCGTTTCGCCTTAGAACCCGCGCTGGTCTGTCTCGCAATGCTATCCGCCTGGACCCCGCTAGCGTATGGTGGAGGCGCGCCTGAGCCGATATCACTCGCATCTGCAACCCTGCCAAGAGAATCCTGGTTCTCAGGCTGAGGAGTAGTTTCGGAATTCTTCCACACCTCCGATGGGTCCGTCAGATCTTGAGCCTCCGGGCGGGCGTTTCGGCGCTCATTCCTGGAGCCGGTACTTGTCGTCGCGGCAATGGTTGGGGGCTTCGGTTTTGATCGTTTCATTCGTCCGGTTCCTGCTTCCTTGTCAAGCAAACGAACCGCAAGGCCTGCCGTTCCCGAAACCGACAAGAAACCCACACCGCAATCATCACTTGAACGTGAAGACTGGATCGGAAACCTACCCCCTGGCGCACTGTTTTACCTTGAGATCGCGGCCGCAGGATTTGTGTGCGAATAGCGCGGTCGTTCTTAGGTCAACGAGCAATTCAAATGATCCATAGCGGACCCGGATATTCTGTTGCTGCGCTGCTTCTTGCATTTGCTGCATCGATTGTGACGGCGGGGCCTTCGTTCGGTTCGGAAAAAGGCTTCGAAAGCAGGAATGACTGTCGCGCAAAACCTCACGATGACAGTGAGCAGAAGTCTCTCTCGGAAAAAACTCCACAAGTGCGGAGGAGCACTAAAGCCACCGCGTGCCGGGGACTCGGAAATGGTTGAACCCCGCCTGACGTCGGAACAATGCCCATCATTCGTCCGGGGGAGCTGCCTCCCCAGCGATGATGTCCCAGGGAGTGGTGTAACTTCGGCGTTCGCCGTGCCTTCCGGGCAGCCGCAGCAGGCAGGCTGATGATCGGATCATCAGCTCATTGTGGCGATGGTCTCAAGGTTCATGTATCGGGAGCGCCGGACGGCGCATTCGTCATTCTGTTCGAGGAGCAACGCGCCGACGAGCCTGACGATGGCATCCTCGTTGGGGAAGATGCCGACAACCTCGGTTCGGCGCTTGATCTCGCCGTTCAGTCGCTCGATAGGGTTGGGGCTGGCAGCTTCGTCCAGTGCTGACGGGGAAAAGTCATGTAGGCCAGCACGTCTTCGTTCGGCACTGTCCATGAGGGTGGTAAGCTTCGGTATTTTCGCCAGAAGGACTATTGGCTTGGCCAATGCGCCGGCCATGTCGACGGTGACCGGCGACCTGCTCGAGCGGACCGAGGAAAAGGTGTAAGCGAGGCATCGATCGCAAAGAACACAGAACATGACGGGCTGGGAATACAGTATCCTCGCCAAAGCCTGGTCGTAATATCACAGCAGCTTCATGCCGTATTCACATTTTCTCCTTGATGCCTTGTTTAATGAGCCACCAGTTGACTGGGTAACTCGTCGCGAAACCGCAGATCATCGCGATCTGCATGGCGAACCAGAACTCGAAGCTGTCGACTTCCGCCCGATGGCCAAAGGCGGATGGAAAGACAAGCAATTGCAGAACTCCCATCGCTCCATACATCCCCACCTGCCAGGAGATCAGAGAGAAGGTGTCGGCCTTTAGAGAGGCTTTGATGCCTTCGAATGGTGAGAGCTTTCGCATCGGAACGATTGCGAAGTACTGAAAGACAATTCCGAGAAAAAACGCGAAGATGAAATCGAGGATCCAGACGGCATACATCTTATGCGAGAAGATCGTCTGCCAACCGAGCGCCAAGGCAATCCCCGGAACGAGAAATGCAAGCCACTCGGCGACCAAATCCCCGATCATGCAGCCGCTGCCACAATGGAGGGCGCCTTTTCCCACCATCACGGCAAAAGGCATACCCGGCTTCTCGTTCGTTTCCCTTTCCGCAATCGCTCGTTCGCTTGCTCGCCTTCCAAACCGAAGATAGGCGAAGACGATCGCCACCGTGCCGAACAGAGCAGTTGCCGGCCACACCACGTTCATCACGCCCATATGCTGGGGTTTGCGTATGACATCGATCGCAACACCGACAGCTAACAGTATCCCACCGACGACCATGGCGGTTGCCAGAAGGTGAAACCAGATTGGAAAAGGCATTGCATCCTTCCGGCAGTGAAGGGTTGGCTGAGAATGCGGTCGATCGTCGCGGTTCCAGTTAGCAACACGCGAGACCGCGGCTAGTCGGCATCAATGGGGCGGCGCAGACCCCGCGGTTGCTCTGCATCCCGAGCAATTGCATCTGAGCAATGGCAGGCGAGGAGCGAAATCCTTGGTCGATCCTCTGAAGGAAAGTCGCCGATAGTCCTTCCCCTTGCGCGGCGATCCGTCCGATTCAGGTCCGGCCGACGATGGTGCTGGTCAGCAGTTGGTTCCCGCACGGCTCGATCGACAGAAGTACGGTTTACAACGACGATACGGAGCGAAGCGAAGCGGTTTTGCGGCACGCTTCATGTCTGCGTTCTCCGATAGACCACAGTGCATTTTCTAACGCGTGCTCAAGCTTACTTGAAGCTCGCGTATGCGGGCAAGCAAACTGGCTTTGCGCTTCGTCGCTGCCTCAACTTCTTGCGGATCATGGGACGACGGCGGCGAATCATGCTTGGCGGCATCGAAAGCAGCGAGTTCTCTTAGCAGCTGTTCGAGTTCCTGGCGATCACCTTCAGCCATAACGACCTCCCCTGGCTTTCCGACAGCGGCGTATTTCGCTCGACCGCTATTTGCTGCAGCCAACCCCCAATCTTCTGCTTTAGACAGAACGACCGCAGGGTTCGCTGGTTCCCACCCGTTCATCAATACAGCCCCGCCCTTATTGACCACCTCCCGCCCGACGACGCCGTACACGATTGCGGAGGAGCCTACTTCGATGATCAGATCGCGGACCACGTGACCATGGAGCTCGAGGATGTGACCGTGCCGAACGGTAAGGTCGCCCTCGATCTTTCCGTGAAACCTGACGTCACGATCGAACGACACCGATCCTTCTATATGCACGTCGAGATCATCCAAAGCGGGAGCCTCCTTGTATTGTAAATTCCGCGGGAGCAGCTGTTGTTGCCTAGCCTTGGGCCCGCGGACCTCTCCTCCCTCATCGACGACTTGATTATATCACACCATGATACATATTCCAGTTGTTTCTCCCCGTTTGATGTGAGCGAAGCAGAGCACCCCGACATTCGCATTCGCGAAACGACAAGGAGCTTCAACGAAAGTGCATTGGACATCAAAAACCGCAATCGTTCGGCTGACAGCTGGCCTACCATCTGCACTGCAAAGCTCAGCGCAAGCCGATGAGATGGGCACTGTTCCTCCTGCCTGTTCCGTTGAACTACAAGAAAAACTCGAGCAGAGGGCGCTTGAGATCTGCGATGGCTTGTTCAAGCCGCTGCCTGCCGGCGATGGCGAAATGCGCAACGAACCTCCGAAGGGCGGAATGATGCCAGTCATCCAGCCCGAAGACCTTCGGCAACAAATTCAAGCTGAACAGGCGTAGGAGCATGTCCAAGGCCCAGACCGAGCCACGGGAAACCGCGCTTCAGATGGATCGGCGTCCTGACACAGAACGGTCGCGTGCCAAGGCGTTGCCACAATGGTTGGTGCGCGGTCTGTTCTTCTATTCCGCGGTTTTGTTTTTCAGCTTTGCGAAAGATTTTCTTGTTCCAATCGTGCTGGCAACCCTGCTTGCTATGGTCTTCGGCCCGATCAGGCGCATATTCGATGAGAAGGGGATAGCACCTTGGATAACATCGGTGCTCCTCGTCGGATCATTGCTAGCGGCGCTCATCGTCATCGTCGCCGCCATCATCGTGCCGGTCAGTGGATATGTTGAGAGCCTGCCGAGGATCGAGGAAGAGATACAGGTCAAGCTTTCCAGCATATCGGATGCTTTTTCCGGGCTTTTTGAAGCGAGCCGGCGCCTCTCCGATCTCCTCAAGAACCACGCAGCCAACGTCCCGCAGGTTGAGCTGCGCGGCAACGGTTTGCTTGCAAGTGCAGCCCTCGTCGTGCCGTCAGCCATCGCACAGATCATGCTTACTCTGATATTGCTGCTTCTCCTGCTGGCATCGGGGGACATGTTTTACGAAAAGCTGATCGCGATCATCCCAACCGTCCAGGACAAGCGTCGCGCGATCAGGATCATGTTTGAGATCGAGCGGAAGCTCTCGCGATACCTTCTAACTGTCACCACGATAAACTTTCTTCTTGGCTGCACCCTTACCTTCATCTTGTGGCTCTTCGATATGCCAAACCCATTGGTTTTCGGGGTCATCGCATTCATCTTCAATTTCGTGCCCTATCTCGGTCCCTTGGCAAGCATGCTGGCTGCAACCGCCGTCGCACTCATCTCGTCCAACGGTGTCGGCTTCGCCATTACGATCGCGGCTACCTACCTGATGACCATGACTATCGAAGGTCAAATCATCACGCCCTATTTCGTAGGACGCAGATTGAGCCTGAATACCGTCGTGGTGTCATTTCGATCTCGTTTTGGGCTTGGCTTTGGTCCATCACGGGAATGCTGCTGGCAGTCCCATTACTGGTGACGCTTAGCGTTTGCTGTGAGCATATCGACGAATTGCAACATTTCAGGGGGGTGCTATCCGGAGCCCGCAACCAAGCCATCGACGGTCTGGGCACGCGGTCCGGGCGTTTCAACAAGCTATAGGTCGTGATACCGGCGACAATCCTTTTTGCCCTGAAGGATCGGCCGTCAGCGGGTAAGGTAATCGAGGCCGGCCAAGGAAAACAGGATCGTGAGCCAGGCAGCAGCCCCAAATGCCGCCAGCCGCGCCAGGCCAGGTTGCTCGTCAAGATGCATATAACGCCATGACACGAGACCTGTCTTGACGAGAGCGATGCTGAGCCCGACAGCCAGTCCTATCGCGCCTGACAGAAGAGTACTTGCTGCCACCGTCATTCCCAGCAGCATGAGCAGAGCGGCCCAAACGAGCAGGATCGAAGCGGTTTTTGTCATGGCTACCTCGCCAGATAAAGAAGCGGATAAAGAAGGATCCAGATGACGTCGACGAAGTGCCAATAGACCCCACAGACGACCACCACAATTGCGCGCTGCGGCAAGGGCAATTTTCTGAACAGAACGCCTAGGGCGAGCCCAATCATGAGCAGGATGCCGACGGACAGGTGAACTGCATGGATGCCGGTGGCCACGAGGTAGAGGTCCATGAACAGCCGATGCATAGGCCCGCTCAAGGCACTGCCGCTGGCGGCAACCGGAAGAAGGCCCTCTTGATATTCCAGCGCATATTCATAGACCTTGAGCACCAGAAATCCCAAACCGAGCAAGGTCGCCGCCGCAAGCCACCATGCAGCGCCCGTCCCGCCGCGTTTGGCGCGATCGGCCGCCATCGCGACCGCGGCGCTTGAAGTCAGCAGAACAGCGGTGTTTACTCCGGCAAGCAGCCAATGCATCGCCTTTGACGCGGCAACCACCTGGTCCGGATGCTCCAGACGTAACCACGCGATTGTCAGGAAGAGGCCGCCGAACAGGAGGGTCTCGGTGCCGATGAAGATATAGATCCCCATCATCGCCGCTTGCGCCTGTCGGCCCGGATCGTCGTAGGGTTCGCGGACACGCGTTAGAGCACTCAACTCTCTCCCTCCCGTTCCACCGGATAATCGTAAGCGGGGCCGCTTACGACGGGCACCGTGTCAAAGTTATGCTTTGGCGGCGGCGATGGCACCGTCCACTCGAGGCCTCGAGCATCCCAGGGATTATCGTCTGCAGGTTTGCCGTAGCGCATCGAATAGATGAGGTAGACGAAGGGAAAGAGGTAGGCGAAACCGAGAATGGTAGCACCGGCCGATGATAGGACGTGCAGCGTCTGGAATTCCGGAGGATAGACATGATAGCGCCGCGGCATGCCCCAGTAGCCCAGTAGAAATTGCGGGAAAAAGGTCAGGTTGAAGCCGAGGAAGATGAAGATCGCAGTAATGCTGCCCCAGATATGGTTGTAGCGTCGGCCAATGATCTTCGGCCACCAGTAATGCAGGGCACCGAAAAAGGCCGATACGGTCCCTCCGACCATGATGTAGTGGAAATGGGCGACCACGAAATATGTGTCGTGGACGTGAAGGTCGACGGCCAGCATGGCAAGCATCAGCCCGGTCAGGCCACCGACGACGAACAGGCCGATAAAGCCCATGGCAAAAAGAAAGGGCGGATCGAGACCGATGTGGCCTTTATAGAGTGTTGCGGTCCAATTGTAGACCTTGATGCCCGAGGGAACAGCGACAGCCAGGCTCAGCAACGAGAAGGCGGCGCTTGCATACATCGACTGGCCGGAGACGAACATGTGATGGCCCCAGACCAGAAAGCCGATGGCGGCGATCGCCATCGAAGACCCGGCGACGAACTGATAACCGAAGACTGGCTTGCGAGCCGCCGCTGCAATCAGCTCGCTGACGACGCCGAGCGCCGGGAGGACCATGATATAAACGGCCGGATGGCTGTAGAACCAGAACAGGTGTTGGTACAACAGCGGATCTCCCCCGACTTTGGGATCGAAGATACCGAGACCGAAGAAGCGTTCCGCGACGATCAGCACCAGGGTGATCGACAGGACCGGCGTCGCCAGGACAAGCACGAGCGAGGTTGCGTAATGAGACCATACAAAGAGCGGCAGACGACCCCAGGTCATACCGGGGCAGCGGAGCTTGTGGATCGTGACGATGAAGTTCAGTCCGGTCAAAATAGATGAAAAACCCGCAATGAACACCGCTGTTGCGGCCAGAACCACATTGCCGTTCGCAAACATCGAGGAGAGTGGCGTATAAAAGGTCCAACCCGTATCGACGCCGCCGGTGACAATGACAATCAGGGTAAAGCATCCTGCCAACATGAAGATGTACCAGCTGAGCAAGTTGAGCCGCGGAAATGCTAGGTCGCGCGCCCCGATCATCAGCGGGATCAGGAAATTACCGAACGTGTTCGGAATGGAAGGGATCAGGAAAAACCAGACCATGATCACGCCGTGAAGCGTAAAGGCGCGGTTATACCCCTCGTTTGTCAGAAGATCTGCCTGTGGCGTCAGGAGGTCGGCGCGCACCAGGGCCGCAGCGATACCTCCCACGAAGAAAAAGAAGGTCACCGCGAAGAGGTAGAGTATGGCGATCCGCTTATGGTCGGTGGTCAAGAGCCACGAACCAAGACTGTGGCCGGCGCGCAGATAGCTGACACGTTCCTCTGCGGTCTCCGAAAGCCCCTCACGATGAAGGTTGGTATCAAGATGGGTCGCCTCAGGGATTGGCATCGGCCGCGCTCCCGTTTCCTGTGGACTTGATGTAGGCAACGAGCTTCAGCACCTCCTCCTCCGAAAGGACGTTCTGAAAGGTTGGCATGATCGACGGGTATCCGGCGGCAATTTGCTTTTGCGGCAGTAAGATACTGTCGCGGAGATACTGATCGTCCGCCGTCACGATCGTTCCGTCGGAAAGCGGAACCGGGCTGGCGTAAATGCCTTCGAGTTTCGGGGCGTGCACGGTTGCCGACGGTCCGTGACAGCCGCTGCAGCCGTGACTGCGGAAAAGGACGGCACCTGCCGCCGCCAGGGTTTCGTCCACAGAGGACCCGCTCAGCCAGCGGCTATACTCGCCCTGCGTCATGACGATGATTTTTCCGCCCATAACCGAGTGGTCGGTGCCGCAGAATTCGGCGCAGGTGAGCCAGAAGGTTCCAGTCTTATCGGGCGTGAACCACATAATCGTGTAGCGTCCGGGCACCACGTCCTGCTTCAGCCGCAGTGCGGGGACGTAGAGACTATGGATGACGTCCTGCGAAGCCATGGTGAGCTTGACAGGCTGATCGAGCGGGACATGAAGCTCATCGATCTCCCCCTGCCCTTCCGGATGCTGAAATTTCCACATCCACTGCTTGGCGACAACATCGATATTGAGGGCATCGCCCGGAGGGAAATAACGAGTTGCGAAGAGCGCCGTGGACCAGCCGAAAAAACCAAGCATCAGCAGAAAAGGAAGGATCGACCAGGAGAGCTCCAGGGTGAGGTTGCGCTTTGGCGGATGCATGCGGTTGGCAGGCTTTCCCCGACGATACTTGACGGCGTAGAAGACGATGAGGATAAAAACCGGAGCCGCCAAGGCCAGAATGAACACGAAGAAAGCGACGGCGAAGATATCGACCTGTTGGCTGTAGGCAGAGTTTTCGCTCGGCATTAGAAGCGCAAAGAGGTCAGCCATCGCGATCAACCGCGTTGCGGCGCCGCTCGCGCAAAAAGGCAAGCCCGAGAAAGCCGGCGAGCGATGCGATCGTCACGCTTGCGCCAACGCGAAGGGCATTCCAGACGATTGGGGAGTATCGACCGGTGGTCGGGTCGTAGTGGTAACACAGAAGCAGCAGTTGCTGCCCCCAGGAGCCAAGCTGCCCCTGCCCTGCCTCCGTCAGTGCAAGATTGAGATCATCCGGTACAGGAGCCAGGCCGTAGAGCCAACGACTGAGGTGACCGCTCGGCGTTACCACCGCAGTTGCGGAGATGTGGGCATATTGTCCAATCTGCTCATCCCAGGCGTAGCGATACCCGAGCGCGCCTGTGACTGCCGCTATTGCTTGTCCGCTGCCGGTCCACGCATGCACCGCGGCAGCGAGATCGGGATAGCGCTTGCAAAGTTCCTCCATCGACTGCCTGGCGTCGCCGGGCGTTTCGGTCGGATCGATACTCATCGCGACCACGGCGAAATCCTTGCCAGGCTTGTAGGACTGAGCGCGAACCGCTTCCATCAAGCCCGAGAGGGTCACGCCGCAGATGTTCGGACAGCGGTGAAGCACCGGGACTAAGAGCATCGGGCGCCCTGCGGCAGCACTTTTCAAATTCGCTGCTCTGCCGGCCTCGTCGATGAAGGTGGTCGACATGGGAAGGAGGACACCGGGGCGCTGATCGATCCCCGCCTGCTGGAAGGGGTCAAACGCCCGTGCCATCGTCGACCCGAGCGCTGCAATTGCGCTTAGCGATATCAGAAGCGCCAGCAGGAATCGTCTCATGGGTGTCCACTCCTTCCGGCAGCGGCCTCCGGCCACCCCTGCTGGGCCAGGAGTTCCATCGCGCGGTCGATCGGGATATGCGCGGAGGTCTGGGTTTCGTCATTCCAGCCTGCTTCCGTGAGCCGTTTGCCCGCCTGTTTTTCGATGCGGTCTTCCGCCGCTTGGGGATCGACCTCGAGGCGGATGCCAAGACGTGTCTCGCCCTGCCCTGAAAACGGCCTTGCAGGTTGCGCCCAGTGAAGGATCGCCGCGGCCAACGCGACGCAGGTCACCATCAAGACGAAGACCATCAAAAGCGCGAACAGAACCCGACGTGGCTTAACGTCTCTGGTCTCCACCGAAGGCAGGTGCTCAAGCGCTTTCATGGGCGCTCCTTTCCGACCCTGGCAAGCTCGGTTCGGGCCTGCGCGAGCGAAACGGAAGTCAGCAGCGCCATTCCTGCGCTGGTCACGAGGTAAATGACTATTGCCCAGGTCGGGCTCTCAAGCTCGGGTATCACGAGCCATGCGACCTCAGCCAGGCTGCCCGCCAAAGTCAATGCCGCGAAAAGGCGGAGCCCACGGCCGCTTTGCCGGATTGGCGGAAAGAGCAGCAGAAATGCAGGACCCAGCCTCAAGATGATGACGATAAGAACAAGGACGGACCAGACGCCCCCCGAACGTCGCAAGAACCAGTCGGCGCGCGCAGGCAAATTGCCCGACCAGAGAATAAAATACTGCATGAAGTCGAAATAAGCCCAACTTAGAAGCAGCGTGAGAAACAAAGCGCCCATTAGAGAGCGCTGCCTGGCGTCAGGCGGAGAAAGCAGAAATCGGATCAGGATGATCGCGGAAAAAGCCGTCAGCGCCTGGACTGACAGGAAATATAGTCCGAAGCCGGAGGAATGGAACTGCGGATCGAGCGAGAGCACGACATCCGTGGCGAACAGGCCGTCGAGAAGGACAAAAACGATGAGTGCGGCGGCGGCCAGGGGCCGGTTAGGCGCTCGCGAAAGACGCGTCTGAAGCCAGATGCAGATAGCGAAAAAAACGATCAATCTTGCCGCCACGGCCAGAGGCGCCAAGTAGAAGGCGCGGAACCCGGTAAGGCCCTCGCCATTATACCAGGGAAAGATGAGTCGTATGCCAAAGAGGACGGGGAGGCAAAACACTGCGAGCAACGGCATTCCCGCCGCTAGCATGGCTGCCGGCGGCCTCACGATGTTTCGCCAGATGCCCGGGATAACATCCACCAGCATGATGAAGAGCAATCCGCCGAGAACCGTTGCACTTTGTAAAACGAAGGCGGCGAGCCAGCCGGTCAATG
Source organism: Rhizobium binae (assembly GCF_017357225.1). Classification (NCBI taxonomy): domain Bacteria; kingdom Pseudomonadati; phylum Pseudomonadota; class Alphaproteobacteria; order Hyphomicrobiales; family Rhizobiaceae; genus Rhizobium; species Rhizobium binae. Next base: position 283,781 of record NZ_CP071606.1, on the reverse strand, counting down.
CTTGGCGGGGCGCAGGAAGCGTCGCCGCAAGACCAAGAAGCAAAGCAACAAAGCCGAGTACCCGCCGGTAATCCGAGCTCATGGCTGCGCGTCCTTCTTTTCCGCCTGCAAACCGGCCAACGCCGCCGGCGGGGCGTTTTGGCTGAGTTGCAGCGCCTTCACATAGGCTGCGATCGCCCACCGATCACGCGGCAGTACCCTATCGGCATAGGAATACATTACGCCGTGTCCGTTGGTGATGACGTCGACGATGTAGTGGTCTGGAGCATCCCTGAGCCTCGCCATATGGAAGCTCGGAGGGTGAGGAAATCCGCGGGAAGGGACGCGGCCGTTCCCGTACCCTGCGGGGTCATGACAAGGGGTGCAGTAGATCTCATAACGCTCGTGACCGCGGGCCAGAAGGGCAAGCGACATCGGCGGGCGTGTTTCGAGCTCCTCGCGGTCGCTCTCATCGTCCCGCGCCACCGCACCGTCGGGCGGCGCCTGCATCGCCTGGCCGTCCGCAAAAAGCCCGCTCCTTTCATAGGAATCGTAGCGCGGCTGATGATCCATGTCGTCGCATGCCGGCAGGAGCAGCACAGCGGCCAGACCGAGGAACAGCTTGGTCATTCGGGTTCCTCTGTCTGGTGCACGAGAGCGAGCGTCAACGGATCCAACGAACGAAGGAAAGCTTCCGTCGCCTGCGGGTCGAACTGCGGGTCATTGCCGAAAACGATCAGGAAAAAGCGATCGACACTGGCGAGATGAAACGTGGCAATGTCGAAGACCGGATGGTGCAGCCGTGGCAGCCGGTTGAGAAGCAACATTCCCACCACTGCGGCAAGGACTGCAAACAGTACGCAGGTTTCGAAAGTGATCAGCATGAAGGGCTGCCAGGCAAACAGCGGGCGACCGCCGATGTCGATCGGGAAATCCCAATTCGTGTAAACCTGCATACCGTAGCCTGCAGCCGCGCCGAAGACTCCGCCAGCCAACGTGATCCAGGCTACCCGATTGTCCTCTATCTCCAGTGCTTTTGAAAGCTCCGGAAGCGGAAAAGGCGAATAGGCGTCCAGGTAACGAAATCCCGCGGCACGTGCCTGGCCTGCCGCCTTTATCAGCTTCTCGGCGGCGTCGAACTCGACGAGGATGCCGAAAGGTTCGACATGGGCACCGGGCTCACGCATGGTCCAAGCTCCCGGTTTCCTCATAGGCTTCCTTCACCTCGAAGGCGGAGATGACCGGAAGAAAGCGGACGAACAGGAGATAGGGCGCGAAAAACACTCCCAGCATGCCGGCAAACAACAACCATTCCCAGAAACTGGGGCGATATTCGCCATAGGAGGACACCAGCCAGTCGCGATAAAGCGCCGTCGTCAGCAGCATGAACCGCTCGTACCACATGCCGACCGTCACCGAGAGCGCGACCAGGAAGATGGCGAGTGGGGAGCGGCGGATCGAGCGGAACCAGAGAAGCTGCAGCGGCACGAAATTCAGGATGACGGCGCCCCAGTAGCTGTACGCATAGGCGCCGGTCACCCGGTCGAGCAGCGTCTCCATTTCCTGCTGGTCGCCGGAGTAAAGGGCGTTGAAAACTTCCGCAACGTAGCCGTAGGCGGTCATGAGGCCGGTGACGAGCAGAAAAACCGCTAAAAGGTCGAGATGGCGCGCCCGGACCAAGCGATCAAGACCGAGAGGATGGCGGATCACCGTGGCAATCATGATGACCACCGCAAAGCCGGAGAAGGCCGCACCCATGACGAAATAGGGCGGGAAGACAGTCGAGTTCCAACCAGGGATCGGACCTGCGGCAAAGAGCAGCGATATTTCCGAGTGAACCGAAACCACCAGCGGCACGGCGATGGCCGCCGTGAGCCGATAGGCCTGCTGCCATCGTTGCCAATGCCTGGCAGAGCCGCGCCAACCAAGGGAAAGCAACCCGTAGAAGACTTGCGCGCGGCGGCTCCTTGCGCGGTCGCGCACCGAAGCCAGATCCGGAACAATACCGATATACCAGAAGAGGACCGACACCGTCAGATAGGTCAAGACTGCGAAGAAGTCCCAGGTCAGCGGGCTCTTGAACTGCGGCCATATCTGCATGGCGTTCGGATAAGGAGCCATCCAGTAGAAAAACCAGGGCCTTCCGAGGTGGAGGATCGGGTAAAGGCCAGCGCAGAGAACCGCAAACAGCGTCATGGCTTCAGCGAAACGGTTGAGCGAGTTTCGCCAATGCGCACCGACGATCAAAAGCAGCGCTGAAATCAACGTGCCGGCGTGACCAATGCCCAGGAACCAGACATAGTTTGAGATCGCGAGACCCCAGTTGACCGGAATATTGTTACCCCAGACGCCGACGCCGCGGTAAAACAGGACAGCGACCGCCACCCCAAAGCAGCCGAGCAGAAGAAGCGACAGGCCGAACAACAGCCACCAAGCGCGCGGCCTCGGGAAATCGAGCGGAATGGAAACGATCTCGCGTGTGATCTCGCGATCGACATCGCCGAACCCGTCCGTCATGACTTTTCCTCCCGTGCCAGATCAAAGCCTATCCGGGCGAGATAAGTCGTACGCGGTCTGGTGTTGGCCTCCTCGAGCAAGATGTAATGTCGCGTCTGCGCCTTTTTGCGACTGACGGCGGAATTGGGGTCGGCTACGTTACCGAAGACGATAGCCTCGGTCGGGCAGGCCTGCTGACAGGCGGTTATCACCTCGCCTTCCCGGATCGGACGTCCCTCCTTGTCTGCGGCAATGCGGGCCGCTTCGATCCGCTGCACACAATAGGTGCATTTTTCCATGACGCCGCGGCTTCGCACCGTGACATCTGGATTACGCATTGCCCGTACGCTTTCGGCATCCTCTGCGGTGTAGTCGAACCAATTGAAGCGTCTGACCTTGTAGGGGCAGAAGGAGGAGCAGGTTCGTGTGCCGATGCAGCGGTTATAGACCTGCAGGTTGAGCCCGTCCTTGCTATGAACCGCTGCATTGACGGGACAACCCATCTCACAAGGCGCCTGCTCGCAATGCATACAAGGTACCGGCTGGAAACGGGAAGATGGCTCTTCCGGACGGTCCGACAGATAGTGATCCACCCGCATCCAGTGCATTTCGCGCCCTTCGGCCACAAGGTCGCGGCCAACGACTGGTATGTTGTTCTCGGCCTGACAGGCGGTGATGCAGGCATTGCATCCAATACAGAGGTCGAGGTCGATTGCCATTGCCCAGGCCGGATCAGAAATGGGCCTGTCTGGATAAAAAGAGGGCGGGTGCGAAACGTTCTGCCTCGGCTGCTTTGCCGTGACAACGCGTGAGAAGTCATGGGGGTCCATGTCTTGATCGGGCTGCGTGGTCGCAATTTTTCGCTGCGCCCCAGTCTTAGAAATCGTGGCGCCCTGTAGCTCCCACGCAGCCTCGACACTGCGCAGGGGCGCGACGTCGAAGCCGGCGTCCGCCGAAACTCCGCCGCTTACCTTTCTCCCATAGCCGAGCGTCACGCTGATCGTATTAGCAGCCTGGCCGCTCGCAACCCAGGCCGCACCTGTCAGCGAGCCGCCACCAATCGATAGACCGACCTCATCTCCAGCCTGGATTTCCTTGCTGCGCGCGAGATCTGGCGAGATCTGGATAACGTTATCCCAGACGATCTTGCTCAGCGGTCTTGGCGTCTCCTGCATCCAGGCGTTTTCGGAAAATGTCCCATCCCAAACGCCCGGATCCGGTCGAACGAGGACGGTCAAGCCTTGCCCTCGCGATCCCGCGGCTGGCAGACTGCGATCAAGGATCGCAGGCAGACCAGGCCGTGGCCTAGTATCTTCAACAAAGCCCTTCACAAGCGCATGGCGCCACCGAGCGTCGAAGTCGTTCCCCCAGCGCGTGCGCCACGTCTCTTCGACGAGCGCGCGCTCCCCGCTTCGCCCCCCGTTTAGCAGATCGACAATCACATGGCGCGAGCGAACGTCGAAAAACGGCCGTACTAGCGGCTGCAGGATCGATGCTGAACCATCCACAGCGACTGCGTCGCTCCATGTTTCAAGGTCGTGCTGGAGCGGCACGTGCCAGTGCGCCCGTTGCGCCGTCTCGTCCAAATGAAGTCCGGCGTGGACCACAAGCGGAACCTTTTGGACAAGGTCGGCAAGCTCCAGTTGCCCCGGCGCAGTGTAGACAGGGTTCGAGCCAAGGCAGACGAGCGTGTCGATCTTGCCACGCCGTAGGCGATCGCCAAGTGTCCTCCATGTTTGCTGCGGATTGCCGGATAGCGACGCAGGGTCCTCGATGTAGGCGACCGTAGCACCAAGATTGCCAAGACGCTCATTGATCAGGACCGCCAGGCGATGCTGGCGTTCCGACTGGTACTCCCCGACCGTTACGACCGAAAGCCCTTTAGATGACAGCAACGCCTGAACGACCAGTTCCACCCAGTTGCGCGCGGCTTCGTTCAGGTGATTTTCAATGTCCGCTTCCAAACCGAGCGCACTGGCAAGAGCGTTCAGCAGCGCCTCAATATTGTGCGGCTCAGCGCTCAGACAGCGGTCGGCGATGGCGCCGGTTGCGGTGGGTACCGGTTCGGCAACGAAGAGCAGCGAGCGACCGCCACCCGTTTGCCGGGTCTGGCGACGCCTGCCGAACAGGACGCTGTTGCGGGTCTGATATGGCCCCGGCCCCAGAAAATCATCGTCGAGACAGACGACGACCTCCGCCCGATCGAAGCGTGGCTGACAGAGCATCTGGCGACCGAAGAGCCCTCGAAGTGCCATTGACCGGCCTTCCGACCGTGACGGGTCGATGGAAAGCAGGAGGGACTTGGGCCACCGCTGCGCGAGCGCATCAAGTTGGCGACTCATCGTGAGCGACGTAGTCGGACCGAGTAGCAGGCACAGCCCCTCGCCTTTTTGCGCGTCGAGCCGTAGCGCATTTTCAGCCATCGCGCCCTCGAATGCCGACCATGTGCTCAATGTCCCGTTGCGGCGAGGCGAACGCGACCGGTTTGGATCGTACAGCGACAAGAGCGCTGCCTGGGTGAAGGCGTCCGACTTGCCGCCTGATGCCGGATGATCGGGATTTCCCTCCAGCTTGACAGGGCGACCGGTGAAGGTCTTGCCGACAATGGGTTGGGCGTAACCGGACATTGTCACGGCAGTCGCATACCATTTGGCGATGCCCGGCATAACGTCTTCGGGTTGGACGACGTAAGGAAGTGCCGCCTCGTCTTCTTGTCCCTTGCAGCCCACCATACCGGCCAACGCAAGTGAAGCGCCCATAATCTTGAGAAGCGTCCTGCGATCGATTGCCGATCCCTGCGGCGGCTTGCGAGCGTCTGGCTGTTTGTGATCGGAGATGTCCATGCTCTACCTATGGCAAGTGTTGCAGTCAGTGAGCGTATCGGGATGAAGCGACTTCACAGCCGTGGCGACCCTTGCAATCTCTTCTTTGGATGAGGCGTCGGGGTTCCAATCGGTCCAGTCCATCCTCGTCACGTCTGCCGGAGGGCGAAGCTGCGGTAGCGGATTTCGATGGCAGTCGAGACACCAGCCCATCTGAAAAGAATGCGCAGGCGCCATCAGCGGCATCTGGTCGACACGGCCGTGGCAGGTGACGCAGGGAACGCCTTTGGTGATGTGGGCCGCGTGATTGAAATAGACGTAGTCCGGCAGACGGGAGACGCGTCGCCAAGGTATCGGCTTACCGGAAGCAAGGCTCTGGCGGACCGGCGCCAGGATCTCGGCGTTGGTCCAGATCTGGGAGTGACAGGTCATGCAGATATGCGTAGCTGGCAGGCCGGCGCGGCTGCTTGTCTCGACGGAAGTGTGGCAATAGCGACAATCAAGCCCTAGCCCCCCGACATGATGTTGATGACTAAACGGGACCGGCTGGTCGCGCACCCATCCGACGGAATGGCCGGCACCGACAAATGTGTAAGCGCCGGTGATCGTGAAAACAAAAACCCCCAGTGCGGCCATGATCAACGCGCGCAGCCGGGTGTCTGCCGAGGCGGTGAAGATCTGGGCCATTCCGCACCTCCCGACTGGTCAGCGTCGCTGATTCCGATCGTCGACGACAAGCCGACCGGCCGCCCGAACCAATAACGGCCAGTTTTGTTCCGGATCGGTAACAGCCATTCGAGAAAAATGTCCTTTGAAGGCTGCCAAACAAGGTTCGGCGCTCAACATGCACCGGCGGACAGAAGTCGTCGGGAAGGGTGCCGCATCAGCAGGCCTTTCGATCAAAACCTCCGGCGCCGGAGGTGATCGGCAAACGGAGAGCCTCTCTGTTGACTGGCGAAGTTGCGACATGTCCTTCTCCGCAGCTGTCCGATAGACAAGTAGCCCAACGCGGATTTATATCACGCGATGACATAGAGCGATGAACGTCTCTAGCAAGAGGCGAACGCATTCCCGCAGTGCTCGCTGGGAGGAATGCCGTCTTCATTGCCGCAGGAGCGCTGAAAGCCTGGCGGGCCTGCGCACGAGGTTCGGCGAAAACACAATTTGCGAGGATGGCGGTGACTAGGCCCGACTTGTGAACAACAACAATTGATCACGCTTGATCTTGGCGCCGCGCGGCCCACCTCTTCTTGATATGGAAACAGGTAATAACGCACGCCGAGGAATGATTACCTACGTCCTCGCGCTTCTCGCAATCGTCGTTGTCGTCGCGGTCGGATACGGCCTTATTTTCCACCCCGGTAACCCTCGGCCGATCAGTAGATCCATTGACGGCAGTATCGTGAAGTGAAATCGGATCAGACCTGATCATCGTTCGACTGGACGCGTCGCAAAGCGCGATCGGTCGGGTGAATTTCGCGCGTCTTGGCGCAGATCGGGTGGGCGATACTGTCAAAGTTTCGAGCTCGAGACTCAGCCGGGCTTCTGCGGCAGGTGGGTCCTATTAAAGCATTTGCGCGACTCTTCGAAGGGGATGAAGATTAGGAAGCGCGCATGCCACGAGCTCGTCGCTGACAGGCGTCTCCATAAGTGATGGCCGTGATGATCACCAGGAACAACTTGCTGTTTAATACATATGTCATCGGCGTGGCTTGACCGCCGCCTAGCAAAACAACGCTCCAGACCACTTTGCCGGTCGAGGTCGGGTTTTATCACCGGCCCTTAGAAGCCAATTATCTGCGATGTGTGCGGTTCAAATCCTTTGCCCGCAACTGAGCATCTGGCAACACTAGCGCAACCATCTCTCAAAAAGTCCGGATGAGCGTCGCATCGGCAGGCGACCGCGCGACGGTTGCCGGCCGACATAACCGAGCGCGATGGCGGCCATCAGAGCCAGACCGGCGCCCAGCACCATGCGGTTCTTGTTAAAGAAAAGCTGCCAAGAATGGTTGCGAGCGATGTCGTCGAAGCGGCCGTGTGCGCCGTGATCGCCCGACACCGGGCGGTAGAGATTGTTCTGCCTTCCCGGTTCGATCATCTCGCGGTCCTGCTGCCCCTTGAAGCCGGTCCAGGCCAGATAATGGTCGAGGAAAGAAGAGAATAGACGATCGCCCCAGATCGCCTGGACGGTCGGAAAGCCCACCATGACCGACTTGCGCCGCGCATGGGCGGCATAATAGATGGCGTCGGCCGCCACTTCAGGCTGGTAGGGCGCGCTGGCGGGCTTGGGTTTTCGCGGCAGCGTGGTTTTGATCCAGTCGAATTGCGGCGTGTTCGCTCCCGGCAATTGAACCATCGAGACATGCACTTTGCTCCCGGCATGAATCAACTCGGCGCGCAGCGAATCCTGAAATCCCTGGATCGCGTGTTTAGCGCCGCAATAGGCCGACTGCAGCGGAATGCCGCGATAGGCAAGTGCCGATCCGACAAGCACGATCGTGCCGCGATTGCGCGGCAGCATGCGCTTCAGCGCCGCCATCGTGCCATGTACTTGGCCAAGATACGTGACCTCAGTCACACGCTTGTAGTCCTGGAGCGACATTTCGAGGAACGGCGCCATGACACCTGCGAACGCCATATTGATCCAGATATCGATCGGTCCGAACGCGGCTTCCACTTCGCGAGCCGCGTCCTCGATAGCTGCCGCGTCGGCGACGTCGCAAGATAGGGCGATGGCCTCACCGCCGAGCTCCTCCACCTCGCGCTTCGTCGCCTTCAGGCCATCCATACCCCTGGCGATCAAACCGATCCTTGCACCGCGACGGGCAAAAGCGCGCGCCGTGGCGCGGCCCACGCCCGCGGTCGCTCCGGTGATCATGACGACTTCTGATCCAACGTTCCCCATAGCGCTCTCCAGTACTATTTTTCTCGTGATTGCTCGAGCAATTAACCGGCTTCGGCGGGATAAGTTCGCGCGTCGGGATCAGATGCAGGTTTTACAGCGTTACATCGGAGCCTGGCTCGAGCCGACGGGGCTCGACTGGCGTCAGTGGATTGGAGAACCGGAATGGCGTCACGCATCGAGGACTTTGCCGTCATCGGAAACTGTGAAACCATGGCGCTCGTTGGTCGGAATGGCTCGATCGACTGGCTTTGCCTGCCACGTTTCGACAGTGCGGCCTGCTTTACCGCCCTCCTCGGCAGCAGGGACAATGGGCGCTGGCTAATCGCGCCCACCGCGACGGAGGCAACTTCCACACGCCGCTACCGCGGTAACAGCCTCGTTCTCGAGACGACCTTCGAAACGAAAACCGGAAGCGTTCAAATCGTTGATGCCCTATCGCGCCGCGACGGCGTTACCGATCTGGTGCGTGTCGTCAAAGGCCTGAGCGGCTCGGTCGAGATGCAAACGGAGATCGTGCTGCGCTTTGACTATGGCCGGACCATCCCCTGGGCTTCCAGAAATGAAGACGGAAGGCTCGAATTTGTCTCCGGACCCGACAGGATCATCCTCGATTCTTCCGTGCCCCTGCGCGGTCAGGATATGCGGACGATCGGCAGGTTCGATATACGCGCCGGCGAAGAACATTGTTTTGCGATGAGTTGGACTCTGTCCTTCCGTCCGTTGCCGGACGCTCTTGACCCGAAGCGGGTGCCGCAGCTGGAACAGAATGCATGGGAGGAATGGGCATCGCGGTTCAAGCCGGTGGCAACCTGGTCCGGACCCGTCATTCGATCCCTTCTAACCTTGAAAGCACTGACGCATCGAGAAACCGGTGGCATTGTCGCTGCCGCGACCACATCGCTACCCGAACTGATCGGCGGCCCGAGAAACTGGGATTACCGCTTCTGCTGGCTTCGGGACGCGACGTTCACCATCTACGCCTTGATCAATGGCGGCTTTCTGGAGGAGGCACGCCAGTGGCGCGATTGGCTGCTGCGGGCCGTCGCTGGGGATCCCGATAATTTGCAGATCATGTACGGTGTCGGCGGCGAGCGGCGGCTGACAGAATATGAAATTCCATGGCTTGCAGGTTATGAAGGCTCGACACCAGTGCGCATCGGCAATCATGCCTCGACGCAATTGCAGCTCGACGTCTTCGGCGAGTTGTTGGATACGCTTTATGTGGCGCGCAAGGCCGGATTATCACCGGATGAAGCCACTTGGCCAGTCGAGCGGGCTCTCGTAAACCATCTCGCCAAAGTCCGGAACCAGCCCGACAGCGGTATTTGGGAAGTCCGGGGCGCAAAACGCCATTTCACCCATTCCAAGGTCATGACTTGGGTCGCCTTCGACCGGGCAATCCGCATGATCGAGGAGTTTGGGGTTGAGGGGCCCGCGGATGAATGGCGGCATGTCCGCGATGACATCCATCGGCAGGTTTGCGAACACGGTTACAACCGGGACCTTGGCTCTTTCGTCCAATCCTATGGCTCATCCGTGTTGGATGCGAGCCTGCTGCTGCTTCCGCTCGTTGGCTTCCTTCCGCCTGACGATCCCCGCGTGATCGGCACCGTCCGAATGGTCGAGCAGCGGCTGATGCGTCACGGCCTTCTGCTGCGCTATGAAGACGGTCGAGGTTCTGATGATCTTCCCGCCGGCCAGGGCGTCTTCCTAGCATGCAGTTTCTGGCTGGTGGATAGCTATGTCCTGCTCGGACGGCAGGATGATGCGCGCGATCTCTTCGAACGGCTGCTCACGCTCTGTAACGATGTGGGGCTGCTTGCCGAGGAATATGACGTCGGATCCGCACGTCAGGTCGGCAATTTCCCGCAGGCTTTTTCGCATCTCGCCCTGATCAATAGCGCCTACAACCTTGTCAAGCACCGCGGGCCCGCCAAAGACCGCTCGAAGTAGTGACAGTACGCACTTGAAACATGCGCTGCGGCGTTTTGCACAGCCGCCGCCGGGAACCATGCGGTGGCCCGTTAGTTTCAACCTGAATAGCCATCGACCAGAATCCGTGGAGAACCGTCATGTCCATGACTGTGGGTGATTTCATCGTTAAGCGTCTGCACGACTGGGGTGTGCGCAGGATTTTCGGTTACCCCGGCGATGGCATCAACGGTATCTTCGGGGCGCTCAATCGGGCGAACGGCAGTTTGGAATTCATTCAGGCGCGTCATGAAGAAATGGCCGCCTTCATGGCATCCGCGCATGCGAAATTCACCGGAGAACTCGGGGTCTGCATTGCAACTTCCGGCCCCGGCGCCTCGCATCTGGTCACCGGCCTTTACGATGCCAGGCTGGATCACCAACCTGTGCTTGCCATCACCGGCCAGCAGGCGCGGACGGCCATCGGCGGCCACTATCAGCAGGAAGTGGATCTCGTCTCCCTTTTCAAGGATGTAGCCGGCGATTTCGTCCATCAGGCGAGCGCTCCGGCACAGGTCAGGCATCTGGTCGACCGCGCCGTCAGGATTGCGCTAGCCAACAAGACCGTCACTGCTCTCGTCCTACCCAACGACTTACAGGAAATGCCCTATGAAGAGCCACCGCGTCTGCACGGCACGATTCATTCCGGGATCGGATTCAAGCCGCCGAAAACCATTCCCCATGCAGACGACCTGCAACAGGCGGCAGATATTCTCAATGCCGGCAAGAAGATCGCGATCCTGGTCGGCGCCGGTGCGCTGGGCGCGACGGACGAGGTGATTGCGGTTGCCGATCGCCTCGGAGCAGGTGCAGCCAAGGCGCTGCTTGGTAAGGCAGTCCTGCCGGACGATCTGCCGTGGGTCACCGGATCGATCGGCATGCTGGGCACCAATCCCTCATGGAAGCTGATGACCGGCTGCGACACGCTGCTGATGATCGGTTCGGGTTTCCCCTATTCCGAATTCCTGCCCGAGGAAGGTCAGGCGAAAGCGGTGCAGATCGACATCAATCCCAACATGCTTTCGCTGCGCTATCCGATGGACGTCAACCTCGTCGGCGACGCCACCGAGACGCTGAAGGCGCTTCTACCGCTGCTCGAACAGAAGAAGGATCATTGGCGCAAGGAAATCGCCGCAGAGATCAAGGAATGGTGGAAGACGCTCGACGACCGGGCGCAGGCGGAGGCCAATCCGATCAATCCGCAACGGGTCACCTGGGAATTGTCGCCGCGTCTTCCAGAGGGCTGCATCCTCACCAGCGATTCCGGTTCCTGCGCCAATTGGTATGCCCGGGACATCAAGATTAGACGCGGCATGAGCGCCTCGCTGTCAGGCGGCCTCGCCTCCATGGGCGCCTGCGTGCCCTATGCGATCGCGGCCAAATTCGCCTATCCCGACCGTCCGGTCATCGGTCTCGTGGGCGACGGCGCTATGCAGATGAACAACATGGCGGAACTGATCACCGTCGCCAAATATTGGAAGACATGGTCCACGCCGCATTTCGTCATTGGAGTCTTCAACAATGAAGATCTGAACCAAGTGACGTGGGAGCAGCGGGTGATGGAAGGCGATCCGAAATTCGACGCCTCGCAGCGCATCCCGAACGTGCCGTATCATCGCTTTGCCGAACTGATCGGGCTGAAGGGCATCTATGTCGACCATCCCGACGGTGTCGGCGCGGCATGGGACAAGGCTCTCGCTGCCGATCGGCCTGTCGTAATCGAATTCAAGACCGATCCAGAAGTGCCTCCCCTGCCGCCGCACATCACCTTCGCCCAGATGCAACACCTCACGGAAGCGCTGGTGAAGGGCGACTCGCATGAGGGCGGAATTGTCACCGGAACCGCCAGGCAATTGTTGGGCGCGCTGCTGCCCGGCGGAGGCGACAAGTGATCGCCGAGGCGCTGATCGACAACCTCGAATGTGCTGTCTATCGCATTCCAACGGACATGCCGGAAGGCGACGGCACATTCGAATGGAACGCCACGACGATGATCGTCGTCAACCTGCATGCCGGCAAGACCGTGGGAACCGGCTACAGCTACGTGGACGCATCCGCCGCACACCTGATCAACGACACCCTGAAGGCCACTGTCGTCGGCAGCAACGCCCTCGATATAGACCATATCGGACAGCGCCTGTTGCGGCAGGTCCGAAATTCCGGCCGCTCGGGGATTGCCGCCTGCGCGATCTCCGCCATCGATCTCGCTTTGTGGGACCTGAAGGCGAGGCTGCTGAATACATCTTTATGCCAACTGCTCGGCCAAGTACGAGATCTAGTGCCGATCTATGGCAGCGGCGGCTTCACCACCTACTCGGACGACGTGCTCTGCCAGCAATTCTCCCGCTGGGTCCATGACAACGGTTGCCGGTTCGTCAAGATGAAGATCGGCGCCGAGCCCGAGCGCGATCCGCACCGCATCCTCGCCGCCCGCTCAACTATCGGAGACGCGGAACTGTTCATCGACGCCAATGGTGCTTTCAAGCCGGCTCAATCAGTGCGTTTTGCCGAGGCGATCCGCCAATATGATGTGCGGTGGTTCGAAGAACCGGTGTCATCGGACGATGAAGCGGGCCTGCGCTTCGTGCGCCAGTCGATACCGCCATCCATGGAAGTGGCAGCCGGCGAGTATGTCTTCACCCTCGACGATGCTCGACGCCTGTTGAGCGCCGGTGCAGTCGACATTCTCCAGGCGGACGCCACGCGCTGCGGCGGCATAACCGGCTTTCTGAGGATTGCCGCGCTGGCCGAGACCTATCACATTGACATCTCTTGTCATTGTGGACCGTGCGCGCATCTGGACGTCGCATGCGCCCTACCCGGCCTCCGCCATATCGAGTGGTTCCACGATCATGTGCGGATCGAAGAGATTCTGTTCGATGGCGCACCAAAGCCTGAGGACGGCGCCATCAAGCCTGATCTGAGCCGGCCCGGCAACGGGCTTCAGTTCAAAGCCCGCGATGCCGAGAAGTACAGGATCTAGGGAGGAGAGAATGTCACTCGCCGTACGCAAGGTTGAGGACACTAGTGGCTTGGACGCCTTAATTTCAGATCTCGGAACGCTCGAAACACTCGCCCGTCTCGCAGTCAGCACTTCGACCATCAGACTGCCCGACAGCGATTTCCTCGATATTGGCCGGCAGTTGAATGGCGCGGCAGCCATCCTCTCGCTCTCGGTGCTGTGCGACAGTGCCTTGGAGCATTATCGCGGTAGTTTCCACAATCGCGTCATGTACACACCGTTGGTCGTCTCGGCGCTAACGCTGGGCGCTAGTCTGTCCGGCATTGCTAGCCCGAAGGCTAAGCGGCATCCCGTGCGAGACTCAGTCTATGCGACCGCCGGCTTGATCGGGCTCGCGGGTCTCGGTTTCCACGCTTATAACGTGCTGAAGCGGCCTGGCGGACTTTCATGGCTCAATCTCTTTTATTCGGCGCCAGTGGGTGCGCCGGCAGCCTTGGCTCTCGCAGGCGCGCTTGGCCGCTGCGCCGAGATCGTGCGCGGCACAAGCCCGGGCGAGATAGCGAAAATCATGCAGCGCCCAGCGGGAAAATTCCTGAGTGCATTTTGCACTATTGGCATCTGGGGTACTGTGGCAGAGGCTGCCTTGCTGCACTTTCGTGGATCGTTTCAGAATCCGGCAATGTATCTCCCGGTCAGCATTCCCCCTGCCGCTGGTCTATTACTGGTGCAATGCGTCGGCCGCGCTCCGGCTCTGCAGCTTCGCCTTGCCCGTTGGGCGCTTCGGCTGACCGCGATACTCGGCTTTGCCGGATCCGGCTTTCACGTCTACGGCGTCTCCCGCGCCATGGGCGGCTGGCGCAACTGGACGCAGAACCTCCTCAATGGCCCGCCGATTCCTGCCCCGCCCAGCTTCACCGGCCTGGCTCTGGCTGGCCTGGCGGCATTGCGCCTGCGCGAGAAGGAATAGGTCGATGACGGATCGCTACCCGGGGTATGACGTGATGGCCAAACGCGACGGCGTCTCATGGAACGACAAGACGCGCGCGGTGATCGACCAACGTTTGGCGCAGGCGCCGGACGATAGAGGCGCCCTGACGGAAACCCGATGGAACACGCTGACCGCACTTTGCGAATGCATCCTGCCGCAAGACGCGCGTCGGAGGAAAGCCATTCCGCTCGCAGCTGTGATCGCCGGAAAGATCGGCAAGGATGCTTCGGAAGGCTATCGCGACGTGCGGCTCCCCACCTTTCGCGAAGCATGGGAACGCGGTCTGGACGCATTGCAGGACGAAGCACGTCTTCGCCATGGAGAAGACTTCATCAGCCTTATCGGTGCCCAGCATCAGGCGCTGCTTGACGACATCGCGAAGGGTACGACCACATCTCCCCTCTGGGGCGACATGCCGGCCAGGCAATTCTTCGCCAAGCGCGTGCTGCACGATCTAGTCAGCACCTACTACGCCTTTCCGGCAGCATGGAACGAGATCGGCTTCGGCGGTCCCGCCAGTCCCCGAGGCTATGTGCGGCTCGGTTTTGATCGTCGGGACCCTTGGGAGGCAGCCGAAGCCACGGCCGGCCAAGAGATGCAGGCGAGACGAAAAAATGCCCGCCAGCGATGATCCCGAAGTCACGCCGCGCGCGACGAACGGACGCGCACCCGACGTCTTCCGCCAAGGCGCATGGGTACCGATGCGCCAATATGACAACGACGAGGCCGTCGATTTCGCCATTGTCGGCACCGGAGCCGGCGGCGGCACCCTCGCCTGCCGACTGGCCGAGCACGGCTTTTCCGTCGTCGCTATCGATGCCGGGCCGTATTTCAGGCCGCTCGAGGATTTCGCGTCGGACGAAAGCCACCAGTCGAAACTTTTCTGGACCGACGAACGGCTGGTCGACGGTGACGATCCGCTGCAGCTCGGCGCCAACAATTCCGGCAAGGCGGTAGGGGGCTCGACCGTGCATTTTGCCATGGTATCGCTGCGTTTCCGGCCCGAATGGTTCAAGGCGCGCAGCCTCCTCGGCTATGGCGCCGACTGGCCGCTCGACTGGCGGGAAATGTGGAGCTACTATGATGAAGTTGAGCAGGCGCTCTGCATTTCCGGCCCGGTCCGTTATCCTTGGGGACCGCACCGGCCGCGCTACCCGTATCGCCCGCATGAGCTGAACGCGGCGGCTCTGGTTCTTGCCAAAGGCGCGGAAGCGATGGGCATCGACTGGTCCCCGACACCGCTCGCCACGCTCTCGGCGCCGCGAGGATTGGCGCATCCTTGCGTCTATCGCGGCATGTGCGTCATCGGCTGCGCCACCAATGCCAAGCAGAGCGTGCTCGTTACCTGGTTGCCTCGGGCGTTGGCGGCAGGCGCGGAAATCCGCGACCTCGCCATGGTCGGGCGGATCGAACATGATGGAAATGGCCGGGCGACGGGGCTGCACTATCATCGGCAAGGCAACTGGCATTTCCAAAAAGCCCATAATGTCGTTGTGGCCGGCTATGCGATCGAGACCCCGCGATTGCTGCTCAATTCGGCGAGCCCGATGTTTCCGGACGGCCTCGCCAACAGTTCCGGTCTCGTCGGCAAGAACCTGATGGTGCAATCCAATCAGGCCGTCTGGGGCCGCATGGATCAGGAGGTGCGATCCTACAAGGCACCGCCGTCGCTGGCGATCACCGAACACTGGAACTATACCGATATCGGCAAGGAATTCTTCGGTGGCTATTGCTACATGAGCCAGGGTCCACTGCCGATCGGCTGGGCCAACACCCTTGCCGCCCAAGGCATGTGGGGCCCGGCTCTGATCGACGCGATGGAGGACTTCAACCATCAGGTTGGTCTGAAAATCGTGGGCGAATGCCTGCCGCAGGAGCGCAATCGCGTCACCCTCGCCGAAGAGCGCGACCGCTACGGCCTGCCGATCGCCCGCGTCACCTATTCCTACTGCGACAACGACAAACGCCTCATCCGTCACGCCCTGGATTTCATGGGCAATGCACTCGAAGCCGCTGACGTGCAGGATATCTGGGAGGAAATGGACGATACCTGCCATCTGAATGGCACCGCGCGCATGGGAGATGATCAGCGATCGAGCGTGGTGAACGTTGACTGCCGCAGCTGGGACATGCCCAATCTCTGGATCTGCGACGGCTCAGTCTTCCCCACCGTCGGCGGCGCCAATCCGTCGCTGACGATTCAGGCAATCGCCTGCCGCACCGCCGACAGGATCAAGCAAATTGCAGCGCGCGGTGAGCTTTGATCCATCAACAAAGATTACTCGCTTCGACCGTACGTTGGCATGATAGCACAGCCACGGGCGCCACTTACTTGGCCGATTCCCCTTTTCCGGCGGCAGGTGAGCGAGATATCAGCGCGTCCACCGATCCGTGTCTTCCAGCGCCTTGCTAAAGCAATCGAGAATTTGATCAACATGGCCCTCCTTTGCGATCAACGGCGGACAAAAAGCGATGCTGTCGCCGATGTTGCGGACAATCATCCCATGAGACTGGCAGCAGGCGTTGAAATATGCTCCGACGCGGCCGGCGGGATCGAAGCGCGCCTTCGTTGACTTGTCCGCCACGAGTTCGACCGCCGCAATAAAGCCGATCCCGCGGATTTCACCAACGAGGGAGTGATCGGCATAGCGCGAGAGGCCCGAGAGCAGCCGCTTCCCCATCCTCTTTGCATTCTCCACCAGACCGCGTTCTTCGATCAGCCTGATATTTTCAAGTGCCACCGCCGTTGCCACGGGATGGCCGCTCGCTGTGAAACCGTGTCCGAACGTGCCGATAGCAGCACTTTGGCTGGCTACCTGCTGATAGACCTTGTCATTGATGAGCACGGCGGCAAGCGGCTGATAGGACGACGACAGTTGCTTGGAAAGCACCATAATGTCCGGTTCGATGCCAAACGTGGTACAGCCGAACATGGAGCCGGTTCGCCCGAACCCGCAGACGACCTCATCGGCCACCAGGAGGATATCGTATCTTCGGCAGATCTCCTGGATTCTGCTCCAGTAACCGGTCGGCGGAACGATCACTCCACCCGCCGCCATGACTGGCTCGCCGATAAATGCGGCCACTGTGTCTGGTCCTTCGCGTTCGATCAGGGCTTCGAACTCTCGGGCAAGCCGATCAATAAAGGCGGTTTCCGTTTCTCCTGCTTCCGCAAACCGATAGTAATGCGGGCAGAGCGTATGGAGGATGTTCGGCAATGGCAGGTCGAAAGCGCGATGGTTGTTCGGCAGGCCGGTCAGGCTTGCGGCGGCCACGGTGACGCCGTGATAAGCGCCGATACGGGATATGATTTTTTTCTTTCGCGGCAGGTCGCGGGCGTTGTTGTAGTAGCGCACCATCTTCACCACGGTGTCGTTGGCTTCCGATCCGGAATTGGTGAAATGGACCTTGCTCATCGGTACCGGTGCCAGCGAGATGAGCTTCTCGGCAAGCTCGATGGCTGGCTGATGCGTCTTGTGGGTGAAGGTGTGATAGAAGGGCAGCTTGCGCATCTGCTCGATCGCTGCCTCGACGAGCCGAGGCTCGTCGAAGCCGAGCGCGACGCTCCAGAGCCCCGCCATCGCTTCGATGTAGCGGCGCCCATCAGTGTCGTAGACGAACACCCCCTCGCCGCGCTCGATGGCCAGCGGGCCAGCTTCCTCATGCGCTCTGGCGTTGGTGTAGCTGTGGAGATGAAAGGCGATGTCGCCAGCATGGAGCGCGCGGGTGAAATTGGACATGTGAGGTCTCCGACGGAATAAGGTATAGTGCGCACGTTCTCGCCAGGCCTGCGGCTTGCGAGGCTGTATTTGGTTTTTGCGAGATGTAGAGCCGCCTTCGCTGAGGCTGGCTCCGTCACGGACGGAAGCAGCGTCAGCCTGCATTATCGGCCGACCCTGCGGGAGTTCCGCCTGATTGGATAAGATGGCGCTGGGAACCAGTCCTCTGAGTGCTTCGCCGGCCTCTTCTCTTGCTGCGTCCAAGTCCAGGAATGTCTCACCGTCTGGGTCGGGCACGACGTAATCAGTGTGTTTGATGTAAAAAATAATAGGTGGGCAACGGCCTGCACTCCCCATCTCCGGTCGTTCCCGCGTCTGGCAATCACCTGCACGTTGGCGACTGAGAACGAGGCTTTTTCCAGGCGAAGCTGACACAGGTGGCATTCCCTGCATTTTGTCGCCAAACCAAGTTTTCACAGGCAGGTTCCGCTGGGGTGGAGCATATTAGCAATTGGGATTAAGACGGCATCGATTGCCTCGCTCGGGCGTTTAAGAGGGCGAATGGGTCTGGATCGGCAGATGACGTATGCCAACGCAGTCATACGGAGGCGACGCTGTGACAAAAATCGCGCAAACAGATACCAGGAACAAGTTGCTGCGAAGGCTTCCAGAGGAGGCGTTCGATCTTATCGCATCAGACCTGAAGCGCGTTGATCTTCTATTCCGCCGCCCGCTTGTTGAACCTAATCGACCAATTGAGCACGTTTGTTTTATCGAGAGCGGCCTGGCTTCAATGGTGGCCGTGGCTTCGAACGGAATAGGCATCGAGGTAGGTCAGATTGGATACGAGGGGATGAGCGGATATCCGGTGGTGCTCGGCGTCGATCGGATGCCAAACCGCGCTTTCATGCAGATTTCAGGGGTCGGCCTAGAACTGCCCACCAGCCGCTTCCTGCCGCTTTTGCGCGACGAAGCAACTCGTCTGATCTTTCTCCGCTACGTTCATACGCGGGAACTGCAACTGGCTTACTCGGCTTTAGCGGCGGGCCGATACAACATGCATCAGCGCGCCTCGCGAGATGGCTGCTTATGTGCCATGACCGTCTTCTCGTGGACGATATGCCTGTTACTCACGAGTTTTTGGCGTTGATGCTTGGCGTGAGGCGATCCGGGGTCACAGACCATCTGCATATCCTGGAGGGCATGCGCGCCATCAAGTCGACGCGAGGGAACGTCAAGATTATGGACCGCCAGATTCTGCTCGATGTTGCAGATGGTTGTTACGGCGCTCCGGAAGCCGAGTACGAACGGCTTCTTGGGTCCCCGTCGTCAGACGATGCAAGGCCGGCAAGATTGAAGGGGCGTGGAGTACGTGGTCCGGATCTACGGTCGATAATCGATAAACAGCCTCAACAAACTATCCTCATCCTTCACGCCGTGTTGATACGACTGAATAATCCGAGAGGCGAGGTCCTGGCGCTGCGGATCCGAGGTGATCTGTCTTCACCGAGACGACGACGTGATCGAAGACCCTTTGGCTGAGGGCCACTTCGGCTTCATCAAAACGGTCTGAGTTTGAAATTCCTGGGACAGGATCATAAAGCCCTTACTCCCCAGCTCTTAGAGAACATGCCATCACCACTCAACTGCCGGCAAACGGCAATGGTTTTCCATAGGCGATAGATAATTACCCATAGATCGTGCCGGGTCGTGTTTGTAGCCGTAGTCCGGGCACCTTCATGGCTACGCCCATGGCCACCGGCCCTACGCCGGTTAACGCTCAGGCAACAAAAAGAGGCCCGCCTCAGCGGGGGGAATGCTTCGGCGGGCCAGTTTTCCGAAGCGATCTTCACGCCTCGAAGAGAGATAACCCTTTCAGCGCCCATGACGGCGACCGCAACGATCATCTTTAGGATCTTCCTCCTTATTGCGGATCCGCCGACTATCTCTAGCCGTGAAGACAATCAGGGCATCGTTTTTCAGGAGACATCTTGCGCTTGTTGTCTTCGTCATGAAATCGAGATCTTTCCGTCCCTTCAGAGAGGTCCGCCGGCCAGTTGCCAGAAGGAGGTGCCGCTGCTTCCAGAAGTCAGAAGCGGACGAATCCCGACGGTAACGCAACTTCGATAAACACAACGTGTGCCCGGTACTCGAAACAGAGGTTCGCAGCCTCAATCACCGCCTACGGCCTGACATGAGCACCAAGATCGACCAATTTCTCCTTAGACTTAACTCCATGGCTGACTGTTTCGGCCTTGACCGGATAAAAGCCTCTATTCGTTTTGAATAGAAGCCCATCCCCCTCACGCCGCATCTCGTATGTGTTTGCTATGACTGGAGCGTATTTGCGCAACGCAAAGGCAACCACCAGCACTGCCATGAACATTATCATCGCGGTCGCAAAGACAACGAATATATATCGCCTTGCTATGGCGCCTCCCCCGTACCATCGGTTCGCCGTGTCTAGCCTGAAAGTCGGTCCCTATTTCGTCTCAGGAGGAGCCTCGGGAACTCGAAAGATCACCTTTCGAGGCCGTTCGCCCTCCTTCGTGACGAGCACCACAATCGTGCATCGGTCGTCGTGAGGGCGGATCGACAGCAGACGCCCACCGTTGTTCGCCAGGATTTCCTCCGCCGCCTCGGCACAGTCAACGATTTTCGCCTGCGCCACAAGAACCTCCCGGTGACCGCCGAACGCTACAAGAGAGAAGAGCAAAGACGTAGCGCCAATCATCGTTGCCATCAGCCTCCTCCCACTCTGCCTGTTGGCGAAAAAGAATTCCATCCGCCAGCGTACGGCACTACATCGAGGCACTCGACGCCCTCGAAAGCTCCCCCCGCAAATATCTGATTTCCTCATGCACGATCCGCTTGTCACCCCCCACCACCGCCTGCCAGACGCGGTTGCCGAACTGGCATGTCAACCGCGTTATTCCATCATGCTGATTCGATCCGGCTTCAACCACGACCAGTATGAGGCCGAGGTTCCGGTATCTGTTGAAATCCTGCCGGTTAGCCCAAATCTGTCGGCGATCTCGTTGATCTCCAGGACGAGGTCGTCCGTCGTTCTGGCTGAAAACATTCGCTACCGGTCTCCCATCACGAGCGGTCTGAAACTGGTAACTTTTTACAGGATGCCGGACGGAAAGCCGCCCGAGTCAAGTTTGACCGCAATCGTCAAACTGCCATCTGCGCGTGCCCAGTTGCTCTCATCGAAGGTGCCATTAAATGCCCTTGTTTCTCATCGAAAATTGTTCCGTGAACACCACACAACTGGCCCCACCAGTTATCCGCCCATGGACATCCCAGGGGGGCTTCGACCCGCAGACTATATCATGCCATGATATGAATAAAGGACTTTATCGAATGAGTTCCGCAAAAGCCGCCAGGTTCGCAGAAGACAGCGGGATATCCGCCCAAACGCCTGATCTCGACCAGCGCGTTTACGAAGGGCTGGCGGGAATGAGGCTGGCGAGGAGGCGGTTTCTCTCTTTCAGTGAAACTGCCCTTTCTGCTGCACGGGTCACCTCCCAGCAATATCAGGCTTTGCTGGTGATCAAGGTTGGCACGATGATCACGATGGGAACGCTTGCCGAGCAGATGCTGCTGCAGCATAACGGTGCGGTTCAACTCGTCGACCGGTTGGCTTCGGCCGGTCTCGCGCAACGCATCCCATCTGTGGAAGACAAACGCAGTGTTTTCATTACCCTTACATCGGAGGGAAAAACTTTGGTCGAGGCGCTGGCGAAAGTCCATTTGGAGGGAATGCTCGCTAATGAGCCATTGCTCGCGGAATCGCTAACAATGCTGCGCAGCTTGGCGCTGCTCGGCTGATCGGATCACCTGAGGGCCGAGGTAAGTCTGTCACCCTCGGCTCGATGCCAAACCGCCTCAGCAAGAGCAACCGAACTTGGCGGTTATTGCTTGGCTTCGCATCCACTTCTGCCGGCCAGACTAACGGATCAACGCCGCCCGTGATGCTAAAAATTTAGCTCGCCTGTTAAGCCCGCGTTTACCCTTTCGGCCTTGGATGCGCCTGTCGCCCAGCCGGTCTGAGAACGACAATCTCAATAACCAGCGGCCGCCGGAACAGCTAAACATGAAAACCATATTCCCTTCCTTCGCGATCGTCGTACTCACCGCGTCCGCCTCCCTTGCCCAGCCCAACTTGATCAAGAAGTCTGATGACTGGAATGTATTCTCCTATCCTTCGGGGTGGAAAGAATGTCTGCTATATGCTGACGGTACCCATTCAGTCAGAGCCGGCAAACGTTGATCACGGCGGCAACTATTTCATCGTCGCACCCGGCGGCGACAAGGTGAAGTATGAGCCCCAGGCGCGTTTTGGATATCAGCTGAAACCAGATACGAGGGTCCAACTGGAAATCGGTGACAAGACCTTCTGGTTGTTCACCAGGGGCGATAGCGCCTGGATGCAGAACGAAGCGCGCGAGCCGGAACTGGTGGAAGCCATGCGCGCCGGCGCGGAGATGGTTCTGAAGGCAACCTCTCGACGCGGCACCAACACAAGCTACAGTTTCTCGCTGGACGGATTTACCGCGGCGATGAATGCCGTCGATGCATGCGGATCGCGATAAATCACCAAGTTCGGCGGGATCAACGGTAGGTCTGCGATTTCGCCGAATACGTCCGGGAAAGTGCCCTGTCTTTAAAAAGTTGACGTGTTCTCCCCAGCCATTATATCATCTCGTGATATATTGACTTTGAGGAAGCCGCATGAGCGAAACGCAACCGGGCGGATGGCGGGACCATCGGCCAAGCAAGCGTGCCTGGGCGTGGTCCATGATCGGCTCGTCGGCGCTGACCATGTTCATCGGATTCACCTGGGGTGGATGGCTGCCCGTTGGCCGCGCTTCCGTCATGGCCGATATAGCAGCGCGAAATGCCCGCGCAGCGCTTGTCGCGGAGATCTGCGTTCACAACTTCGTATCATCAGCCAACGCCATAGAAAACCTGAACGCTCTGAAGTCGGCGTCATACTGGGAACGTGATCGCTTTATCGAAAAGGGCGGATGGATCACCATAGCCGGCGTGAAAAAGCCAGGTGCGGACGCCGTCGATCGTTGCGTCGACACGCTCGCCACTATGAAGGAGATTCCCGCTCAAGGCGGCACCTTTGCAAAAAATGAGCGGCCGGGCATGTCGGAGTGACGTCGTAATCCCGCAATCTGAAATTCGAGGACTGACAATACCGCATATTGCGTCCGAGATCGCATGGGGGTGGCCATCGGATGAAAATAGCGATCAACGGAGCCGGAATTGCCGGACCGACACTGGCCTATTGGCTCTATCGCTACGGCCATGAGCCCGTGCTGATCGAGCGGGCTTCGTCTCTGCGGTCCGGGGGGTATATCATTGACTTCTGGGGGCCGGGATATGAGGTGGCGTCGATGATGGGAATCCTGCCTCGACTTCACGCACTTGGATACGAGGTCGAGCAAGTGCGTTTCGTCGGTAGCGACGGACGGCAGCGAGGTGGATTTCCCACCGATACAATACGACGAACGCTCGAGGGACGCTTTGTCAGCTTGAGGCGCAGCGATCTGGCGGCCACAATTTATAGAGCGCTCGACGGCAAGGTCGAAACGATTTTTGACGATAGCATTGCGATGATCGACGACGGCCCTGCCGGCGTGCATGTGAGCTTCGACCATCACGACGACCGCATGTTCGACATTGTCGTCGGCGCCGATGGTCTCCATTCGCGTGTCCGGGAGCTGCAATTCGGGTCGGAGAGACAATTCGAGGCTTATCTTGGCTACAAGGCTGCGGTTTTCGAACTGCAGGGCTATCCGTTCCGCGACGAGCTGGCCTATGTCAGCCATGCTGAACCCGGCAGGCAAGTCTCCCGGTTTTCCATGCGGGATGGCTGGACACTCTTTCTTTTTGTTTACAGGGATCCCGATGCGACCGACATCGCGCCCGCCCACGAGGGACGCAAAGCGGCGCTGCGAAACGCCTTCAGCGAAACCGGCTGGGAGTGTCCGCAAATATTGAAGCGAATGGATGACGCAGCCGAGATCTATTTCGATCGCGTCAGCCAGATCCAAATGCCCAGTTGGACCAAGGACCGCACTGTTCTTGTCGGCGACGCGGCGGCCTGCGTGTCTCTGCTTGCCGGCGAAGGATCGGGATTAGCGATGAGCGAGGCCTATGTGCTTGCCGGCGAACTCGCGCGAGCCCAAAATCATCCCTTGGCCGGCCTTGCACGATATGAAACGCGCATGAAGCCCTACCTGCTGGACAAGCAACGAGCCGCACAGCGTTTCGCCTCGTCCTTCGTGCCGCAAACCGCTTTGGGAATCACTTTGCGCAATCTCATAAGTTCTCTCTTCACCTTTCCTTTCGTCGGAAATCTTCTTTTGGGCCGGCAATTGCGCAGCAAATTTGATCTCCCGCACTACGATCGCGGCCAGTTGCAAAATGGGAGAGCTGACCAACCTCCAGGCTCATTGCGCTAGCTTGCGTCGCGCCTGTCTGTTCATCTCAGGTTCATAATTGACAGAAATCCTAATCATCGGCAAAGTATCACGGCATGATATAGAGAGGATTGACGTGGCTCGGATCGTTTTTCTTGCGGCGACATTTGCCGTCTATGTCGTTGTCATGTTTACGCTGGCGTCGATTCCTGGCGTAGGGGACACTGGAAACCGCCGACGCGAGCAACGTCGCAATCGTCAATTGATCGATCCGATAATCATCGGTTTTTAGGAGCCGCTCGGCACCGCTCGCCATGGAAAGCAGAATATGAACCGTTGCGCGTCCTGATCCATTCCGATGCAAAGCCATTTCAGAGAACCGATGCTCCTTCGCAAGATAATTATAAAATGCTTCG
The DNA here is from genome assembly GCF_017357225.1 of Rhizobium binae. Lineage (NCBI taxonomy): Bacteria > Pseudomonadati > Pseudomonadota > Alphaproteobacteria > Hyphomicrobiales > Rhizobiaceae > Rhizobium > Rhizobium binae. Next base: position 259,083 of record NZ_CP071606.1, on the reverse strand, counting down.
TGTCATTGGCAGCAATTGTTTCACCGCATAGCACTTCAAATGCTGCGTCCTTCCAGGCTGCTCCTTCGAGTTGGGAAGCAAAAGGACGCGAAACCGGTCTGCCGGTCCCGCGATTCGTTTCCCTGAAGGCGAACCGGGCACGCATGCGTGTCGGTCCCGCCTTCGAATACGCCGTCAAATGGATCTATCAGGCGCCAGGCCTGCCTTTGGAGATTACCGAGGAATACGGGAACTGGCGGCAGGTTCGCGATTGCGACGGCATTTCCGGATGGATGCATCGTTCGCTGCTTTCGAACCGCCGCACAGCGATCGTCGGCCCCTGGCTCAAGGACATGGCGGCCTTGAGAGAACAGGCGCGCGCCGGCAGCACGGTTGAAGTCAAACTTGAACCGAGAGTGCGCGTTCGAGTTCTTTCGTGCTCGCTTTCCTGGTGCGACGTGAGCGTCGATAAGGATCAGATCAGCGGCTTCATCGAAAAGTCGTCTCTGTGGGGCGTTTATCCCAAGGAGGACTTGCTTTGAGGTATCGGCGATCCATTTCGCAAGCTCCTCGATTTGGCCGGCCGCAATGAAATGCCCGATTGTTTGCGGCTCGACTGTATCTTGCCAAATGCCAATGCTTGGAAATGGCCCGCAGCTTTCCCGCGGAACGCAACGCTTACGCCGGGTTTCCAGCAGAATTGAATTGCAAGCTTGTCTCTTCATCGGCTGGCGCCCTGCTGCAGCATATCATCCAATCCAAGGTGATAGCCTTGCCCATCCGACCGCCTCGGAAGCGATCGCCGTTGCGCTTGCACGCATCCGCGCCTCCGGACATTGTTGGGGAAAACGACGACGCAGCGATACTGCATCAACTACTGGATGCTACATTTTCCTTTGACAGAGAAAGCTATCATTTGAACTCCAGGCAAATGCCGGTTGACGATACGGAATTCGAAGATGGATCCGGTCACAAAAGTGCTCCCGCGCTCGTACTCGGCGCGCTTGGCGTGGTCTATGGCGACATCGGTACGAGTCCGCTCTATGCCTTCCGCGAGGCGCTTCATGCGTCGGGACAGACTGAAGGGCTGGTAGACGGAGCACAGATCCTCGGCCTCTTGTCGATGATCGTCTGGGCGCTCACTGTCATCGTCTCGATAAAATACGTGGGGTTCGTTCTGCGTGCCGACAATAGGGGAGAAGGCGGCACGCTGTCACTCATGACGCTCGCGCGAGAGAGCGCTGCCGGTAGGCCCGTATGGATTCTCATCCTCGGCGTCATCGGCGCCTCACTTTTCCTCGGCGATGCACTCATCACGCCGGCGATCTCCGTGCTTTCGGCTGTCGAAGGCTTGCAGGTCGTTGCACCTCAGCTATCCAATTGGGTCGTACCTGTCACGGTGACAATCCTTGCCGGTCTCTTCTTCGTTCAGCGCTTTGGCACGGGAGGTGTCGCGGCGATCTTCGGCCCCATCACCGCTTTGTGGTTTCTCGTTCTCGGCCTTACCGGCGTCATCCATATTGCCGAGCATCCAGGCATTTTGGCCGCCATAAGCCCGCATCATGCAATCGGCTATCTCTTCAATCATTCAGGCATCGCCGTCATCGTTCTCGGCGCAGTGTTCCTCGCGGTCACCGGCGCGGAAGCACTCTATGTCGATCTCGGGCATTTTGGCCGCCGTCCGATCATCACGGCATGGTTTGGGCTTGTCTTTCCCTGCCTGCTGCTGAACTATTTCGGCCAGGGCGCCTTCGTCTTCACTCATCCGGAACAGGTCGCTCATCCGTTCTTCGGCATGCAGCCGGACTGGGCGAAACTGCCGATGGTGATCCTTGCGACGCTCGCGACGGTCATCGCAAGCCAAGCCGTGATATCGGGTGCCTACTCCCTCATCCGACAGGCGATGCACCTCAATTTGCTGCCGCGCTTCGACATCAGGCATACGTCGGAGACGCAGGCGGGCCAGATCTTCATGCCGCAGGTGAATCTGCTGCTTTTCGTTGCAGTGGTGATCCTCGTCATCAACTTCCGCAGCTCCAGCAACCTCTCGGCGGCTTACGGCATTGCCGTCACCGGTGAGATGCTTATCACCGCGGTGCTGCTGTTCGTCGTCATGAGAAACATCTGGCACTGGAGCCTCCTGCCGACAATCGCGGTGACGATTCCGCTGCTTGCCATCGACACCAGCTTCTTCATCGCTAATGCGGCAAAATTCGCCCAAGGGGGATGGGTGCCCGTCGTGGTTGCGTGCACCGTCGCCGTACTGATGCAAACCTGGGTCTCGGGCCGAAAGCTGCTGGCAGAACGGACGCGGGCCGATGAAGTGCCGCTCGAAGGGATCCTCGGCAGCCTCGCCCAACGCCAGGTGCCGACGGTGCCTGGCACGGCCGTCTTCCTGACCAGCGACATCGAGGGAGCGCCGACGGCGCTGCTTCACAGTCTCAAGCATTACAAAGTGCTGCACGAGCAGAATGTCATCCTCGGCGTAATGACCTCCACCTCGCCTTACATCGCCGACGAAGACAAGATCTTCCTCGAAAGCTTCAACCCTCGCTTCAGCCGCATGATCATAACCTTCGGCTATATGGAAACGCCAAATATTCCTCGCGCCCTCGTGCTCGCCAAGAAGCTCGGCATGAAGTTCGACATCATGGCGACCAGTTTCTTCCTCTCCCGACGAACGCTCATCCCCTCCGCGAGAAAAGGAATGCCCTTCTGGCAGGACCGAATTTTTATCGCACTCGCCAAGAATGCCAGCAGTGCCACTGAATACTTTCACCTGCCGACGGGCCGTGTCGTCGAACTCGGCATCCAGGTCGCGATTTGACGACGAAGAGGGATTGAGACGCCCACGGCGCGTCGTAGCGGCGACATCGCCGCGCCCGCACCTCTAGCAGCATCGTCTCGGCCAACACCAGGAAGGGCGATGTCTATGATTTTCCTGCCGAAATCGGCGGATTTCAAGAATTTGATGGTCTAGCTTGCCAATATGGCGTGTGCTGCGTGCGCTGCGGGTTCCCCCGAAATCGACGGAGACTTCGATCAATCTTCCACCAGGGATCGTGACCCGGTGTCTTTGCCGATCGCCAGAGGGCGAATCCAGTCCACCCTACGTCAGTTCCTCGACAACGAGGCGTCCGGCGGCATTGTTCTGATGGCTGCCGCTATCCTGGCGATCATCATTGCCAACTCCTCCCTCGCCGAGGTCATATCACGCCAGAGTGCAGACGAGACACTCGCGAGACTGGTTGCGACCGACGACGACAAGGCGCTTGTTTCCTGCGGGCTTGTCATCGAGGCCGTGTGCGAAGACATGAGTGTCAAGGCCGAGGTATTTTCCCGCCTGGATGCGATCATGCCGCGCGAGGCGGTGCTTGCCACGAACACATCCTATCTTGATGTGGATCATCTCTCCGCAATAGCCGCTGATCGAACGCGCGTGTTAGGCCTGCATTTCTTTGCGCCAGCCCATGTCATGAAAGTTCTCGAAATCGTTCGCGGAAAGAAGACCGGCGGCAGAGCGCTGGCGACGGGCGCGGCGCTCGCCAGACGACTGAAGAAAATTGCCGTTGTCGCGGGTGTTTGCCACGGATTTATGGGCAACAGTATGATGGCCGCTTATAGACGCGATTGCCATCGTATGCTGCTCGAAGGTGCGCTTCCGCACCAAATTGATGCGGCCATGCGCGACTTTGGTTCGCAATGGGAATTTTCGAGGTGCAGGATCTCAGCGGCCTAGATATCGCATGGGCGCAACGCAAAGCGGCACCAGCATCGGGAGACGGCGCGGAGACTGCCATGCGTATCGCAGACAGGTTGTGCGAATTGGGCCGCCTGGGGCGAAAGACAAATAAAGGATGGTACGATTACAGTACAGGTGAAAAAACAATAGATCCGGTAGTCGCGCGCCTCGTCGAGGAGGAACGGGCGCGAACAGACAGCAAAACGAGAAACTTCTCCGGCGACGAGGTCATGGAGCGCATTCTTCGGATTATGCAGCAAGAGGGGCAATCGATATTGGATGAGGGAATTGCCGAATGTGCGCCTGACATCGATGTTGTGATGCTGACGGGTTACGGGTTCCCGCGCCATCGCGGCGGCCCGATGTACATGGGAATCTCTGAAGGCCGTTAACCTCACGACCCCAAGGCCTACCAAGAGGGGGACCAACCTTCGGTCAGCGGAACATACTCTGCTACGGCTCAACCAAAAATTCTTATGCTCCGCGTATTGCGGGCTTGGATCGGCCCAACCGCGAGCGGCTCCCGGTTTGTCCATCCTAACCGATGCCATCCTAGCGCCGGCGGAGCGGGAGCCTTCCAACCCATTGATTTCGGACTGCTCTTGTTCTGACCGCAAGTCAGCGGCGCGATCTCTTGAACCCAATGGACAAGCACGTCTACGAGCTGCGTGCGAAGCACAAAGTCCGAAATTCGATCCTAATAACAATTGCTTCGCTGCTACAGCTCGGTGTGATTGACTCTTGTAAAATATCACGACATATTATAGCGCATCAGCGAGGGCAGATATGGGAGAACCGTTGCTGACACGGCTCTAGGAGGAGAGAACCATGAGGAAAGCTATTAGAAGTATTGCGCTTGCGACAACGACTGTTCTCGCGACAGTCGGCTATGGCGGCGTGATCCTTGCTAAGGACAAGGTGACATTCGCCGCCGCGGTTTTCGCCGAGGCCGGTCGCGGTGATCGGGTCCGCGCCTGGGTCGACACCTTCAACAAAAGCCAAGACGAAGTAGAGGTCGAGCCGGTCGCCATTCCATTTTCAAGCCTGGCTAATACCGTCTTCACGCAGATGGGCGGCGGTGGAGGGCCGGACCTTATCCGTTTTGACCAGACCGACTTTTTCGCCGCCATTCCGTCCGGCCGGCTTCTGCCCCTCGACGGTCTGATCAACGAGGGCGATTTCAAATTTCTCGCCCCCGACCGCTTCATGAAGGTCGGTGACAAGCGCTACGGGCTGCTGTTCGATACGACCGGTTACGCGCTTCTTTACAACACAAAGCTCGTCGCAAAGCCGCCTGCTGATTTCGAGACCTTTTTGAAGGCCGCGAAGGAGCAAACGAAGGATGGCCATTTCGGCTATGCCTATCGCGCCACCATGGCCGAACGCGCCGGTTTCTGGCAGGACGTCACGAACTTCGTCTACGGTTTCAAGGGTCGCTGGAGCGACGGCAAGGGCAAGCTGACCTTAAATAGCCCCGATGTGGTTGCCGGTATTGCCGCATACAAGGCGGTCTATGATGCCGAAATCATTCCGAAGGGGGCCGATGCAGCCACCTATCGCCGCATGTTCTGGGAAGGCAAGATCGCGATGAACGTCGATAATGGTGGTGTTGCTGCCATCTTCAACCAGAACGCGCCGGATCTACCATTCAAGGTCGCCCCGTCGCCTTTCCCGGACAAAGCTCAGGGTCTGATCATGACGGCGCTCGTCATCAATGCGAACTCCAAGCAACCGAAAGCCGCCGCCAAGTTTCTCAACTGGGCCTATGCTCCCGCGAACCAGAGCGCCCTCTTGCAAGCGATGGGAACCAATGTCGGCACGGACGTTGCGCTGACGCCGGAACAGCTCGCCGCACGCCCCTGGCTTGCCGCCTATGCAAAAGCGATGGAAAACGCGCTTCCGCAGGTCGTTCCCGGTTTTGAGGACAAGACGCCGGAAATTCAGCAGATCGTGCTCGAGCAGGTCCTGCAGGTGCTTCAGGGCGGGGTCGAGCCGCAACAGGCTATGGACAAGGCACAGGCGCTGGCCGAACGGCGCGTCCGGCGCTGAAAACCTTCAACAACGGCGGTGACCCGGTGATCGGTCACCCCTTCCTAAGCCGCGTCACTCGGACAATGACGCTCGCCTGTGAGGAGAAAGGCAATGGCCGAACTGCATCCGCCAGAGGCCCGTCTCGACGGAAATCCTTGGACTCCCTATCTTTTTGCCGCACCGGTGGCGATCTATCTCATCCTCTTTCAGTTCTACCCGCTGGCGCAGGAATTCTATCTCAGTTTCACGACGACCGATTTGCTGACGCCGAGCGACAATCCCTTCGTCGGGCTGGATAATTATGCCTTCCTGTTCGAAGCGGGCGATTTGCGCAACGTGCTCTGGATCACAGCGATCTATACGATCTGCTGTGTGGTGTTTGCGGTTGGCTTCGGCCTTCTCGCCGCTCTGCTATTGGATGCGCCTTTTATCGGGCGTGGCGTCGCGCGTGCGCTGGTGACAGTACCGTGGGCGGCCCCGTCCGTGGCCGTGGCGCTGGTCTTTACCTGGATGTTCAATGCGCAATACGGCATTTTCAACCATGCCTTGCGGGCGTTATCCTTGCCTTTCGGTTCAGAGAACTGGCTGGACAACCCGTTGCTCGCGCTGCCGGCCATCCTGTTCACAACGGTCTGGCAGATCTTCCCCTTCTCGTCGGTGGTCATTCTAGCCGCCCTTCAAGGCGTGCCGCAGGAACTGCGTGAGGCCGCCGCCATCGATGGCGCGGATCGCTTCAGCATCTTCAAGACGGCCGTGTGGCCGACCATCCAGCCGACCGTGTTCATGCTGGTTCTGTTCGTAACGATATGGTCACTGCGCCGCTTCGATCTCATCTGGCTGATGACCCAGGGCGGCCCGATCGGCGCAACCAATACGATGGTCATCGAACTCTACCGGCAAGGTTTCGTCTATCGCGATCTCGGTTCGGCCGCAGCCATCGGCATGATCGGGCTCACCGTCGCCCTTGTTGTCACCGTCATCTACTTCAAGGTCACGCTCGCCGCCGAGCGGGCGCAAGGGAAACGCTGATGAATGCTTCGCCCCTTTCCCGTACACTGCGGCCTCTTGCCGTACTTGCTTTGCTCGGCCTTGCCGTTTTTCCAATCTACTGGATGGTAGTCACCTCGACGACACCCTCTTCGGAACTCTTCGCCCAAAGGCCGGGCCTTCTGCCCGATCTTGGCCAGATCGGCATCTACGCCGATGTCTTCCGGACGATCCCGGTCGCCAGATGGCTCTGGAACAGCTTTGTGGTCGCCGCCGGAACGACCGTATTAAGCATTCTGCTCGCCATTCTGCCCGCTTACACGCTGTCACGCTTTCGCTTTGCGGGCCTTGCCGTGCTCGGATTTGCGCTGTTCGCCACCCAGATGTTGCCCGAGGCCATGCTGGTGGTGCCGCTCTACGCGATCTTCGGCAAGCTTTCCCTGCTGAATTCCCTGCTCGGCCTCGTCCTCGCCAATACGGCCTTCGTGGTGCCTGTTATCACCTGGATCATCAAGGGTGCCATAGACGGCATTCCCCTGGAGGTGGAGGAAGCGGCCCGGATCGATGGCTGCGCGCGCATCGATGTCGTGCTGGCCATCGTCCTGCCGCTCATCGCGCCGACGCTGGCTGCGGCTGCAGTCATCGCCTTCTTCCATGGATGGAACGAATATGTCTTCGCCCAGACGCTGATCAGCAGCGAGCAGTTGCGTACCGCCTCGGTCGGTCTTGCAAGCTTCGTCGGTGAACTGTCCACGCCCATCCATGCGGTCATGGCTGTCGGCGTCATGTACACGCTGCCGGCCGTCGTCTTTTACCTCTTTGCACAACGTTACGTGGTCGCCGGCATGACGGCAGGCAGCGTCAAGGGTTGACCGGAGTAAACCATGTCCTCGATTAGCTTCAAGAACGTCACCAAATCCTTCGGCGCCAAGGAGGTCATCCGCGACATCGATTTCACGGTGGATGACGGGGAATTCCTCGTGCTCCTCGGTCCGTCCGGCTGTGGAAAATCCACCCTGTTGCGCATGCTGGCCGGGCTGGAAGCAATCAGCAGCGGCGAAATCGTCGTTGGTGAGCGTCGGGTCGACCGATTGCCGCCCGGCCAGCGCGACATGGCCTTCGTATTCCAGTCCTATGCACTGTATCCGCATCTTTCGGTACGCCGGAATATGACTTTTCCGCTTCTGATGCAGCAATTTCATTGGTGGTACCATCTGCCGGTCATCGGGCGAATGGCGCGCAACCGCATTGAGAACGGGCCGGACGTGGTGGCAAAGGTCGAAAAGACGGCGCGCATTCTCGCGCTGACCGAAATGCTGGACCGCTTTCCACGGACCCTTTCCGGCGGGCAGCGGCAGCGCGTCGCGCTCGGCCGCGCCATGGTCCGCGAACCGCAGGTCTTCCTGATGGACGAGCCGCTTTCCAATCTGGATGCCAAGCTGCGCACTTCCATGCGCAGCGAAATCACCGCGCTCCATCGCGAGATCGGTGGAACCTTCGTTTATGTCACCCACGATCAGGTCGAGGCGATGACGATGGGCACGCGCATCGCGCTGATGCGCGACGGGGTGATCCAGCAATTCGGCACGGCCCGCGAAATCTACACCGATCCGGCGAATACCTATGTCGCCAGGTTCATCGGCACGCCGCCCATGAACCTGATCCATGCCCGGCTCTCCCAGGACACGGTGACCTTCGGCGGCAGCCAGCTTCGCCTTCCGCAGACCTTCGGCGCGCCGGCCGACATTCTTTTCGGGATCCGGCCGAATGCAATTTCGATCGGCCCGAAGGCGGGCGCGACCCCCGGCCGCGTTGTCATGGTCGAGCATATCGGCGCGGAATCGGTGATCGGCGTGCGGCTCGACGAAGCCCGCACGGCCCATGAGGCCGATCAATCCATCGACGCCGTCATGATTACCGTGCCGGGCTATACGGATCTCACGGTCGACGATGTCGTGGGGCTAAGCTTCGATCCGACGCAGGCTGTTGTCTTTGCCGCCACGACCGGAGAGAGGCTGCGCGGATGAGGCAGGGCTCGACACACGGGCTGTCAACCCATGATGGGTTCGATGGTGCAGTCGAGGACGGTCGGATCGATGTCGCGCTCGATCTGATCGAACATCGCCTCGACAAACTCGATAAGCTCGTCAGAGGCGGCAACAGCCTGATCGATATGCCGCGTCGCCACGGCATCAAGGATCGCCAAATGCGCGTCGATGCTGCGCAGCACGCTTTGCTCAGCGCCGATATGCAGGTGGTGGATCCAGCCGATGCGCCGGAAGATCGTGTGCAGCGGCCGCAGCGTATGTTCGAGGAACGGCTCGGCGGCGGCCTGGAGGATAAGCTTGTCAATACGGCTGTCAAAGGCGTTGAACTCGGCCATCGTCATGGCATCGCGATGACTGCGCATTGTGCGCGCCACATGCATGATCTGCGTGCGGTGGGTCGTCGTCGCCCGCTCGACCGCCAGCCGCAGCACAAAGCGTTCCAGATCTTTGCGAAGCTGGAGCAGCATCCGTTCGCGGGCGAGATCGATCGGCGCGATGCGCACACCGTGGCGGGGGTGAATGACGACCAGCGTGTCCGTCGCCAGCCTGCCGACGGCGTGATAGATGGGGGTGCGGCTGCTGCCGGTCATGGATTGCAGATCCTGGATCGACAGGAACGAGCCGGGCTTAAGATCGCAATTGATAATAAGCTGTTCAAGCCGCTCATAAGCGACCTCCATCAGGTTGATCTGGCCACGGCCGACCGTTCCCCCCGCGGATTTTTCCCTGCTCCTGCGCTCGCTCATGCCAAACCTTCGCGTTGTCGACGACCGGGACGGTCGTTACCGGCGATATGTAACATATCAAGAAATATCTCAATCCACCATCAATCCGCCGCGGCCGCCTGCCGCGAGACCAGTATCGGATAATCATGCCATGAAAATCACCGCCATTCGCACCTTCCGGCTGGAAGAATTCGCCAACGTCCTCTGGGTCCATGTGGAAACGGATGTCGGCATTATCGGCCTCGGCGAGACCTTTTATGGCGCCGGCTCCGTGGAGTCCCATATTCATGATGTTCTGGCGAACCGGCTCCTCGGCCACGATCCGCTGCATATCGAGGCGTTGTCTCGGGAACTGGTCAATCTGCCCTTGGCGCAGGCCTCCACCGGCGCGGAATATCGCGCCGCCTCGGCCATCGATCTTGCGCTGTGGGATATTTTCGGCAAGGTCTGCGGCCAGCCCGTGCACCAGATGCTCGGCGGCGCTTGCCATGCGCGCGTGCCAGTCTACAACACCTGCGCGGGCTACGGCTATGTCCGCTCCAACCGCATCAAGCCCGTCGACACCTGGAACATGGGCGCGGGCGACGGTCCCTATGAGGATCTCGGCGCCTTCATGTCCGATGCCGGTGTCCTCGCGGAAAACCTGCTGGAGAACGGGATCTCCGCCATGAAAATCTGGCCGTTCGACCCCGCAGCCATCGAAAATGACGGGCGTTTCATTACTGCAGAGCAGATGAGGACGGCACTGTCGCCCTTCGAGAAAATCCGCAAGCGCGTCGGCGACCGGATGCGGATCATGGTCGAGTTCCATTGCCTGTGGAACTTGCCGACAATCAAGCGCATTTGCCGTGAACTCGAGGCCTTCGATCCGACCTGGTACGAAGACCCGATCCGCATGAATTCTGTATCCGCCCTCAGCGAACTGGCCACCTCCACCTGTGTCCCGATCTGCGCCTCCGAGACGCTGGGATCGCGTTTCCCCTATAAGGATATGCTCGAATCGGGCGCCATCGGCATTGTGATGACCGATCTCGTCTGGACCGGCGGCCTGACCGAGGGGCGCAAAATTGCAGCCCTTGCCGATACATATCACCGCCCCTACGCGCCGCATGATTGCACCGGGCCGGTGGCCTATGTTGCGGCCGTTCATTCTTCCTTCTCCCAGCCCAACACGATGATCCAGGAATCGGTGCGCGCCTTCTATACCGGCTGGTACAAGGAACTGGTGACCGAATTGCCGAGGATCGTGGATGGCCACGTCCTGCCGATGGAAGGACCGGGTCTCGGCACGGAACTGCTACCGAGCGTGTTCGAGCGCCCCGACCTTTCGACCCGCTATTCGGAGGTGTGAGATGTCCCTCAATCTTTTCGATCTATCAGGCCGGACGGCCCTCATAACGGGGTCCTCCCGCGGTCTCGGCCTCTCCATCGCGCAAGGCCTGGCCGCCGCCGGCTCAAAATTGGTGCTGAATGGCGTCGATCCCCATCGTCTCGATGAAACTGTGGCGGCTCTGCGAGCCCAGGGAATATCGGCGGAGGGGCTTGCCTTCGACGTGACAGACGAAGCGGCAATCATCAATGCGTTTCAGGCGCTCGACGCACGCGGCATCGCCATCGATATTCTCGTCAACAATGCCGGCATACAGTTCCGCAAGCCAATGCTGGAACTGGAAACCAAGGATTGGCGACGCGTCATCGACACCAACCTCACCAGCGCCTTCATGATTGGCCGGGAGGCGGCGCGGCGCATGGCGGAGCGGGGCTTTGGCAAGATCATCAACATCGGATCCCTGACTAGCGAATTGGCCCGCGCCACCGTCGCCCCCTATACGGTAGCAAAGGGCGGAATTAAAATGCTGACCAAGGCAATGGCAGCAGAATGGGGCGAACTCGGCATCCAAGCCAACGCCATCGGTCCGGGCTACATGCTTACCGATATGAACGAAGCCCTCGTCAACAATCCGCAATTCGATGGCTGGGTGAAAGCCCGCACCCCCGCCCGGCGATGGGGAAAGCCCGAGGAACTGGCCGGTACCGCCGTCTATCTCGCCTCCCCGGCTGCGGATTACGTCAATGGCCAGATCATCTATGTCGATGGCGGCATGATGTCCGTTCTCTAGTAGCCAACCACTGAAAGGCAAAGCCGTGCGCGCCGTCGTTCTCCACGCCCCAAAAGATCTCCGTGTTGAGGAATATGCTCTGCAAAAACCCGAGCGCGGGGAAGTGCGCGTCGCCATCAAAGCGGGCGGCATTTGCGGCTCGGACCTCCATTACTATAACCACGGCGGCACGGCGGCAATTCGCCTGCGCGAGCCGATGGTACTCGGCCACGAAATTGCCGGCGTGATCGCGGAGATCGGTGAAGAGGTCAAAGGAATGGCCGTCGGAACGCGCGTCGCTGTCAATCCCAGCCGGGCATGTGGTGATTGCCAGCAGTGTCAGGCAGGCAGGCAAAACCACTGTGTGAATATGCATTTTATGGGCAGCGCAATGCGCTTTCCACACGATCAGGGCGGGTTCAGGCAGAGTGTGACCATACCGGCAGTACAGGCAATCCGACTTGAAGGCGACACCTCCCTGGAAGAAGCCGCCATGGCCGAACCCCTCGCGGTCTGCCTGCATGCCGCCAGGATTGCTGGCCCTCTGCTCGGCAAGCGTATTCTGGTGACGGGCGCAGGCCCGATCGGCGCTCTGGTGACGATACTCGCCCGTCTCGGCGGGGCTCGCGATATCGTCGTGACCGATCTCAGCACCTTCCCTCTCGACATTGCGAAGAGCTGTGGGGCGACCCGCATCATAAATGTGCGTGACGAACCGGATGCACTCGCAGCCTACGCTGCCGGCAAGGGTCACTTCGACCTGTGTTTCGAAGCATCCGGAAGCGCTGTGGCTTTGCAGCAGGCGCTGCCGGCGATGGTCCCTCAAGGAACGGTCGTGCAACTTGGCCTTGGCGGAGAATTTGCGCTCCCGATTAACGCGGTCATCACGCGCGAAGTCCGGCTGCTGGGATCCTTCCGCTTCCACCACGAATTTGTCGATGCCGTCAATTTACTCGGCAGTGGCATGATTGATGTACGCCCGCTGATCACGGCCGTCTTGCCATTTGAAGAGGCGACGGCAGCGTTCAAACTTGCCAACCAGCGTGATAGTGCGCTTAAGGTGCAAATCGCATTCTAAGGCAGTGGATAAAGATTTGCGGAGGCAAGTCCTAACCGCTGACGGAACGCCATGTGAGCGGCGTTCTTGTAGAGACCGTTCATCGTTTCGGCGAGCGCGTTGTCGTAGCCGTCGCCGACGCTTCCGACAGAAGGCTCGATGCACGCCTCGCCAGTCGCTCCGAACACTTGATCGAGACGTATTGGACACCGCGATCGCTGTGATGGACGAGGCCGCCGCCATGAACGGGACGCCGCTCATGAAGGGCCTGCTCATTCGTTGCCTTTTCCGACGTGTTGGAGGTTCGAAAGCGGTGAATGCCTCAGTTCCGCGCTTTCGACTTCCATACCCTTAGTGCTTTTTCATGGGGTGCTGCGAGCGGGTTGGATGCAGTTCGCCGGGGTACCATCCGACGAACGGGAAAGGGTTACCGGTTATGAACCGATGCAGGCATTACATCGTCGGGGATCGGGCACAGATAGGCTTTGCCGCTGGTCTTTTCCTGCCAATCGGCCGTCACGGCCGCCAGGAGGTCGGATGACGAAATCAAGGCGAGGCCCGTCGTCGCAAGCGTCTTGGCCGCATGCGCCATGGCCTTGTGCGCGGCCGGGCTTTTTCCCTGCGCGACGACCTGCCAGGTATGGGGACTGGTGCCAATCGCCCAGGCCGGCGCCCAGCATTGCGCGGTCGGTGTCACCCAGCTGACGTCGCCGACATCGGTCGATCCGGCCCGGAAATGCGATTGCCCCTCGAAATCGCGCAGACCGGTGTGCAACGGCGTCGAGCCATCGACCCTGGCATTGGAGAACACGTCGCCCTTGATTTGATAGAGGCGGATACTGCTCGTGATCGCTTCCAGTGTGAAGGTGGCCTGGATTTTCCTGGCGAATTCGATATCGGCCTCGTCGAAGGCGATCGGCCCGAGCGCGACCATGTTCTCGTGCATCGCCGTTTCCAGCGTGATGTTGGGAAGAAGGTTGGTCGAGGCGGTGTCGAACACGATCTCGACCTCAGTTTCGGTCATCATGGCCGCACCGCGTGCAACTTTCTCGACGCGTCCGGCAAGCGCAAGCGCCTGCGGCATGTCGGGCGCCCGGATCAGATAGAGAACTTCGGCGCTCGCCTGCACGACATTGGCGGCCCTGCCGCCGGTGTCGGTGATCGCGTAGTGAACACGACAATCCTGCGGCATGTGTTCCCGCAAGAAATTGACGCCGACATTCATGAGTTCGACCGCATCGAGCGCCGAACGGCCGAGATGGGCGCTGTTGGCGGCATGTGCCGCGACACCCCTGAAGCGATAGTAATATTCGAGAACGGCAAGATTGTTCGTCGAGCGAACCCCGTTGAACGGAGCCGGATGCCAGGTCAGGGCGGCATCGACATCATCGAATGCGCCGGCGCGAACCATGAAGGTCTTGCCGGAACCGCCCTCCTCTCCCGGGCAGCCGTAATAACGCACCGTCCCGGGCAGATTGTACTCCTTGAGGTGGCGGGCAAGCGCAACCGCCGCCATCAGCGACCCGACGCCAAGCAGATTGTGCCCGCAGCCATGGCCGGTCGCTCCCACCGTTGCAGGACGAGGCTCGGCCAAGTTGGCGGCCTGGCTCATTCCTGCGAGGGCATCGAATTCGCCGAGGAAAGCAATCACCGGCTTGCCGCTGCCTAATTCGCCGATGAAGGCGGTTTCCATGCCTGCGACGCCGCGACGCACGGCAAAGCCGTTCTCCTCGAGCGTCCTTGCCAGCAATTGCGAGGAACGCCGCTCCTCGAATTTCAGCTCCGCAAATTCCCAGATGTGGTCGCTGAGGGCGATATAATCCGGTTTCATCTTTTCGATCGTCGCGACAATGGAATTGAACGCGTCAAGATTCATGGCATTTCCTCGCTGTCTGTCCTGCCGCCACAGGGACGTGTTGCACGGGACCCGGCAGGGTTGCCTGCCGGATCTCCTGTTGACTGTCGCCGTGGGATCACGGCGCCCGACCCACCGGGCGCGGCAGTTCAGGCTCAATTGTCGAGCGAAACTTCCCAAAGACGGGCATTCGATTGCCAGACGGGCTGGCCCTTCAGCTTCTTGGTCGCGCCCCAGACATCGACCATGTCATAGAGGAAGATGCCCGGCATTTCCTTGAGCATCAGCGTGTGAAACTCGTCGAAGATCGCCTGACGCTTCGTCTGGTCGGGCTCCGAATAAGCGGCCTTCATCAGCTCGACTGCTTTCGGGTCATCCCACATCAAGGACGCGTTCTTGTCCTTGTTGCCGACATAGAAGCCGTACATCAGCGCCGGATCGAGCCGCGGCGCGACCGATTGCGAGATGACCTGATAGTTGCCGGAGCGACGGCGATCGACCTGCGTCGCATAGTCGAGCACCTCGATCTGCACATTGAGACCTGCCTGCTGCATCATCGCCTGCGCCATCACCGCGGCGGGGAAGCTTGGCACGTTGCTGCGCTTGTTGGCGATGATGGTGATCGGCTCGCCCTTGTAGCCGGCTGCCGCGAGCTCCTTCTTTGCTGCGTCGAGATCGTAGGGCAGATGCTGCTTCTGGACATCGTCGAAATAGAGCGAATCCTGCGAAACCATCGAACCGTTGGCTGTACCGGTACCATTGGACGCGGCCTCGACGAGCTGGTCGAGATCGAGGGCCATCGCCATGGCCCGGCGCACGCCGGGATTGCCCAGAAGCTTGTCGCGCGTCTGGATGTAGAAGAGGTTTTTGCCGTTGTTGCGCGCCACGATCAGCTGCATCGTGTCGCTCGTCTTGAATTCGGGAATGAGATCCGGCGAAATCTCCGCGGTATCAAGCACGCCGGACTGAAGGCCGGCCTTTACGGTCGAAGCATCGGGAATGACCATGAATTTGATGCCGTCGACGAGAGGGCGCTTGGAGCCGACCATGCCGTCGGGTTTGCCGTCATTCTGGGGCGAGACGTAATCGTCGAACTTGGCGAGATGGATATACTCGCCCTTCTTCCATTCATCCCATTTGAAGGGACCGGTGCCGATCGGCTTGATGAAGCTTCCGTCGGCGCCGACCGATTCCGGCGAGATCATCCCGGTGTAACCACATTCGGGGCGCGACATCAGGCCAAGGAAAACCGCCGATGGCTTTTCCAGCGTGATGGTGACTGTGGAAGGATCGACTGCCTTAACCCCGGTGACATGGACGTTGCCGCTGCCGTCGAAATCGGGAAGGCAGGTCCATTTCGTTTCGGGCTTGAGATAGCGGTTCCAGTTCCACACGACCTCATCGGCGGTCAATTTCTTGCCGTTGTGGAATTTGACGTTGTCACGCAGTTTGAAGCTGTAGGTCAGCCCATCGGCCGAGACGTTGAAGCTCTTTGCCAGCAGCGGCTTGACCTCGCCATTGTTGGCATAGCCGACGAGCCCTTCGACAATATGCAGGATGACGCCATCGGTATTGCCGTCGCGATTGACGCCCGGATTGGCGCTGCGCAGATCGGAACTTTGCGCCACGACGATGTCGCGGGCATCGACCACGCCGGTCATCGCCATCAGCATGGTGCCGGCAAGAAGAAGCTTATGCATTGTTCTACCCTCTTTTTGGATTGTCAGGATTGGAGTTCATCCCAGCAGGCGCGTGAAAGCCTGCCGATGGTT
This sequence comes from Rhizobium binae, assembly GCF_017357225.1. Lineage (NCBI taxonomy): Bacteria > Pseudomonadati > Pseudomonadota > Alphaproteobacteria > Hyphomicrobiales > Rhizobiaceae > Rhizobium > Rhizobium binae. Next base: position 242,788 of record NZ_CP071606.1, on the reverse strand, counting down.
TCAAGCGCGACCGTATAGCCGGGGGTGCCGTCCGGCATTTCCTGCGGCACGTGGTCGGTATAGGCGGCGATGATGTAGAAGGGGGAGCCGTCGCAATAGACGATACCGGCATTCATGCGACCGCGCTTTCCCGTGCCGCCCTTGTGGGCAACGAGCACGCCGAATGGCAGCCGGGAGGGAATGGCATAACGCAGGATCTGGTTCTTCAGGGTTTGAAGGGCATAGGCGCACAACGCCTGCGAGCAGCCGAGCCGGTCGGCGGCCTCCCGCGAATCCTGCGCGTCCAGGATGGTCTGCAGCAGATAGACCTGATCGCGCGCCGTCGTCGTGGTGACTGCCTTCAATGAATGATCGGGCGACAGCGCCAAGGGAGGGATGAGGAAGCGATGGTTGGTGCCCGTCATGCCGATCGACTTGCAATAATTGTCGACCTCTTCGAGCGTCAGCCTTTCGAAGACCATCTTGGTGCAGACATTGTCGCTCAGCACCATCATGCCGGTGATGGCATCGCGCAGCGATATGACGATACCGGGGCTGAGATAGCGGAACATCCCGCTCGCCACTTCCTCGGCGAAACGCTTTTCGTAGGTGATCCGTTCGTCCAGATCCAGGCGGCCTTCATGCGCCGCCTTCAAGGCCGCCATCATGATCGAGGTCTTCCGGGTGCTGGCCGAGGGCGTTTCCTCGTCGGCGCCCCTGCCGATCGTTTCACCGCTGCCGAGTGCACGCACCATGAAGCGCGTTACGAACGGCTGGGCATCGCAGATCGCGTTCAATCGCTCCGCAAGCTTCCCGGATTCAATCATCGTCGTCATATCAGTTCTCCAGGCGCCATTTGAGGATCACGCCACCCTGAGCATTGTGGTCCAGAGCGGGGATGGCCGAGAGAAGCCGTTGCGTATAGGCCTCCTTCGGACTGTCGAAAACGGTATCGCGATCGCCCTCCTCGATGATCCGGCCGTCCTGCATGACGACGACGCGATCGGCCACCTGTTCGACCACGCCGAGATCGTGGCTGATGAACAGGCAGGAAAAGCCGTAGCGTTTTTGCAGATCGGACAGGAGTTCGAGCACCTGCGCCCTCACCGTCACGTCGAGCGCCGATACCGGTTCGTCGGCGATCAGGAATTTCGGCCGGCGCGCAATCGCGCGGGCAATCGCCACGCGCTGGCGCTGACCGCCCGAAAGCTCATGTGAGTAGCGCTCGGCATAGTCGGCCCCAAGCCCGACTTCCTCCAGCGTCTCCATGGCGCGCTTGCGCTTTGCCGCGGCGTCGAGATCAGGAACGAGCCGCAGCGCCTCTTCCACAAGCGCGATGATGGTCATGCGCGGATCGAGGGAGGAATAAGGATCCTGAAACACCATCTGGCAATTCAGCCGATAGTCCATCCAGTCGTCGTCGCGGCTGCGTCCCTTGAAGCGGATATCGCCTTCGCTCTCCCGGACCAGCCCGGCAATGGTGCGGCCGAGCGTGGTCTTGCCGGAACCCGAACCGCCGACAAGCGCGACGACTTCGCCTTCGTGGATATCGATGCTGACGCCATGCAGCGCCCGCTTTGGCACTGCCTTCTTCATCAGCGACCGCCGGCCGGGATAATCGACGACGATATCCCGCGCCGAGACCATCGGCGCCTTAGTCTTGTCGATCATCCGCGTCTCTCCGCGAAACGGCAGGGAGGAAAGCAGTTTCTTCGTATAGGCGCGCTGCGGCGCGTCGAGCAGATCGGCAGTGCGTCCTTGTTCGACGATCCCGCCCTTTTCCATGACGACGATGCGGTTGGTGTAGCGGGCAACCATCGGCAGATCGTGACTGATCAGCAGCACGGCGGTGCCTTCCGCCTGCGTCAATTCCACCATCAGTTCCATGACATCGCGCTGGATCACGGCATCGAGCGCGGTCGTCGGCTCGTCGGCGATCAACAGCGCCGGTTTCAGTAGCATGACCGACGCCAGCATGATGCGCTGGCGCATGCCGCCCGAGAATTCATGCGGATAGGACGTGAGCGCTCCGGCGGGATCGCGGATCCCGACCCGGTTCAGCATGTCGAGGATCCGGCTGCGCCGCTCTTCCTGCGAAAGTCTCGTATGCAGCTGCAACCCTTCTTCGAGTTGGCGGCCGACGGTCATCGAGGGATTGAGCGAGGTCATCGGCTCCTGGAAGACGACACCGATCTCCGCACCGCGCATTTGACGCAATTGCGCAGCGCTCATCGAAAGCACGTCGCGCCCCTTATAGGCAACGGAGCCGCCGATCACTTTGATCGGCGCCGGCAGCAGCGAGATCAGGGCGCGTGTTGCCAGCGTCTTGCCCGATCCGCTCTCCCCGACGATGCCGAAGATCTCGCCTGGGGCGATGTCGAAGCTGACCTTCTTGACGACCTGTACACCGGTCCCGGTGACCTGAAGCGACAGGTTGCGGACATTCAAAAGCGTTTCATTGGTCATTTCAGTCCCCTCATCCGCGGATCGAGCTTGTCCCGAAGAGCGTCGCCCAGAAGATTGATGCCGAGGAGCGTCAGGGCGATCGCCAGGCCCGGGAAGAGACCCAGCCAGACCGCCTGCTCGATGAACGGCCGGCCGGCGGCCAGCATGTTGCCCCAGGTCGGCGCCGGTGGCGGAACGCCGAGACCGAGAAAGCTGAGCGCGCTTTCCGAAAGGATCGCCCAGCCGAACATCGAGGTCGCCAGCACGGTGATCGGGGCGACGCAATTGGGGAGGATATGGCGGAACATGGTGTAGAGCTCGCCATTGCCCATCACCTTGGAAGCCTCGATGAATTCCCGCTCGCGCAGCGACAGCACGGCGCCCCGGACAACGCGGGCCATCGAGGGAGAATAGGCAATGCCCAGTGCGAAGATGATGCCATATTGGTTGGCGCCGAAGACGGCGAGCAATCCAAGCGCCAGCAGGATGCCGGGAAAAGCGAGAAGCGCATTGTTGACGGCCATGATGACTGCATCGATCCAACCGCGGGCGTAACCGCTGACGAGGCCGATCAGCGTGCCGCAGACGGTCGCGAATGCGACCGTCAAGGTGCCGATCCAGACGCTTGCCCGGGCGCCGACGATCAGGCGACTGAGCACGTCGCGGCCGAATTCGTCGGTTCCGAGCCAGTGGGCGCTGCTTGGCGCCGCCAGCCGTGCCGTGAAGCCGAGCTTCATCGGATCATAAGGGGTCCAGAACAGGCCGATCGCAGCGGAGATGAGCAATGCGGCAATCAGAATGCTGCCGATGAAGCCGTTGAACGTGACGTTTTTCATTCGGCGACCACCCGCGGATCGAACAAGGGATAGAGCAGGTCGACGACCAAATTGACCAGCACATAGGAAAGCGAGACGAGCAGCAGACATCCTTGGATCACGGGGTAATCGCGGGCAAAAATACTGTCGACCATCAGTCGCCCGAGCCCCGGAATGGTGAAGACCGTCTCGATGACGGCAATGCCACCGAGCAGATTGCCGAGGATCAGGCCGATGACGGTCCAGGTCGGGCCGAAGGCGTTCTTGAAGGCGTGCCGCCAGAGGACGGCGCTTTCGGAAAGCCCCTTGGCCCGGGCATGGGTGATATAGTCGAGACGCAGCACTTCCAGCGTCGAGGCGCGCGCCATGCGGATCAACACACCCATCTCATGAATGACCAGGGTCATGATCGGCAGCACGAGGTAGACCAGGCCGCCGGCAACGTTGCTGCCGATCGAGACATAGCCGAGCACCGGTAACCAGCCGAGTTTCAAGCCGAAAAAAAGCAGCAAAAGCAGCCCGAGCCAGAATGTCGGGACCGACAGCAGGATCGTGGCCGTGCCGACCAGCGCCAGATCCGTCAGGCTGTTTTGCCGCCAGGCGGCGATGACACCGGCCGGCACGGCGATGAGGCTCGCCAGAAGGACGGCGACGAGGACAATTTCGGCGCTGAGCAGAAAACGCGATGCGACGAGCGGCAGCACCGCCTCGTCATTGACGATCGAGCGGCCGAAGTCACCCTGCACGACATTGGCGGTCCAGATCAGGAACTGTTGCGGCAGCGATTTGTCGAGGCCGAGTTCCGTGCGCATCGCCGCGATCTGCGCCGGCTCAGCCATATCACCCAGCATCAGTGCGGCCGGATCGCCGGGTATGAAGCGGATCAGCGTGAAGACGGTCACCGAAACGAGGACGATCGTCGGCAATGCCATCAGCAGGCGGTTCAGAATGAATTTCAGCATTTTTGTTCCCCGCGATGGGCGACGGAGAGTGCCCGGCGCCATCGGTTTCGTTGCCATAGACTATGATCGAATGAAGAAATATCCGCAATATTATGCGATTTCGTCATAAGTCTATGCGGAATGCGGTCGCAACCCAGGCGGTTGCGTTCGAGTCAAAATTCAGGCTAAAAATTTGAATTCAAATGTCTTTTTGTGACATCTGGATCTGTCGCTTCAAGGCGTCACTCAGAGCGTGGGCGGCAATCGAGAGCGGTGTGGCAACCGCCCTCGCCAATCCGAACTCCTGGGTGGCGCGTGGCACGAAAGGACGGTGAACCACCGGCAGGTGGCGATAGAGATTCGCATAGAAGCTGCTGATGATCGTGACCCCGAGACCATGCGCGACATAGGAACAGGCCGAACTGTTGGTATGCGTTTCGATCTTGACGATCTGTTTGACGCCGGCCCGCCGGAAGGTCTGGTCGAGTGCCATGCGGTTCGGCCGTTGGCGGCCTATCAGTATGAGAGGCACGTCGCGCAAATTCCTGACCGTGATTTCCTCCAGCTTCGCAAGAGGATGATCCTTTGGAACGACGCAGACGCTTTCGCCGGTCGCGACCCGCTCGACCTCGATGCCCGGACCACTCTCGCCCTCCATGCGCAAAAAGCCGAAATCGATCACTCTCTGCTCGACGAGCTTGTTGATCGCGGTCGTCGTCTCGAAAAAGGTTTCAATCCGCACACCGGGGAAATCCCTGATGTAGTCGACCAGCATTGCCGGCGCGAAATGCTCCCACATGCTGCTCGGAAGGCCAACGCGAACAATCTCCGGGCCGGCGGCACCGCTTCTCAGATCCTCCGCGTGGCCCGACATCCGATCGACTGCCAGCAGTATGTTCTCGGCATCGCGGGCAAGGAGCAAGGCCTCGGGGGTCGGGACGAGACGGCCTTTGTCGCGTACGAAAAGCGACATCAAAAGATCTGTCTCGAGCTGCTGAAGCAGGCGGCTGACGCCGGACTGGCTGAGCCCCATTGTTTTTGCCGTGGCAATTGTCGACCCTGTCGCCAGAAGTGTACGCAGGACTTCCAGTTGCTTGATATTCATGCGCTTGCGATCCCCCGGAACGGCTTGAGCACCGTCGTCATGCCCAGTCCGAAATGCTTTGAAGGAAGAGGCTGGCGGCCTTCGGCATCGGAAATTTCTCTCCGCTGATCAGCGCGTAGGCAACCGGCAGTTCCGGTTCGAGCGGAATGAACTGCAGCGGCAGCGCCGCATATTCGCGGGCGATGATCTCGCCGACCAGCGCAATGCCGAGCCCCTGTGCGGCCAGCGCACAGGCGCTCGCCACCGAATGTGCTTCGAGCAGGGGGCGCTGACGGATGCCGGCCTTGTAGAACAATGCCTCCAGCTCATGGCGAACCGGCCGCTCCCTATTCAGCATGATCAGATCCTGCCCCTTCAGTTCGCCGACCGACAGCAGGCTGCTGCCGGCCTTGGGGTGATCGTTGTGCAGCACGCAAACGATCCGCGATGACAGGATCTTCTCCTGTTTCAATCCCGGGCTCATCAGCGGCAGACGCGCGAAACCGAGATCGGCCTCGCCGTCGGCCACCATCCGCTCTATTGCAAGATAACTGCCGGATGCGACTTCGACGCGCATCGGGCCATTCGTTGCGAGAAAATTCTTCACCAGCTTCGGAATGCGCGTCGAAGAAAGGCTGGCGGGAAAGGCGAGCCGCAGCATGATCTCGCGCGACCGGCCGCTCTCGAGCTCCATGGCCGCGGTTTTCAAGGCGCGCAGCCGATCGGAAATGGCCCGGATTTCCGGGCCGAGCTGCAGCCCCTCGCGGGTCGGTTGAAGCCGGTTCTTTTCCCGTTCGAACAACCGGACGCCGAGATAGTCTTCGAGTTGCTGCGACAGGCGGCTGGCGTTCGATTGCGAGATCCCCAGCTCGACCGAAGCGGCGATCGTCGAGCCCGTCGCGGCGATGGCGTCATAGGCCTCGATATGCTTCAGGCTGATCGCCGCACTCGTGTCTCGCGCCATTCTATCTCCAATACCGATAGCCCTACCCGCAAACCGCATAAGATTGCGGAGCTGAGGAAAGTTGAACATTTTCCGCGGAGAACCAAACGCACGGAAAGACTTTCGTCAATGGCCACCATTCTCCGGAAGATCGCGGAACAGATCCTGTCCCGAACGACGTTTTCGAGGCTCGCCATGGACCGGGCAAGAGATGCCGTGGTGGACACCATCGGCTGCATGATTGCAGGCAGGGGCGATGAAAGCGTTGCCGCGCTCGCCCGCGCCTTCAACGGGGAAATCGCCGGAAGCGGCGAAGCGCGGCTCGTCACCGGCGGCTCCGCCTCGCCCTCGCTCGCCGCACTCATCAACGCAACCGCGGCCCATGCACTCGATTTCGACGACAATTTCCATCCGGCGCGGGCGCATGCTTCCGCGGTGCTGGTGCCGGCGCTGCTGGCGGTTCTGACAAGCGGCAGGGCCAAAAGCGGAAGACGGTTTCTCGAGGCCTATCTGGCCGGGCTGGAAGCGCAGGCGGCGGTCGGCTTCGGCGTCAATCCTTCTCACTACAACAGGGGCTGGCACGCAACGGCGACGGTCGGCAGCATAGGGGCAGCGGCTGGCGTGGCACAGCTTCTCGGCGCCGACGAAAAGAGCCTCGCCGCGGCGATGAGCCTCGCGACGAGCTTCGCCTGCGGCCCGAAAGGGCAATTCGGCACGACAGCCAAACCGCTTCACGCCGGCATTGCCGCGCGCAATGCCGTGGACGCGGCGCGCATGGCGCTGGCGGGTATCAGCGGGCGGCTGGATATCCTCGAACGGCCGCAAGGCTTCCTCGATCTTTTCGGGGGCGACGAAGCCAAGGGCTGGGACGGCCTGACCTTCGAGGAGCAGCATATCATCGAAAGCCGGGGCGTGGTGACCAAGCGCCATCCCTGCTGCGCTTCGACCCATCGCGCGATCGACGCGCTTCTGGATCTGAAGCAGGAGCATGGGCTTTTGACGGGCGACATTGCCGGGATCGAGACGAAAGTCGGCATATCCGCTGCCCGCAACCTCGCTTATCCCAACCCCGCTGACGAGATGCAAGCCCGCTTCTCGATGCAATATTGCCTGGCGACAGCCTTCCTCAAGGGGTCTCTTAGCCTTTCGGATTTTACGCGGCAGGAGATCGAACGGCCGGAAATCCGGGAATTTATGCCGCGCATCGAAATGCAGTCTTATTCGGCCGATGAGGAAAAAGGCGTGGAGCGCCTCCCGCATGTCGTCACGGTGACGATGCGCGACGGGCGGATTTTGAACAAGTCTCGCTTGCATGCGAAGGGATCGCTCGAAGCGCCGATGAGCGTTCATGAACGTGAAGTCAAATTTATCGACTGCCTGCACTGGGGAAACCGGAATGGGTCCGGTGCCTCTTTCCTGCAGCTTCGCCATCTGGCCTATATTGAAAACCTGACCAGCGACAACGCATTCTGGAACTTGATCTCAGATGGCGACTGATCCCGAAAAGTAAGCGCCATTAGATCGCCAAGCTTGGGTCGAGGGACAGCTGCGGGACAAACTCTTCGGAGCGAAGTTAAACTTGTTTGATCCTTGCTCTTGATGGGATTTGAACCATCAACCCATGCCTTCCTCATTATTCACGCCGCCTAAGTCTCTGTAACCGTGGTAGTCTTATTCTGCCGCCGTCTTCACACCAGCCCTCCGGCCGTCCCATTCCTGAGGGGTCAGCGTCTTGATGTCGAACTGGTCGCGTGTGCGGGCATAGGTATGCCCACCCATACGGCCGACGGTGTCCATCATCTGCTGGTCGATATGCAGGTTCGATGCATTGACCGCATCGCTGCGGACGAAGACGCCGACGACCTCGCCGAGGATGATCTCGCGGGCCGGGCCGACCTGCAGGGTTGTGTGGCGGCGGCATTCGAGCGCTGCCGGGGCTGCCAGGATTCGCGGACTGCGGACCATCCCGCCGGGCACCGTCGCGAGGCCCGCCTCCTCCATCTCGTTTACCTCGGGGCCGAACTTGATGGCGCAGATTTCCATCTGCTCGACCAGCGCGTTGTCGCAGATGTGGACGGTGAACTCGCCGGTCTCGCGGATATTGCGGGCGGTGTCCTTGAAGCGCATGTCGGCATAGTTCTCGACGCCGATGGCGACGATGGCCGGATCGTGCGTGAGCACGTTGAAGAAGCTGAACGGGCCGGCGTTCGGCTGGCCGTCCTTGCTGACAGTCGTGACCAAAGCGATCGGCCGCGGGATCACAGTGCCGATCAGGATCTTGTAGCGCTCGCGCTCGTTGAGGCTGGAGAAGTCGAAATGGGTATGGTCGGACATATCAGGCCTCGGCCGCGATGCGGTGGGTTTCAAGCGGAGTATGGCGGGAGAGGTTCTCGAACCCATCCCTGGTGACGACATACATGTCGCCGACATTGCAGCCGGCCGAAAGCGGCTCCAGCCATTGCGTATGGAGCACGAAGACCATGCCTTCCTCCATCCGGTCGTAATTGTGGGAGGAGATGTTGAAGCTGTTCTGCCCTCCGGCCATGCCGACCGAGTGGCCAAGGTTGGGATTATGTGGCCCGTGCGTCGCCGGGTAGACGTGCATGAGTTTGCGGCCCTGCGCCTCCCAGTCGATGTTCTTCACATACTGGCGCGGGATGAGGCGGGCGCTGCCATCGTCCATCGGCGCCCAGTTGTAGGGCATGGTGCGCGCCTCGGGCGAGGCCAGCATTCCGCGCTCGATCATCGGCTCGAAGGCCGCGTTGTTGACGTCGCGCATCAGGGCACCGGGGCGGATCAGCCTTTCAGCGCGCTTGACGCCCTCGATGCAGGCTTCGAGCACCTCTTCCTGCCGTTTGGTGATCCCGCCGACCGCGATCATGCGGGCGGTCTGGGCGGTGTAGCCGCGATAGGTGACGTTTGAGACATAGAGATTGATCAGGTCGCCCGGCCGCACAACATGGCCATAGGGTTTGCCGCAATGGGTACCGAACTCATTGATGCCGATCTGGTAGCCGTCGCCAGTCTCACCGCCGTAAGAGAGTTGCGCCTGGGTAAAGGCGGCGTAGATTTCATGGTCGGTGACGCCGGGTTTGGCGACATGATAGGCCGCCTGGGTGGCGATGCTGATGAGCTGGGCGGCGGCGCGGAACATTCCGATCTCGCGCGGCGAGCGGACCTTCTGCGTCCGGTCGAGAATGGCATTGTCGGCGACGAACTTGGTCTTCGGCATGAATTCGTCGAGTGCCGCCCAGAAGGTCAGCGACGTCCGGTCGCCGATGCGGCCGATCTGCGCCTTCGCGAGCCCCATGCCGGCCAAGAGTTCGGCGCACTTCTCGGCGGTCTTGACGACACTGTCGCCGGGACGGTCGGCATATTCGCGGCCGATCGGACCGATCTGCCAGATGTCCTCGACCAGCACCGGCTCGCCGCCCGGCGGCAGAAGAACCGACTGGGTGAAGAAGGAGAGAAGCGTCAGCGGCTTGTTGCTGTCTGTCGGGATGATCAGAACGCCCTCGCGCATCCAGTCGCAGATGTAGCGCAGATAGTGGTTGGAGGCATGGAACCAGCCGACGCTGCCCGTATGGACGATCAGCGCATCATGCCCGGCTTCCACGGCCTGACGACGGATGCGGCGCAGGCGATCCTCGAACTCCTCGACAGGCAGCGGCAGCGGCGCGTTGAAATCGAAATCCGGTTGAAAGTCGGCGAGCAGCGATCCGACGCGGTAGGATCCTGACTTGGTTGCGCTAGGGGTAATGGGTGTTTCCTTCCAGATTATTATTGGAGTTTGATCAGGCCTGACGCGGCGCGAGAACGCGCCTTGCGACGAGCATGACGATGAGGGTGAGGCCGATAAGGATGCCCGAGATCGCGGCGACGCGAACGTCGAGCGATTCTTCGATCAGCGCGAACGTGCGCAGCGGCAGAACCGTGGTCTCGGCATCGGCGAGGAAGAGCGAGATCGAGACATTGTCCAGCGACTGGATGAAGACCAGGAACGCGCCGGCAAGAATGCCCGGCATCAAGAGCGGCAACGTCACCCGGCGCAGCGTGGTGAACCAAGATGCGCCCATGACGGTCGATGCCTCGGCGAGCGAGGGATTGAGTCCTTGCGCGACGACCGAGGCTGCGCGATACATCAGCGGCCCAAAGACGACGACATGGCCGGCGACTGTGAGCCAGAGCGACGGCTGGAAGCCGATGAAATTGGCGACGATCAGCGCCGCCAGACCGTAGACGAGGCTGGGCAGGACGAGTGGAGACAAAAGCAGAGGTTCGATCGCGCCGACCGTGCCCTTGCGCATCCGGCTCATGCCGATGGTGGCGGGCACGGCGAAGAGCAGCGAGCCGAGAACCGCGAGGCCTGCGATCTTCAGCGAGTTGAAGGCGGCGGCATGTTCCGTCGCGGAGCGAACGGGATCCAGCAGCGCCTCGTACCAGCGAAGCGAGAAGCCCTCGGGCGGATATTTCAGAGTCTGGTCCGAGGTGAAGGACATGGTCAACGCAATGACGATCGGCGCCACGAGATAGATCACGGCGAAGGTGCCGAAACCGAAGACGAAGAGCTTGTAGAGCAGACCGGGGATGGGGTTTTCGCGTCTATCAGCCATGGCCGACAAGTCTCCTGTGACGGGAAATCATGGTCATTGCGACGAGCAGGCAGCCGGTGGAGAGAAGCAGGACGACGGCGATCGCCGATGCCAGCGGCCAGTCGAACAGCGTGCCGACTTCGCGATAGATGAGCTGCGGAACATAGACGTTGCGCGCGCCGCCGATAACGGCCTGCGTGACGAAGGAACTGCTGGTGCTGGCGAAGACCAGGATCCAGCCGGCCAAAAGGCCGGGCAGCATCAGCGGGATGAGCACGGTCACGAAGATGCGCCACGGGCCGGCACCGGAGACCTGCGCCGCTTCGGTGTATTGAACCGGCGTGCGGGACAGGATGGCGACGAGCGGCAGGATGATCAGCGGCAGGTCGATCTGGCACATGGCCATGACGAGGCCTAGTTCTGTGAACATCAGGCTGATCGGGCTGCCGGTCAGGCCGAGCCCCATAAGCGCCTCACTGATCGGCCCCTGGCGCCCGAGGATGACGATCCAGGCGAAGGTGCGCACCACATTGCTGGTCAGCATTGGGATGAGCGTCAGGAAGATGATCACCTGCCGCGCCGTCTTGCCGCTGTGCCAGTAGAGAAGGGCGATCGGCACGCCGAGCAGCGCCGTGGCGGCAACCGTCTCCAGCCCCAGCCGTGCGGTATTGATGAGGACGCGAAAATTGAACGCGTCCCCGAAGAACCTGGCATAATTGGCCAGCGTTGCCCCTTCAGGGCCTGTGAAGCTGAAACCGACGAGAACGGCGAGCGGCGTCGCAAAGAACGCCACCGACAGCAACAGCATCGGGATAACGTATGGAAAACCGCCCGCCTTCATCGTGCTCTCCTCATCCTGCGACGAGCGCGTCGAACTGGCGGATCCAGTCCGCGCGGTTCTTGTTGATGGCGACCCAGTCCGGATAGACCATGTTGCCGAGCTGCTCGCGCGTCACATAGGCTTCGATCTCGGGCGTCAGCGCCACGTCCTTGTTAGTCGGGAACATCTCGGTCGGCGGCAGCTTGAGCTTGTCCTGCGCGGCCTTGGAGATGGCGGCGTCCATATAGGCATAGGCCGCGTCGAGGTTCTTCGCGCCCTTGGTCAGGTGGATGTTGACAGGCGCTGCCGGCGCGCCGGTTTCCGGGGCGACATATTGCGCCTTGAGGCCCATCGACTTCAGGCGGGCGACGTTGCCGGTCGAGCACATGAAGACGGCGATCTCGCCCTGCTGGAACAGCGTCATCTGGTGGTTAGTGCTGTCGACGACGCCCTTCAGATGCTCAGGATGATCCTTGAACAGCTTGAAGACCGCATCCATGTCGTTCGGACCCGAGCCGAAGATCTTCGCCATTTCCGTATAGGCCATGACGGCGGTGTTCGAGCCGAAGCCGGTCCACGAAACCAGACCGCTATAGGCCTTGTTTTCGAACAGGTCGCGATAGCCCTTCGGGCGCGGCACGAGATCGGGATTGTAGGCGATGCCGTTGACCTCGATGGTCACCGTCGGGCCGTATTCACCCTGGAAGGCCGGATCGAGCATACCCCAGTTCTTCAGGCGGCTCGGGTCGATCTTCTGGATGATGTCGTTCTCGATGGCGACGGCCATCTGGCCGGGCGACATCAGCAGCGTGTCGTAAGGCGGGTTGCCGGGGCTTGCCATGACCTTGGCGAGCTGGTCCTGCGCCATCGAGGGGGCGATGGTCAGGCCGTAACCGGCTTCCTTGACGAGTGGGCTGAGAACGCTGCGATAGCCGTCTTCCCAGTTGCCCGGAAAGGTCGCGGCGATGGCGGTTTCGCCTGCAGCCGCGCGGGCAGCGAAGGGCATTGCGGAGGCCGCGGCAACGCCGGCAGCGAGAAGGCCGAAATGGCGGCGGGTCATTTTGAAGTCGTTCATGCTGTCACCTCTGTTGGTTGTCGTTGTTCATTCTCTGGGCATCCAAAGGGGGCATTCACTGGATGCTTTCCGGTTCGGCCGGAAATACGTGACACCTGCGGGTGTCGATCTCTGCGAAGAGCTGGGCACCGATATCGGGAATGGCGGTGCCGGGACCGCGCACCTCGGAGGCGCGCAGGCTAGTGCCGTCATCGAGCACGAGGTCGTGGATCAGCGTCGGGCCGAGCGGCACGGAAACGGTGACGCGCGCGGCAAGCGCGTTCACGCCTGGCTGCGTCATCAGGCGGACCTCTTCGGGCCGGAAGGTGATTGTGACATCCGAGCCTGTGGTGAAACTTAGGCGGCGCGGCAGGACGAGGTTTTCGCCACTCTTCAGAGCGATGACTGTGCTACCTTCGCCGAGTTCGGCAACAGTGCCATGGAGAACATTGGTCTGGCCGATGAAGGTGTTGACGAACAGGGTCTTCGGCCTGTCGTAGACTGCCATTGGCGTGTCGATCTGCTCGACATTGCCCTTGTTCATCAGCACCAGGCGGCTCGCGAGGCTCTGGGCTTCTTCCTGGTCGTGGGTGACGATCAGCGTGGTGATGCCGAGTGTCTTCTGCAGATGGAGGAGCTCGACCTGCAGGTCGAAGCGTAATGCCCGGTCGAGCGCGCCGAAGGGTTCGTCGAGCAGCAGCAGCGACGGGCGGCCCGCGATAGCGCGGGCGACGGCGACACGCTGCTGCTGCCCACCCGAGAGCTCACGCGGCAGGCGGTTGCCATAACCATCGAGCCGGACGAGCGAGAGCATCTCCTCGACCCGCGCGTTTCGCTCCGCACGCGGCACTTTCTGGCAGGCGAGCGGATAGGCGATGTTTTCCGCAACGGTCAGATGCGGGAACAGGGCATAGTTCTGGAAGACCATGCCGATGCCCCGTGCGCGGGCGGAGACATTGGCAAGGTCGTTGTCGCCGAGCACCATGCGGCCCGCCTTCGGCTGAATGAGGCCGGCGATCGCCCTCAGCACCGTCGACTTGCCGCAGCCACTCGGCCCCAGAAGCGCAACGATCTCGCCGGCCTCGATATCGAAGGATATGTCGCTGACGGCATTCTGGCCGCCATAGCTGTGGGTAACGCCCCGAACACTGAGCCGCTTACGATCGGTAGTCTTTGCGATATCCAGCATGTGGCTTCCCTGATCTTGCGTGGTGTCAATGAGCGCTCCAACGCCGGAGCATGTTCATGGAAAGGGAATTGCAAGGGCCGTGCCAGATTCGAAGAATGACGACAGACAAAGGCGCAACTATCTGATTATAGAGATATTTTAATGATTTACAAAGTTGCGAAAGTTTCTGATTATAAAATTCCGACATTTAGTTTGGAATTTATTTTGCGTAAAGTTTTGCCATAAATGTTCGATATCGTGCAGAATTCTGCTCATTTATCGACTTGATGGCCGCCTCGCCAGGCGGGAAACAGACAATCTCGCCGGCCATCATCCATCAGCAAGAGAACAGGCAGGAGGGAAAAAGCGAGGCTTGCGGCGGCTTTCGCCCAGAAAATCGACGCAAGGGCAATTTTTTAATCATTGTTATTTCAAACAATCATGCGAAATAATATGCGAAACTTTGTTCGGAGAAACGCGTCGAATATTTACACGTTCAGATTCAATCGCTTGATGTCGCGAAGGTGAACTGGCACGGTGATTGCTTGGAAGATCCCAGAGAATTCATGCATGGCAAAATCGAAAAAGGGATCCCATGAAGAACGTGCAGACAATCCTGAAGGACGGCATCGCCACCGCGCTCGTCACTCTCATGGCGCTGTCCGCCCATGCCGCAGAAAGCGCAGCAGAGAAGATGGCAGGGGCTGAGGTTGCCAAACTCCCCGGCGTGGCGCTGACGCAGAAGCTGGCGGACAGTCTTCCCGCTTCCATCAAGGCATCGGGCGTACTAAAGGTCGCGACCGACCTGACCCCGCCGATCAGTTTCCACGACGATGACGGCAAACTTGTCGGCATCGACGCCGATATCGCCGCAGCCCTCGGCGTGATCCTCGGCCTCGACGTCCAGATGACGGATGTCGGCGCAGGTGCTGCCATCGTTCCCGCCATCCTGTCCAAGCGCTTCGACATGACGATCTCCGGCATCAATGACGATGTCGAGCTGGAAAAGCAGGTCGATGTCATCGACTACATGTACGACGCCACCACGATCATGACGATGAAGGACAACCCGCTCGACATCAAGAGCATGGAAGACCTCTGCGGCAAGAAGGTCGCCGTTCCGGTCGGCACCTTCCAGGGCAAGATGGTCGAGGCCGCCTCGGCGAAGTGCAAGACGCCGATCGACATCATGGCGATCCCGAAGATGCCCGACGTGCTACAGGCGGTGCGCACCGGCCGTGCCGACGCCACCGTCAACGGCTACGCGACCAGCGTTTACACGACCGAACACCAGACCGGCAACGGCAAGGGCCTGCAGGCGCTTCCCCATATCCGTCTTGCC
This sequence comes from Rhizobium binae, assembly GCF_017357225.1. Classification (NCBI taxonomy): domain Bacteria; kingdom Pseudomonadati; phylum Pseudomonadota; class Alphaproteobacteria; order Hyphomicrobiales; family Rhizobiaceae; genus Rhizobium; species Rhizobium binae. Next base: position 227,605 of record NZ_CP071606.1, on the reverse strand, counting down.
GCCGGCTATCTCGGCATGCTGACGGCAAAGGACAATCCGGAGCTCCGCGACACCCTCGTCGCCGCCCTGCAGCAGATGGTCGACAGCGGCGCCTACGAGACGATCATGAAGAAGTGGAGCCTCGGCCCGCTCGCGGTGAAGACTGTCAAGGTCAACGACGCCGCCAGCATGCCCGCGGAGTGAACCCAATGGCACTGTTCTCCGCACAGACAACGACAATGAGCCTGCCGCCACCGGCCATGCGGTCGATCAAGTGGGGACAGTTCGCAACCGGTGCCAGCGCGATCCTCGCGCTGGTGCTTCTCGGCAGCGTCGTCGCGCAGAGCCAGAGCGTGCAATGGTCCGAGATCCCGCGCTATCTCGTGCATCCTTCGATCCTGCGCGGCGTGCTTCTGACGCTGGAGCTGACGGCTGGCGCCATGGTCTTCGGCATCGGCCTCGGCTGCCTTCTCGCCGTCATGGCGACGTCGACCAACATCGTTCTGAAGGCGATTGCCGCAGGCTTCGTCTGGTGGTTTCGCGGCGTGCCGCTGATCGTCCAGATCTTCCTCTGGTTCAATATCGCGCTCTTCATTCCGCAGGTCGGGGTGGGACACTACAGCATCTCGATCAACGACCTCGTCACGCCAGCGCTCGCAGGCTTCCTGGCGCTCGGGCTGCACGAGGCAGCCAACATGTCGGAAATCATCCGCAGCGGCCTTCTAGCCATCGACCGCGGGCAGCGCGAGGCGGCGACGGCACTCGGATTGAAGCCCCGGCAGACGTTCCGGACGATCATCCTGCCGCAAGCCGCACGCCTCATCGTCCCGCCGACCGGCAATCAGGCGATCGGCATGCTGAAGGCGAGCGCCATCGTCTCCGTCATCGGCATGCAGGACCTGCTGACGCAGGCGCAGGTCATCTACGCCCGCAACTTCCTGGTGATCGAACTGCTGTTCGTCGCCTCCATCTGGTACCTCGCGATCACGACGGTGGCGTCGATCGGCCAGCACTATCTCGAAAAGACCCTCCAGCCCAAATTCCGCAGCGGCGCCGACAAGCGCCGCGACGCGAAACGCGCCTGAGGACCAACCAATAACGAAGGGCCTCGCCAGAGCAGCGAGGTCTGTCAGGAAACGACAAGGAGTCCAACATGAAGCTTGGCATCGACAATATCAAACTGCCGGAATCGAAGAAGCGCGGCCCGCTCGGCAGCCTCGACCACGTCAAGGAGCTCGGGCTTTCGGGCATCTTCTTTTCGACGGCGCTGGACATGAGCCCGACGCTCGACATCGGCGAACTGCGCGATATCAGGGCGAAGGCCGATGAACTTGGCCTCTACCTCGAAAGCGGCGTCGGCAAGATCAATCCCTATTGCAGCGCCGAGGAACCGGCTCTGAGAGCTGCCGGCGGCGGCGACATCATCGCCGGCTTCACGCGGATGATCGAGGCGAGCGCCGCCATCGGTTGCTTCGAGCTCTGGGTCGCACCCGGCAACTTCAAGTCCGAATATCGCGGCCGGCTGGCCAATGACCGTTTCCGGACCGACATCACCTGGGAAGAGCAGTTGATCGGCATCGAGAAGGTTCTGCAGAAGCTTGCGCCGGTCGCTCGCGCGCATGGCGCACACCTGAACATCGAAACCCATGACGAGATCACTTCCTTCGAGATCCTGCGGCTGATCGAGAAGGTCGGCCCAGATTGCGTCGGCGCCGTCTTCGACACCGCCAATGGCCTGCAGCGGGCCGAGCATCCGGTCTTCGCGGCCAAGCGCCTCGCCCCCTTCGTCCGTCAGACGCATATCAAGGACGCCTATGTCGGCCGCGCGCCCGGCGGCCTCGACTTCCAGACCCGGCCCGTCGGCGGCGGTATCGTCGATTTCGAGACCATCCTGCCGATCCTCGCCGAAGCCAACCCCGCGCTCAACCTCTCGCTGGAGGTCGCAGCCTCCGTCGCCGACAGGCCGCGAAAGGCCAATCCGCGCCAGTGCATCCAGATCGACGACCCCATTTGGCGCGCAGGCCATCCCGATCTCACGGCCGAGGAGCTCGGCGCCTACATGGCGCTGGTGGATGCCTATGAGACGCGCGTCGCATCCGGCGCGGTCCCGGACTGGGAAACTTACGAAGCCAGCCAGTATGGCTATCCAACCTATGAGCAACAGTCCTACGGCTTCGACGAGGCGATCGCCTTCATCAGGCAGTCGGCACGTCGTATCGAGACGATCTGCAAGGACAAGGGGATCGCCCTGAACACGGCGGCAACGAACCGGAAGGCGGCCTGACGTTCGTGATGGCGTTGGCGGCCTCGGTCGCCGACGCCACATGCCAGTTATGTGGCACCAATGAATTGCGCACGAACATTCTTATGGAAATAATTGCAGCATACCGATATCGAGTCGATCGTTGCTGTTTGTGCAGGCCCGAGCTCATGGATGGGTCCGGAGAGGAAACATGAAGAAGACGCGTCGCCAAAACCTGAAAGCCGTCCCCGCCACGACGAATGGCACGACAGAGACCGTCGATAATGACGACGTCTCCGAGCGCATCCGCAACACGCTGGCGGCGGCGATCGGCGAAGGCGCGCTGAAGCCGGGCACCAAGATCCTCGAAGAGGCGATCGCCGAGCATTTCGGCGTCAGCCGGACCGTCGTCCGCGGCGCACTCGGAGTGCTCGAAAGCGACCATCTTCTGGAGCGCAAGAGGAACCGTGGCACCTTCGTTGCCGAACCGAGCATCGAGCAGGCGAAGAACCTGTTCGAGGCACGCCGGAAGCTGGAACGGATGCTCCTGGAACTCGTCATCCTTCGAGCCACATCCGACGAACTGGATGCCCTCGAAAGGTTGACGGACGAGGAGGAGCACATTCATCGCCATGGTGACGAGAAATCGAAGACGGTTCTGTCCGGAAAATTCCACATCGTGCTGGCCGATCTCGCCGGCAACCCGGTGCTGACGGAGATGCTCTCGAAGGTCGTCGCGCGCCTTTCCCTCGTGATGGCTCTCTACGAGGAAGACCGCAAAGACGATTGCGGCGCCGATCACCATCGCATGATCGTTACGGCGCTGAAAGCGAAGGATCTCGCCAAAGCGCAGGACCTAATGGATCATCACCTAGCAGACATCGAGGGGCGCGTGCGCCTGACCGAAGGACAGGGTGACCGGCACACGTTCATGGCCGTGCTCGAGAATTTCTCGTGAATTGATCCGGCGGTAGTGCTTTCGTATTAACATGAGCGCTTGTGTCCGCCGCGATGCAAATAGAACCATCGATCCATCAATTTGTCATGAACTGAGGGGTAGAGGATCGGTGCCTTCGCTTAGAATTGCAAGATATCTTCGATAGCTGAATACGCGACCTCGCTTGCGGCCGGTTACTTCATCAACGATGCCTAAGCGCTCGAGATCGGCGAGCGCTGCGTTGACCGTTGGCGCAGACAAACCTGTAATCTGGACAATCTGGTTCGCCGTGTGAAAAGGATTCTGCTGGAAAAGCTCGTGAATGCGTAGCGCCGACCCTGCTCTATCACTCTCCATAGTGATCCGCTCCCGATCTTCCTTGAAAAGAGCGACGATCTGAGTCGCGGCCTCAAAAGCCTGATTGGCTGTATCGGCCACGCCGGCCAGGAAAAAGTCTAGCCAGGCTTCCCAGTTTCCCTGTTCGCGAACCTCTTGCAGTAGCCGATAGTATTCTCGCCGATGGGACTTCAGGTAAAGGCTGAGGTATAGCAGCGGCTTTCTCAGAACGCCGTTCATGCAGAGATATAGGGTTACGAGCAGCCGGCCGATACGACCATTGCCATCGAGAAAAGGATGGATTGTTTCAAACTGCACATGCAGCAGGCCGGCTTTGATCAGCGCTGGTAGCCGCGATCGGTCGTCATGGATGAAGTGCTCGAAAGCATCCAGGCAACCGGCCATTTCAGTGAGGGGTGGCGGCACAAAGAGTGCGTTACCGGGGCGCGTACCACCAATCCAATTTTGCGAGCGGCGGAACTCTCCTGGATCCTTGGAGCCACCTCGTCCACTTTGTAGGAGTCTGGCATGCATTTCGCGGATCAGACGCAATGACATGGGCAGCGTTTCCAGCCGCTCCAAACCATACATCATGGCATCGACATAGTTGGAGACTTCACGGATATCATCAACCGGTTGCCCGGCCTGAGCTTCGGTTTCAAACCGCAAGAGATCGGAAAGCGTCGACTGCGTTCCTTCGATCTGCGAGGAGAGAACAGCTTCCTTTCTCACATACATATAGAGAAACAGCTCCTGTCGCGGCAGCAGCATTGTGATGCCATCCAAGCGTCCTAGCGCGCGCTCAGCCAAGCTGAGACGCTCCAGCAATGAAAGCACATCGATCGCCGGTTCGGGCGGCAAAGGTGGAGGTACGAAAGCCGATACTGTTTCACTGGCAGCGGTCGTCTCGACGAAGCGACCCAAGCGATTTTTGGATTGGGAATCTGACATAACCCACTATCGGGCTCGCTCGTTATTTAAGCAAGACGCTTTTCATTTAATTAAGCCACAGACTTAGATAAGCGCGCTTAATTAACGCGGAGACACGAAGTCCAGAGCGCTGATCCAGAGTGATCTGAGTAAAGGGATAATGCTGATGAGGCAACATTCACCGTGTCAGACCCGGTACATCCTTTCTTAAAGCTCACCTCATATTCCCGCTCGCCCTCGGGATTAACGCCGAGAGAAACGGAAAGAGCATGACCAAAAACGACCTTTTATCACGTCATTTTCAGCGAAAGATATTAGAATTCTGCGAGCTGCGTATCGCGCTGATTGCGTCCAAAAGGGTACTGGAGAATATTCGGCCCTACCTAGTCAGTTTCATCATCTATCGAAAATCGCCCCCGCTCCTGAATGGCCATATCGACTGGACGACGATCGGTCAGGCGTGTGGGATCGAAGCCGAGTTGACGACAGAACTGAAAAAGCAGATGCGGCCAGGCTTGGATGCGATCATCCGATGGCTAGGCGCACCGCCGGCTGTCGAAGACCTAAAAACTCGGAAGCAGACCCTTCGCTCTAAGAAATCAGATCAAGACAAAAAGACAATCACCGCCTCCTCAACCAGAAAGCCGCATCGCGTCGGCGAAGGCGACAATGCTGCTCACTCAGCTTTCGCACCGCGTGGACCTGCACCGAAGCCGATCAGTCCTTTTCCAGAACCGCTATAGCAACGGTCTCGGCAAGAAATGCATTCCGCTGGATAAAGTCTGTTGTTCCCCGTGTGAATAGTGATGTGGGCTCCGCCATGATATATATCTCCCTTTAGGAATCAGCCGTTGTTAATAAAATATATGAGAATAGCGCTCCATGCTGAGCCAGCTATAAATATTACAGACCAGAGACGCATTGTTTTTCTTATCACGTCGCGCCTTTCTCTCATAATATGCAAGAATGCCGCCAATATAAGCAGTATATAAACCTGCGGAGACACTATGATCATTCCGGCGATAGAACCATTAGGTTGAAATGCGCCGAGTACTTCTTCTGATATACTTTGATAAAGTGCTATTTGCCTGAGAAGCGAGTACAAGCAACAAAGTAGATTATGGACAGTATAATCATAGATATTCTTAAGGCATGCGTTTTATTCATGGTTGCGCCCCACAATACGGCGTAATGGATTATTCTTAATCTTTGTCCGAATAAAACTAATACACAATAGCATCGGCAAGCGCTATTCTTCATAAATACTGTCGCAGTCATTATCCGAATTCGAAGGGGTTTAAGCGGCACGACACTTGAGAATTCATCTTAAGCTCCTGCTGATCCCGTTATCCGCTGGGGATAAATTCAAGAGATCAAAAATAAATTATTCGCATGAACGATTCCAGGATCGCACGCCAAAATTTCCAAAATTCAAAGGTGAAGTGGCAATTCTCAACTTAATGGTGAATTATTTTTTCTCGCAAACGTTGTCAATAGCAACCAGGGAACGTCCAAACTATTTTTTATGCTTCTAATCATTGGGCGGATCTTATCGAAAGATCATGCGATCAAAACCAGAAACTAGGTAAATCCCTTAGAGGTTGACTCAAAAAGACCTCAGCAATATCTGTATCTTGCGAGCCGCCGTGTGAGCATGCGGATGTGGGCGATTGTGATCCATGCTTAGGCGGAGGCGATCGTTTTCTCCCAATCCTTGGCCAGTCTACGGCAACGACCGAGCCAAGCGAAGGTCCGTTCCACCACCCAGCGGCGCGGCAGGACGGTGAAGCCCTCGGCCTTATCGGAACGCTTGACGATTTCCATCGTCCACTGGCCGATCTTCGCCAGTCTCCCTTTCAGCTTGTCGCCCGCATAGCCGACATGCCGGAGCCAGGGCCAGCGGTGGCGGATCGATTTCAGAAGGTCGGATGCCCCGTCGCGATCCTGAATGTCCGCGCCATGCACGATCAGACCGACCATCAGCCCCAGCGTGTCGACAATGATGTGGCGCTTGCGCCCCTTGATTGTAAGCGCGATTTTCGCTGCACGTTGACGCCAACCCGTTGATTGGCATCGGATCAACGTTTGGAACCGTATTGTGTCAGGCGGCTTCGGTTCTGGCGAAGTTGAACGGCAGCAGGTCGACGATGTCGGCCCTTTCGTCCCGCTGCGGCAACTCAGTGAGCACGTAGCGCAGCCAGGCGAGTGGGTCGACGCCACAGACGCGGCAAGTCAGCATCAAACTGTAGACCACTGCGCTGGCCTTGGCTCCGTCGGCGGTGTCGCTGAACAGCCACGATTTTCTTCCGGTGGCAAAAACTCTGATTTCGCGTCCCAGAATGTTGTTATCGATCGGGATCCTGCCGTCGCTGGTGTAGCGTGTCAGGTAATTCCATTGGTTCAGGGTGTAGGAGACGGCGTCGCCGAGCTTGGTATCCGGCACGACCTTCGGCGCGATGGCGTCGAGCCACGCCTTTAGGGCGTTCAGGACAGGCAAGCTGTGCTGTTGGCGGAAACGGCGAATGCAATCAGCCGTCGTCTCACCGGCATCTGTCAGTACCGGAGCAATTCGAAATGATCGCTGGGCTGATCCTCTGCGCCTCGCTGACGGCGGTCGACGGCGATACCGTCAAATGCGATGGACAGAACATGCGACTGCTGGGGGAAGGTGTCCCGTTCGTCTCGGGCATCGACACGCCGGAGATCGGGAGCCACGCGAAGTGCCTCAAGGAACGGAAGCTGGCGCTAATCGCCAAGGGCAGGCTGAAAGAGCTTTTGGCTGAAAAGGGATTGCGCGTCGTGTTCAGCGGCGCGGTGGACAGGACGCCATCTCACCGGCCGCTCGTTAACGTCTAACTGACGAATGGGGAAGAGATCGGGAAGAAGCTGCTCAGGGAAGGCTTCGCCCGGACATGGCACCCGCAACAGCGGAACGACTGGTGCGAGTAAGGCCACTGGGTACCCAACAAGATTAGCGAGTTCTGGCTAGTTGACCCTGTTGAAACCGATGTCATGCTAATGGGGTTGTTTGTCCCCCAGTGCTAGACCCTGCTTCTTTGGCCCCCGCTTGCGCGGGCTTTTTTTTACGTGCGAAGTGAAACCGGGAACTTTCGATGTCTCACATTGTTCGATGACTGGAACTTTCCTTTCTTTGCGCGCGGACGCGCCATGCGTCATTTGGCACGTCCGCTTCCTACACGCCCCGCTATAATGCGGGGCTTTTTTTTCGCTAGGCTGCGGAGCTTTTCTTGGTCCGCCGCCGTACAGGAACTGCCGCGACAGAACCAGGTTAGCTCACCGGATCGCGGGAGGAGGGTCACTGCGCAGCGACCAGGCCGAGAGCCTGTTCACCCGTTTCGGGCCTTCCTCGATCGAACTCGATTTTGCTGATGGCAGCCAAGCGCCGCGCGCCTGTTCTGCCAGACAGAATTGCCGAATAACGCCTTTCACGAACGGAATCGATATATGAGCGACAGACGCCATGAGTGGATCAGCAAACGGGCCTATGCGATCTGGGAAGAACAGGGCCGCCCTGACGGCCGGGACAGCGAACATTGGCGCCAGGCAGTCGCCGAGCGGGACGCGCTGGAACGCACGCAGGCCTCCGTCGACGGACGTGAAGTGCTGGTGAAGTTCCGCCCGAAGCCGCAACGGCCGGAACTGCCGCGCGACGGCTGGCTCACTCCGCCCGCCAAGGCCGGCTGATCCAACGGCCAGCGGCTTTTCCGCGCCCACGCTGATTTCCGCCTCTGCGGTCGGCGCCCGCGAGCGTCCTCCGGGGCCGTCTCAGATAAGCCTTTTGGATAAATATTCGGCGTAGCCTAGCGCTGTTACAATCATCGCGCGAAATGGCGGAGATGGGGCATGCGTCAGGGTTATCGCGTTCCGCAGAAGAAATCCTTGCTGCTAAGGGCGCCGGGTTTGGTCATCGGCGCGGTCGCGTTTGGTGCAGCCGGCGGCTGGACCGCGAGCGACATGCTGGCCTCATGGGGCGCTTCTGGCGGCTCTGGACTATCATGCAGGATCAAGGGCAACATCTCGATCGACACGGGCGAGCGCATCTTCCACGTGCCGGGGCAGAAATACTACGAGCAGACGAAGATTAACCCCCAATATGGAGAACGGTGGTTCTGCTCCGAATTTGAAGCTTGGGCCGCCGGCTGGCGCAAATCGAAATCGTAACTCGGAGATGGCCTTACAGCTGCTCGGTAAGCCTAAATGATAAAGTACTACTTATTGTCCTTAAAGAGAATTTCGAGCAACATTGTTGTGCAGCGCCTAAGTGCGCAATGCCTACAAAATAACCCCATGGTGCTCACCCCGCGAGAATGCGGGGATTTTTTGTCTGGCATCTACTCGAACCGCACCACAAACAACGGCGCCCGACAGCCCCGACTTTAGTCCGTCTTTTTCTCGGTAATATTCAAGCTAGATTTTCTTCATCCTTGTCGAGAGGACGCCAGGGAGGTTTTAGCAATGTTGCTTTGTATCCAGTCAGAACCTCCCTGGCAAAGTAAATAACACCTTTGTTTGCCAAGCTGGGTTAAACTATGTCCAACGCCGTAGTGGAACTTGGTCAGTCCCTCTTTGTTGTCAAAACTCGCCCCGCTTCGGCGGGGCTTTTTTGTCCGGCATCGTACCGGAACCACATTGGGACAATGAGGTTAACTCACCGGATCGCGGGAGAAAGCCAGTTAGTTTCCAGTTCGCGTAATGCCTTCCTCTTACGATCCACTGTTGGGTCGTGCGGAGTCAATTTACCGGTCCGCTCCCAAGCGACGCTCCGCACGGCCCGACGCTTTCGATGTTTCTCACGGACCGAAACATAAAGATGGCGCTGCGCTACGCGGTGTCGTCCGCTTTAGTTCCCATGTCTTCTAGATCCCCGCCATCTGCCGAATTTTGCGCTTAAGAGAACCAGGTGCTTTTCCAATCAGCGTTCGCCCCGTTAAATATCCAGAAACCTCATCAGATAACAAAGCAAATGAAGCGTAAAACAAAATAACGACAGGCGAAAATATAAAAATGACACCCAACATCGCGAGCCCTGGCCCGATCGATAACTCAGATGACAAAGTGGTCGCCAAGACAACAAGGGGAATCCAGGCAAGGACGGAAATTAAAAGCCCTGTTATTATAGCATAAAGGCCATATTTCTCTTCGTTTATCACTAAAATTCTTAGAAAACTAAACACGTATCTTCGCATCTTCAGTCCCTTAGCGACTCTGGTAAGGCGTTAGCCGTCTTCAGTGGCGCGTCATGAACATACCACCTTACCCTGGTGGTAGAAACTATTTTGCGGTTAACGTCGACGTCGCCAAGGTATGAAATTGCGCAGACATCAATGCTCCGGGTAAGTGAGATCATTGGGACTCTACCCGTCATTTCATTCGCAGGTTTCCATGCGTATTATTGCTGCAGCCGCTTTTTGTTTATTTCTGATCAAAATCGCAACCGCTCACGGCGCGGAAGATAGTCGCTCTCTTCATGAGACATTCAATGGGGAGGATAAATCCTGCTATACCGTCAACCGTGCATACGAAAACATGCATAACAGCGGGCGCTATACGATATCCGAGTTGCAAAAAGATGGTCACCTCAGGCCTTACATGGAGGTGCGCGCGATTGACAATTTCGTCTATTACAGAATCGAAAATGGCGGCTGGGGTGAAGAAAGGCGGCTGCCTATTCGTACCCCACTTGATGCAAATTCGGGACTGCCAGTCTTCACATCTTGTAAAGAGCTCGGCGACTCGCAAACCGAAGATGGTCCTGCATTTCACTATTCCGCAAACTGGCACCGAAACAAACGGAGTGCGGCGATGAAAATCTGGATATCGAAGGCCTCAGTGAAATTCATACAGACCGTCATGCACTACGATCAGGGTGCAGGAGAGCTGCTATTTCCAGTGGCTGTCCAAATTATGGATTATGACAGAGCCCACGCAATGAAACCGACAGTCCCACCCTGTTGGGCCCTTGATCTGGAGGCTCCGCCGGCCATCTGCATCGATCTCACCTCTCCCAGTCCGATCGCGGTTCATTGACCAGCTTGAACCCCGTTCGCCCACAGCGATGCGCGGCCCGACACTCAGGCGTTGTTTTTCGCCAGTGACGCAATGATGGCATCGAGCCGTCGGGTGGTTTCCTTCGACGTCTCCCGGTGCTCTTCGCGAAGATCCTTGATGCTCGATTCCAGCCGATGGATATGGCCGTCGAGATCAGAGCGGCGGGCGTACTCGTCGCGGATCCTGTTCAGCCGGTCATGCAAAACGTCGTCGCCCGCTTCGATCTTTCCGGATAGTCGCTCATCCACCGCGTTCATCCGCATCTTGATGTTGTTGAAGGCGGCAAAAACGAGCCCTCTGACAAACGTGGACACGGTGATCATGGCCCCGATCAACCAACGGATATCATCTGGCATTATTTTTCCCATCGAAGTTCGGGGTGGATTGAGCGCCGGCCTGGCGGGCGTTGAAATCGTCGATATGGTTGGCGCAGCGGGTCACCCGCGCGTTGGCGCGATCGAGGGCTGCGCGCTCCCGATCGAGAACGGAGAGCTTTTCGGCGACTTTGAGGTGACGATACATGATCTTCGCTCTCATCATGGCGTCATGGTCCTATGCGCCTGCGCAACAGCAAGGTCCTGCTGCGCCATGATCGTCGACCTCGTCTGCTTCGGCCTGACGAAGTACAAATTCCCCAAGCACCCGATGGCCCGCGGCCAGCACCGCATCCCGCGCGACCAGCAGCCGATGATGTTCCAGAGAGCGAGGCAAATAGCGTGAGGATCACGTCCGTTTGAGGGCCTTGTCAGGGCCAGTAAGCAGCGTCCTGATCGGCGCATTCCTCGGGGCTCAATTCCTTTCCCAACTCGCGCCAATAGATTGGAGCAATCCTATCGCAGTACGCCTTGGGATCCAGTCCAAAGGTTTTCGGCCGGTGCGGCAATGGAACGTTACGCGTTGACAGAACCGTTCGCAGAATTCCTCTTTGGTCATACAAATAAACTGCTTATGGCTGAAGATGGTTCAATCGGTGACCTTGGTAGTGGAATCACCGGAAGCGGTCTCCGCTCTCTCATCCTATGAAAGGAGGACGGGTAGATGACGGCTCGTCGCCACTCCCTAATCCCCGCCGGCATTTGCCGCCCCGCATGACGGCGGAACTTGCTGCCGGCTATTGTGGTGAAAGGCACGCCGAGGACTTCCTCGATCCCGTCGGCACGACATATCCACCGCCGCGCGTGGTTGACACGACACGACGGAAATTTTGGGATGATCTGGACCGCGATGAACATCGGCGCCGAGACGGTTTACACCTTCTACACGCGGCTCAGGAATACCAAGTTCGCATGGCCTTCTCTCGCGCTGCCCACCGCGGCCGAACTGATCTTTCGAGTTGGCGGAAGAGGCCCCGCCCGGCTGGCGGAGCCTCGGGGACCTCAGTCCCGGTTCGGGCGGGACCAGATCAACTGGAAGCCGTCTTCGCCTTCGACTTCCGTCAGCGTCGCGTAGATCGGCGCCGGGAAGCTCGGATCGTCGAGCTTGACCGAGAGGTAGTCGCGGTCGCTCTCGTTGGAGCGCTTCTGCCAGGCGGCGCCCAGTTCAACGGCACCCGCGTAGATGCGGAAGTGCGGGCCTTTGTCGGAGGGATTTTCAATGCGGGCGATGCGAGCCTTGACGTTGAGGGCGAGGGTGCGGATCGAGCCGGTGAAGCCGTTTTCGGTGGAGGTGAAGGTGCCGATAGTAGCCATTGTCATGTTCCTTTCGTTGTTTCGGGCCGCGCCCTTCGCGGCCTCGATGGCTGTCGCAAAGACCGGAGACGATCGGCCCGCACCTGAAGGTCCGGAATGAAATGGAGGGCGGCCGGAGGAACTTTGTTGTTTCGCGAGGAATGGCGGCGGAGCCGCCAGGGGGAAAGTTCTGGAGGCCGTTGCGGGAAGACGAGCGAGGCGAAGCCGCTGTCCGGTCAGACATGCCTCATCGAGCCCGCAGAAGGGAGTGCCGGCAACAATGAGGGCGGGAACATGGCGATGGCGACCCACACGCCATGCGATCGCAGTTCAAACGGCTCATAGGCGAGCCGCTCCAGGCTGCCAGATCGTTTGTCGTGGACGCCTCGACGTCGGCGCCGCAGACGCGCCAGTTGCTTTGATCCATACACGGGATATCGTTGAAGCGCGATTCGTTCCGGCCAAGAGATCCATGCGCAAACAGACAAAACCGTTCACCGTCGAAATCAAGCCGTCCCGCAAGCCGAAAACGGGTCCACAGAAAATGTCGATCTGGGGCAAGTTGGACTTGAGAGCGGACGAGGACCTGCAGGTGAGGACCGAGCCGGTGGTGGAGCCGGCCACCGCCGTTGGGGGAGGCCGGTCCTGACTATCCGCGAGCGGGAGCGGCACCCGGCTTTTCAAGCCGCCTGCCGGTCTTGGCTCTCCGCCGGCTGAAGATCGTGAAGATAGCCAACGGCACGTTGGGCATGCGCCGCGGCTTGGAAGATGGCTCGCTTGTCGCCCGAAAGAACGGTGAGCCAGGACTGAAGGTACGACGCATGATCCGGCCTCGGCTCGAGTTCCGGCGCAATGCCGAGATCGGCGCAGAGGAAGCAGCTGCCAAGCTCGGCAATGAGTTCCTCGCGGGCGCGCTCACTTCTATCTCTCGAATACCGGGAAAGATCCCGGCCGACGCGGCTGGCTGGCGCCGTCCAATGCGTTTTATGCCGATATCGGCATAAAACGCATTATGCCGTAAGCTGGATTATGCCGAATCTCATGAGAACGGCATTGGAATTAAACACCAACTCCGCCTTGATGGTCGGCATAATTGCTACCGGTTTGCCGTCGGCTACGCTGGGCGATGGAACTCCGCTCTCGCTTGTTCGACCGAAGCCCTGATCTCGCATCCTGAGGCGTGGTCATTGATGAGCCCCATCGCCTGCATGAAGGCATAGACGGTGGTTGGCCCTACGAAGGACCAACCGCGCCTTTTCAGATCTTTCGATAGCGAAATTGAAGCTGCGGAAGTCGATGCAGTCTGCGGTTCGGCGCAATCTTCCTGTCGCGGCTCGAAGCGCCAGATGTAGGTGGCGAGAGAACCCTCGGCCTTGACAAGCTCTTGCGCTCGTTTCGCGTTGTTGATGACAGCATTGATTTTGCCGCGATGGCGGACGATGCCCTCGTCCTTCAAGAGTCGCTCGACGTCGGAACCATCGAATTGCGCGATACGGTTGAAATCGAAAGCACAGAAGGCAGACCTGAAGTTCTCGCGCTTGGCAAGGATAGTTCGCCAGCTCAAGCCCGACTGAAAGCTTTCGAGGCAGAGTTTTTCGAAAAGGCGAAAATCGTCGGAGACCGGAAAGCCCCATTCGGCGTCATGGTAATGAAGAAACTCTGGTGCGGCCGCGCACCAGCGGCAACGCAGCCGTCCGTCATGACCTAGGACAGTTCCGCTCATCGATTACCCTTTCAGGAACATAAGCCGTTCATCAACGCGGCCTGGCGAGACTTCGTGGATCTCGGCGCTCACCACACGCTCTGCTACGAACGGATCCTCCTGAACCAACGCCTCAAGGCTTTTCCGATCAATATTGTGGGCGAGGAGTGTCCCGCCCGCGTTCGGCTGGAGGGTGCCTGCGAGAAGAAAAGTTCCGCTGTCGAAACCTCTTTTGATCCAGGTATTGTGTCCCTCAAGAAATTGAGAGGCCTGCGGCTTGTTGTCGGAAAACCTGAGAAATACGATAAACATGAACTGTCCCGTTTCTTGAGCTGTGACGGAATGAGAAAGGCGCTCGCCGCGCTATGACGCGTCGAGCGGGTTTGTTCGAGGCAGCTTATCCCCGGTCGGTGTTGACGCCTCGGCAGCGATAACCTTCAACCAATCCTTCATCTGATCGACCTCGCGCTGAACGAAGTCTTGATCCTGGAATGCATTAAAAAGGGTCGCCGCGCCCTGGCTCCGGGAGAGAAGATGCATGGCAAGCACATCCGCATCTGCTTCTCGACCGAGTGTTACGAACTGACGGCGAAGCCACGTCCTAAACAGCATGAACAATCTGCCTGCGTCTGGCTGCGCTGGATGGTTCAGCTTCGCAAGCTCACTCGTTAAGGTCCCGATCGGGCATCCATACAGTTTGATCTTATCCCCATTCACAATCAGGATATCGATGAAGCTGCTGATCCGCTCTACAGGTGTCTGGCCCTCTATCTCCCATCGCTCCAGCATAGCATTGCGATCAGCGAGGCGTTTTTGAATCACCGCTTCGAGAATGTCGTCCTTCGTTTTGAAATGGTGATAGAAGTTGCCGCGAGAAATCTTCACCAGCTCGGCAATGTCTGCAAAAGACGTGTGATCAAATCCTCTGCGATAGAACAGATCGTCCGCTACGCCGACGATCTCCTCACGTGTAGCCCGATTGGCCATCGTAGTAGTTCCCTGTTGGTCTTCGGACGCCTTAGGCAGCAGAGGCCTCTTCGCCGAGCTATGGTGGAAAATGGGTGATGACGGTTTGAGAATGGCGGCGTATCGAGGCGGGTGATTGAAGCCAGCCAGACCCTCTCAAGGAGAGCGATACGCCATGAACGAGACTATCAACATTTTTCGGCTTCGTCAGCCCGACGAAATTGAAGATCCCCTGACGAATGTGCTGCGCAGCGGGGCGCGCAAATTGCTAGCGCAGGCGATCGAGATGGAAGCCGAAGCATTTCTTGGCGCGATGAAGGATCTCAAGCTTGCCGATGGTCGTGATCGGATTGTCCGGCATGGTCACGCCCCGGAACGGAGCATCCAGACGGGGATCGGGCCGGTGCCGGTCAGCCGGGTGAAGATCCGGGACCGCGGCGCGGAATGCGAGGTTGACCGGATCCGATTTTCCTCGTCGATCCTGCCGAAATGGGCGCGTCGGACGCGCAGTGTGGATGCGCTTCTGCCCGTTCTCTACCTGCGCGGCGTTTCGACGGGGGATTTCCAGGAAGCCCTGTCGGCGCTACTGGGCAAGGACGCGCCGAACCTTTCACCCTCAGTGATTTCGCGACTGACGGCGGAGTGGGGCATCGAATATGATCGTTGGCAAAAGCGCGATCTTTCGGCGCGCCATTATGTCTATGTGTGGGCGGACGGGGTCTACCTGCAGGCGCGCATGGAAGATCAAGCCGAATGCATGCTGGTCCTGATCGGCGCCACGCCCGAGGGCAAGAAGGAACTTGTCGGCTTCCAGACCGGTATTCGCGAGAGTGCGCAAAGCTGGCGCGAGCTGCTGGTCGACATCAAGCGGCGTGGCCTTAAGATCGCGCCCGATCTTGCCGTGGGCGACGGCGCGCTCGGCTTCTGGAAGGCGCTCGATGAGCTCCTTCCCGACACCAAACACCAGCGATGCTGGGTGCACAAGACAGCCAACATTCTCAACAAGGTGCCGAAATCGGTGCAGGCCGGCATGAAGGCAGTCCTGCGCGAAATCTATCTCGCTCCCAGCCGGGCCTCGGCCGAGACGGCAATTGCCGTCTTCGTCGAAAAATATGACGCGAAGTATGCCAAGGCAGTCGACTGCCTGACGAAAGATCAAAATGCGTTGCTGGCGTTCTACGATTTCCCCGCCGAACACTGGGATCATCTGCGAACATCCAATCCCATCGAAAGCGTCTTTGCCACCGTTCGCCACCGCACGGTGCGCACCAGGGGTGCGCTATCCTCGAAGACCGCCACGCTGATGGTCTTCAAGCTGGTCATCGCCGCCGCCAGGACGTGGCGACGATTGAAAGGACAAAATCAGTTGCCGAAACTCATCGCAGGTGCCAAATTCCAGGACGGAATCGAGGTCATCGAATCGAAGCCACAGAGCGCCGCTTGATCAACCTCGTCACCCAAATTCCAGCATAGCTCCTCTTCGCCCGTGAAGAACGGATAATCAGTATATCCGGCGTCGCCCCCACCATAGAAAGTCGCTGGATCAGCCGTGTTCAACGGCAATCCCTGCCGGTAACGCCGTACGAGATCAGGGTTGGCGAGAAAGGGGAGGCCGAATGCCACGAGATCGGCTTCGCCATTTGCGATTGCCTGCTTTGCGCGGGCTAGGTCATAGCCGTTGTTCGCGATATATGTGCCAGCGAAACATGCCCGAAGAGCGCGATAGTCAACCACAGACGATTTTGTTGACATGTCTCCTTGTAGCACGTGGACGTATGCAAGCCCTCGAGCCCCAAGCTCCCGGATGATGTATTCGAAATGAGCTTGCGGGTCGGAATCGACCATGTCGTTGAAGCTGTTCTCTGGTGTCAGGCGCACACCAATTCTCCCTACGGGCCAAACTTCACCGACGGCGTCGAGGATCTCGTGCAGCAATCGCATACGGTTGCCGACAATGCCGCCGTACGCGTCACCTCGCCGGTTGCTGCCGTCGCGCAGGAACTGGTCGATTAGGTATCCGTTCGCTCCGTGAATCTCGACCCCATCGAATCCCGCGCGCTTTGCCAACGCCGCGGCATGTCGAAACTGAGCGACGAGATCTGGAATCTCCGCGAGCATCAGTTCGCGCGGCCTCACAAAATCCTGCATCCCGGCGTATGTGACTGCCTTGCCGGCTGGACGAACCGGCGATGGCGCGACCGGGGAAGCTTCTTCCGGCTGGAGGCTGGGATGGGAAACCCGGCCGCAGTGTTGCAGTTGCACGAAAATACGACCTCCTGAGGAATGCACGGCGTTGGTCAGTCGCAGCCAACTGCTCACGTGTGTGTCGGTGAAAAGGCCGGGAGTGAAGGGGTAGCCAACAGCCTCAGGAGAAACAGTAGTGGACTCGGCGATGATTAAACCCGCAGAAGCTCGCTGTTGGTAGTGCGAAACCATAATGGGCGTCACATTGCCATCACCATCGGCACGGTTGCGCGTCATCGGCGCCATCACCATGCGATTGGACAGCGGCAAATCACTTAGCTGAAAGGTATTGAAGAGATCGGCGATCATGAAACTTTCCCCACGGATTAGGTCATTTGTCCTAGTCCTGTGATTAGGTCAATTGTCCTACTCTGTCAACACCGATATCTCTTCCCTGCCGACATGTGTCAAACCATCATCTTGCGGCACTCCTGGCTTGACGTAATCAACGTCGACCCCGTCATGTCTGCCAGCAGGTCAGCAAAGGCCGGTATCGAATTGATGTAGAGGTTTTTGAAGAAAATTGTTGCTCCACCAACCCGGAGCACAATAATGGACATATCCAACCGGTTTACCTGCCTTGAGCCGTACCTCGCCTCTTTCGAGGAAAGTCTCTCCGCCAAGAACTACAAGCCTGCCACCGTGGAGAATTATCGTTATCTCCTGCGGCGCTTTGGCCAACTGCTTGAAGACGAGGGAGTTGCGCCGTCAGGTTTGACGACAGAGCTTGCGCTCGAATTGGGTCGGCGGCTACCGACGACACCCAAGGGCCAAATCAAGGTTCCCAACCTTGCGAGGCTGTTCGTCCAGCACCTGTTCGAGATCGGCGTGGCGACACGCCCGCGGCTCACTGCTGCTCAAGCCGAGCGCAAAGAGCTTCTCGGCGAACTCGAGTTTTACCTCCTGCGGCAACGTGGTCTCAGCCCACGGTCCGTCAAGCACGTGCAGGGGTTCGCGGCCCGCTTTCTGGCTCATCGCTTCGGAGACGGCATGCTCGATATTGCTGCGCTAAGCGCGCGCGACGTCGTTGCGTTCATGGAGCATGTTGTTGTTCGCAAGACGCCCTACCGGGATAAGACATTATCCTCGCATCTGCGCGGCTTCTTCCAGTACCTGTTCGCCCAGGGGCTCACCACCACGAACCTCTCACTCTGTGTACCCAGGGTACACAAGCCCTGGGGCGCGAGACTTCCGCGATATCTACCACCGGGCGCCGAACCGTCCGTTCAAGGATAGCCAGATCATCAACTCGATCTTGCGGGAAGCGTTCGCGGCAACCGGGGTGAAGCCGCCGGCACCCTATGTCGGATCGCATGTCCTTCGTCACAGCCTTGCGACGAACCTGGTGCGGTCCGGTGCTTCGCTGAAGGAGATCGGCGATCTGTTGCGACATCGATCGCGCGCAACGACGATGATCTATGCGAAGCTCGACACGGATGGATTGCGCTCCATCGCCCAGCCTTGGCCGATCGCGGAGGCAGCACAATGAGATTCCTTGCCGAACAGCACCGCTACCTTAGCATCAGAAGACGGCTGGGCGCCGACCTGAGTACGGACGAACGCATATTGCGTCGCTTCACCGCCTTTGCCGACAAGGATGGCGCGGAGTATGTCGATACCAGATTGATCATGCGCTGGCTGGAGAGCCTCCCCGCCGCCAGTGCCGGAACACGGGGCGCTCGCTTCCGGGTGGCACGTCAATTTGCCCTTTGGCTACACGGTATGGATCCGCGGCACGAGGTTCCGCCCCAAGGGTTGGTGCCCGCTCATGTCCAACGGGTTCATCCACACATCTACAGCGACGCCGAAATCCTTGCGATTGTCGAGCAAGCCCGGACGTTGCCATCGGTTTACGGCATGCGCGGGTTAACCTGTTCGACGCTCTTCGGCCTGATCGCCGTGACAGGGCTTCGGATTAACGAAGCCCTGCGTCTCGACCAGTCTGATCTTGATATTGAGACCGGTGTCCTTCGTGTACGCTTCGGGAAACTCGGCAAGGAACGAATGTTGCCCTTGGATCTAACGGTCGTTCAGCAGCTCGAACGCTATGGGCGTGAGCGGGACCGGCTATTGGGGCGCAGGTCAGAGGCCATGTTTATCACGTGCAGGGGCCACCGTCTCGGCGATTGCGGCGCGCGCTATAACTTCGCGCTGGTCTGCCAGCAGATCGGTTTGAGGCCGAGGCAGGATTACCAGCGCCATGGACGCGGGCCGCGCATCCACGACCTTCGCCACAGCTTCGCGGTTCGGACGATGCTGAACTGGTATCGTTCAGGCCAAGATGTCGGGCGTGAGATGATCAAACTGACGACCTGGCTCGGTCACGAGAGCCCGGCCAATACCTATTGGTATCTGGAAGCGGTCCCGGAATTGCTGGAATTGGCCTCCACCCGGATTACGAGTGCGGCGGAGGGGAGCAATGAAGGCGACTAGCTTCCCTGCACTCATTCAACGCTTCTTCACTGACCGGCTCTGCACACAGATGGAGGCAAGCCACCACACCATCGCCGGCTACCGGGATACATTCCGGTTGTTGATCCGTTACGCTGGTTCACGGTGTGGAAAGCCGCCCACGAAGCTGACGATCGAAGATCTCGACGTCGATCTTGTCGCCGACTTCCTGACCCACGTCGAGACGGCGCGCGGTAACACGGCACGGACCCGCAACGCGCGCCTTGCCGCCATCCGCTCATTCTTCCGATACGTTGCGATGACCGATCCGACCAAGCTGCTCCATTGCCAGCGCATTCTCTCGATGCCAAGCAAGCGATACGTGAAGCGAAGCGTGACGTTCCTCGACGCAGAAGAAATAGCGGCGTTGCTGGCGGCGCCGGATCGAACGACGTGGGTGGGGCGGCGTGATCACGCCCTGCTGTTGCTTGCACTTCAGACCGGATTGCGAGCATCCGAGCTGATCAGTCTGCGGTGCACGGACGTGTTCCTTGGGACAGGCGCTCACATCCGTTGCGTCGGCAAGGGGCGAAAAAGAACGCAGTACACCTCTTCGTCGAGATACGGCAAAGTTGATCCAGGATTGGATTGGGGAACGCCGTGACAGCGACAATCCCGTATTCCCTTCGATCCGGGGTGAGCGGCTCAGCCGTGATGCGTTGGAACACCTGGTGCGCAAGCATTGCCTCACAGCATCCCGAGCATGTCCGAGCCTCGCAAGCAAACGGGTTACACCGCACACCTTGCGGCATAGCACCGCGATGGAACTGCTCCATCATGGCGTCGACCAATCCGTGATCGCGCTTTGGCTCGGGCACGAATCCGTGGAAACGACCCAGATCTATATCCACGCCGACATGCGGTTGAAGGAGAAGGCGCTCTCTCAAGTCACCAAGCCGGAAGCCCATTCGAGGCGGTATCGTCCCGACGATGAACTGCTCGCGTTCCTAGAATCGCTCTGATTATGCCGAACCGCCGCATGGACACTTGGAGGAGCCTTCGCCCTTTATATCGGCCATGCGGCATAATCCGGCTTACGGCATAATGCGTTGCCTCATGGCTCAGCGTCGCATAGTAGCTCGCCGCGTCCCTGAAGCTCTCAAACGGCGGCATCTGGATGAGGTCGGCGGCAGGCGCGAAGAACGCCTGGTTTCCGCCATGGCGGATAAGCGCGCCGGTGTTCCGGAAGAAGCGGTCCACATGCGCAAGGCGCTCGACCGGGTCGAGGACGGGATCCAGGCGATGAAAATAATGATCGGGAAGGCCGTCGATCTGCTCGACGTTGAAAACGGTGTACGCCTTGAGGAACGGGATTTCCCGCTCGATCTCGCCGCCGTTACCGTCCGTTTCGGATTTGGTGAAGCGGCTCGCAAAGACAACCGTCGCGCCGGTCTCGCCCTTGCGCACGGCCGATCCCAATTCGAGCGCCTGCTTGAATGTCATCCACATCGGTGAGGAATAGCCACGCGCCATGCCCTCCGACCAAAGCAACAGCACATTCATGCCGGAATAGGGCTGGCCGTTGTGGCGCAGCGGTCGGGTGATACGGCCGTTCGTGTTCACCGCGTTCCATGGCTTCATCCAGGGCCGAACGCCATTTGTCAGGTCCTCCATGATCTTGTCAGTGATCCGCGTATAAATGTCGGCGCGTTGGCCTTCGTCCTTCCTGCTCATTCCAAACCTCCATTTCCAGGAGATCGCGCCGATCGCGACCCCGTCACGGCGGTCCAAAGGGTCGGAGCAAGAAGGGGTGAGGGCACCGGCAGGCCGGAACGAAAGTGGAGGACGGCGAAGCCGTTTCTCGAACGCCTCGCTCCGCCAGGACGCATGCCGGACGGGGTTGCGACGGCCGCTCCCGCGTCACTGCTTCACGAGTTTCAAGGAATGGTTTCGAGGTCGGTCGACCTGAACTCGTCCGCCGTGGCGAGGATCGGCACGCCATGGAATTTGGCGCAGGCATAATGCAGGCAATCGCCGAGGTTCAGATCATGGCGGCCGCTGCGATAGCGGTGCGCAGCGACAAGGGCGAGCCGCGTCGTCTCGTTTGCCGGCGGCAGATCGCGAACCTCGATTTCCCGCGCTTCGAGGAATTCCATCACGATCGTTTCGACCGCGGAAATCGGAAGGTTGAACTTGTCGGGCCGTGCAAGACCGAGGACGGTTTCGAGAATTGCGACCGGAGATGTGAACGGATGTCTGGCGGAAGCAACAGCGTCTGAGACGCGCGCCGCTTCCGGTTCATCAGAGAGAAGCGCGATGATCGCGCAGGCATCGACGAACATCAGGCGTCATCCCACATCTCATCGAATGCTTCACGAGGTAGAGGCTTGCGGATGTCCTCGCTCATCGCGACCCCATGCTTTTCCCGCAGCCGCGCCGCCGTCTGTAATGGCGTCTCCGCGCGATTGCGACGCTCGATCGCCTCCCGCATGGCAATGACGATGGCGTCGGTAATCCCGACGCCGGCCATTTCGGCGAACTTGCGCGTCAGCGCGTCCGCTTCCGGATTGTTGACGTTGATCGGCATGGGTCGTCTCCATGTAGATAATTTTCGAAGATAATGTAGATTATTGTGCGGTCTTTTCCAAGGCCGTCGGCACGCGTGCTTCTCGCCACCGAATAAGGCGGGGCCTAAGCCCCGCCGGAAAGCGCTTAGTCGAAGGCGGACATCTGTGCTTCGGCCGCCTTGCGATCCAGCGAGTGACCTGAGTTTTCGACGGGCCGATCGAAGGGCTTCTAGGTCTCACCGACGATTTGCTTGTAGGCTGCAACGGCGCCCTCGGCAGCCATCCTGAGCGCGTGTGCCTGCACTCCCATGTCGGCTGCAAACTCGCGCTTGCGCTGGGCAGCACTGTCGTAGCCGACAGGACCGTCGAGGTCCTCGTCGCGGCTGTCGTTGGCGGCCTTGGCTGTGGCATCGCGTGCCTCGGTAACGGCCCGGCTGTAGAACTGGCCTGCACCGTGGGCGGAACCGACGAAGGCGCCGACGATCCGCTGCAGGTGGATCTGCATGGCCTTTTCGCCGAGGCCGTCGCTCAGAGCATCGGCCGTACCGGAGATGAGCCGCTCATGGAGGTCGCGGATGCCGTCGCTGTCGACGATCGCGGTTCCGAAGCTCTCGGCGATTTTCAGCGCCTGGGCGCTGTCCGGGCATGTGAGCCGGACCATTTCGAGGGTTGCGCCTTTTCGGAGGGCCACGACGCGGGCGGATTGACGAGGGGAGGTAGCGGGCTTTGCCATGGTTTCTTCCTTTCCAACCTCGAAGCGGCTCCGGCCCCGTGCCGATTTGCCCTTCGATGCGGTCGCCCCGAACCGGCGGAAGACGGACGCTTCAAGGTCCGGAGACGGCGGTCTCCGCGATTCCGTTGCGGATCTGCCAACAAGTGCCTAGTTTGGGTCAAATCACGCAAAAGCGCCGGTTTCGACGCGCAATGTGGCCGTCAATGTCGGTTGACGAGAGAACCATTCGACACGATGTTGTGAGCTAACAACTAACCCAGCATCCTGAGAGACATGGGCTCCGTGCGGTTGGGGTAAAAAGCCGGCGCAAGCCGGCTTCAGACAGCTGACAAACCCGTCGATATTTTTCGGCGGGTTTTATTTTGGAGTTGGCTGCTTCGAATTGGGTGCGGCTGCGGAGCGGAGGTGGCGGCCTGTGGCCCTCATGCCATGGCTGGTTTGGGTGCTTTGGTGAGCGCCATTGCGATCTTCTTGATGTTTTGGGCTGCGGCGGCCAGCAGGCACTGACAAGCGACGCGGGTCAGACTTCGAAAGCGCGCATAGCGGTGCCCGTGAAGCTGCTTGGCATCGGCGAAGGAGCGCTCGACTGTCTCCTTGCGGCGCTTGTAGATCGCCTTGCCCCAGGGCGTCAGGCGATGAGCGTCGGTGCGCTCCCGGGCGTCTTGCCAGACATGACGGGTGATGGTGCGGACGGCCTTGCTGTTGCTGGTGCACGACGCCAGCAACGGGCAGGAACAGCAGATGGCCGGATCGGATGTGTAGTGTTTGTAGCCGTTGCGGTCGGTGGTGGCATAGGTCAAGAGCTGACCTTCGGGGCAGCGGTAGCCGTCTGTCTCGGGCTCATAGTCGAATTTCGACTTGCGCATCATGCCGGCCTTGGGCGGCGTCGGATTGCGGTAGCCGGTGACGCCGAGAATAGTGCGATCTTCAAGACCCTTGGCGATGCCGGATGTGGCATAGCCGGCATCGAGCCCGACCGCCTTCACATCGAAGTCGAAGCGATGCCGCTGCCGGTCCAGCCGATCGAGATAGACGATACTGTCATGCACATTGGCCGGCGTCACATGCGTGTCGGTGATGATGGCGAGCTTGCCGTCCACCGTGCGGTGATCGAGATAGAAGAAGCCCTTCGGCTTGCCGTCGCGCACCATGTAGCCGGCCTGGGGGTCGGTACGGCTGACCTTGGTCTGCTTCACCTGCGGCTCGCGCTCCTTCTCCGTCAACGGCTTCTGCCCATGCAGCGCCCGCTCAGCCTCGATCGCCCGGTCGAGATCGGCCCAATAGTCGGCACGCGACTTCTCGATCATGGCAAGATCGTACTTGCCCTTGTTGGCATTGGCCTTCAGATGCGTCGAGTCGGTATAAAGCACCGTGCCGTCTACCAGCTTGTGGGCGATCGCCTGTTCGACGATATGGTCGAAGATATCCTGGGCCACCGATGTGTCGCTGAAGCGCCGACGCCGGTTCTGGCTCAGCGTCGAGGCGTCGAACACGCCATCTGCCAGCTTCAACCGCAGGAACCAGCGATAGGCGACGTTGACCTCGATCTCGCGCACCAGCTGACGCTCGGAGCGGATGCCGAACAAATAACCGATGAACAAGGCCTTGAACATCAAGGTCGGATCAAGCGCTGGCCGGCCGTTGTCCGGGCAGTAAAGCAAAGCCACACGATCATGAATGAAGGAAAAGTCGATCACCTGATCAATCTTGCGAAGCAGGTGATCCTTCGGCACTAGGCTATCGAGCGTCACCATCTCGATCGCCGTCTGTTCGGCAGAGGGTTTCTTCAACATGTCCCAATGAATCACAAAACCCCCGGCATCGCCAGGGGTTTGTCAGCAGTCTGAAGCCGGCGCAAGCCGGCTTTTTTATGTTTTGGAGGCAGGAGTGCCGGCGTTGCGAACCCGCGTCTATATCGACGGCTACAATCTCTATTATGGCTGCCACCGCAAGACCGCGTTCAAATGGCTGGACGTTCTGTGCCTTTTCGAAACGCAAATCCTGCCGACGATCCTCTACCGGCCGACACCGGATGCCGACCTCTACATCCGAACTGCGCGATCAAGTATTTCACGGCCAAGATCATCGAAAGTGCGCTAGGGCGAGGACTCAGTGTCTTCCCGGGCCCAATACTATTACGCCTTGACGACGCATTGCGACGGCAGGCTCTCCATCGTGGTGGGCGATTACGGGACTCAGCGGCGACGTCGATCAGTCGGTGCTTGTCACCAACGATAGGCGCCTCACCCTGGCGCTGGAGATGTTGCAGGCCCGTTGCCCGCATATCGTCCGCGGCCTGGTGATCCCGACACGAAAGGTCGGCGCCGGCGGAGATCTTGAACACGAGGCAAACGTGTCGCTTGCGAAGCTGGCGCATTGGGTGAGGCGACATATTGCGAAGGATGAACTGCGGGGGGCGCAATTGCCGGATGTCGTCCCCGGCCGTCGACGCGGCCAGCGTCAAGCCGCATTCATGGTATGCGAAACCGCGTCGCCTCGCGAAAATGCTGGAGATGGCACGCCCGGTGCTGAGCACTGAAGGCGAAGTCCTGAAGTGGGCGGTAAGGAGAACGTCCATCTCGGTGGGCGTCGCCCGATCGATCTGATCGAGACCGATACCGGCGCGGTCGAGGTCTTCGATTACATCGAAGCGTATATCCGCGAGCAGCTAGACAAGGCCGATGATCAAGACGATCCGTCCTCGGACTCCTGACTTGGCGGGTGGGAAGGGAGTATGAGAGGTGGGGACCTTTTGGGGTATCCCTCGTCCTGGCCCGCAAACCGACTTAACTGCGCGTCCACCGATCCGTGTCTTCCAGCGCCTTGCTAAAGCAATCGAGAATTTGATCAACATGGCCCTCCTTTGCGATCAACGGCGGACAAAAAGCGATGCTGTCGCCGATGTTGCGGACAATCATCCCATGAGACTGGCAGCAGGCGTTGAAATATGCTCCGACGCGGCCGGCGGGATCGAAGCGCGCCTTCGTTGACTTGTCCGCCACGAGTTCGACCGCCGCAATAAAGCCGATCCCGCGGATTTCACCAACGAGGGAGTGATCGGCATAGCGCGAGAGGCCCGAGAGCAGCCGCTTCCCCATCCTCTTTGCATTCTCCACCAGACCGCGTTCTTCGATCAGCCTGATATTTTCAAGTGCCACCGCCGTTGCCACGGGATGGCCGCTCGCTGTGAAACCGTGTCCGAACGTGCCGATAGCAGCACTTTGGCTGGCTACCTGCTGATAGACCTTGTCATTGATGAGCACGGCGGCAAGCGGCTGATAGGACGACGACAGTTGCTTGGAAAGCACCATAATGTCCGGTTCGATGCCAAACGTGGTACAGCCGAACATGGAGCCGGTTCGCCCGAACCCGCAGACGACCTCATCGGCCACCAGGAGGATATCGTATCTTCGGCAGATCTCCTGGATTCTGCTCCAGTAACCGGTCGGCGGAACGATCACTCCACCCGCCGCCATGACTGGCTCGCCGATAAATGCGGCCACTGTGTCTGGTCCTTCGCGTTCGATCAGGGCTTCGAACTCTCGGGCAAGCCGATCAATAAAGGCGGTTTCCGTTTCTCCTGCTTCCGCAAACCGATAGTAATGCGGGCAGAGCGTATGGAGGATGTTCGGCAATGGCAGGTCGAAAGCGCGATGGTTGTTCGGCAGGCCGGTCAGGCTTGCGGCGGCCACGGTGACGCCGTGATAAGCGCCGATACGGGATATGATTTTTTTCTTTCGCGGCAGGTCGCGGGCGTTGTTGTAGTAGCGCACCATCTTCACCACGGTGTCGTTGGCTTCCGATCCGGAATTGGTGAAATGGACCTTGCTCATCGGTACCGGTGCCAGCGAGATGAGCTTCTCGGCAAGCTCGATGGCTGGCTGATGCGTCTTGTGGGTGAAGGTGTGATAGAAGGGCAGCTTGCGCATCTGCTCGATCGCTGCCTCGACGAGCCGAGGCTCGTCGAAGCCGAGCGCGACGCTCCAGAGCCCCGCCATCGCTTCGATGTAGCGGCGCCCATCAGTGTCGTAGACGAACACCCCCTCGCCGCGCTCGATGGCCAGCGGGCCAGCTTCCTCATGCGCTCTGGCGTTGGTGTAGCTGTGGAGATGAAAGGCGATGTCGCCAGCATGGAGCGCGCGGGTGAAATTGGACATGTGAGGTCTCCGACGGAATAAGGTATAGTGCGCACGTTCTCGCCAGGCCTGCGGCTTGCGAGGCTGTATTTGGTTTTTGCGAGATGTAGAGCCGCCTTCGCTGAGGCTGGCTCCGTCACGGACGGAAGCAGCGTCAGCCTGCATTATCGGCCGAGTCATGACAGGGCATCATGTTCCTCCTTCTATGGCATAAACCTTCTGAACGATCTGCCATTGCCCCTCTATTTTCAGCAACGACAGATAGTCAGTGAAGTAACGTGGCGGAACGGCGCACTTCAGTTTGACGAACGCCGTTCCGGGCGCCGACTGGTCCATTTGCAGCACCTGATCATGACGCGGCAATCGCTGAGCAAGAGGAGACTGGCGATCCCTGACGGCTTGCAGCCATTCGTCGCGCGGAATGATACGGACGGCGCCAAGCTCTTCGTACGTCAGCTCGCTGGTCGGTTGAAAGACCGACGCGATCTTGTCAGCGTCCCCTTCGTACAAACCGTCCAGATAAGTGGCGATACAGGCCGAAATGGCAGCATGATCGTCAGTGTCAGACATTGCTTTCCTCCCAGTGATGCCGTTGAATGTTGCCCCGTTCGTCTGGATTTGTGCAGGCGTTTTATCTCCCATTCGGTGGTGTCCTCACGTCACCACTCGGAAGTGAATAGCCGACATCAGCCCGCCATCATCGGGCGGGCGCGATTGGCACAACGGCGAGCAGAAAGCGGAGTGAGATGTGCGGTATACGTGCCTTAATCAGCCGGCTCAGCGCGTCATGGGGGGCCCAACAAACACGCCCCCGATCAGACGCCGCCGATGCAGAGATATTTCATCTCGAGATAATCGTCGGCGCCGTGGCGCGAGCCCTCGCGGCCGAGTCCGGATTGCTTGATGCCGCCGAACGGCGCCGTCTCTGACGACATCAGGCCGGTATTGATGCCGACCATGCCGTATTCCAGCGCTTCCGCCACCCGCCAGACCTTCTTCAGGTCGCCGGCGTAGAAATAGGCGGCAAGACCGAATTCCGTGTCATTGGCCTCAGCGATGACATCCTCGGCGGTCTCGAAGCGGAAGAGCGGCGCCACCGGTCCGAAGGTTTCCTCGCGCGCCACCGTCATGCCGCGGGTCACGCCGGTCAGCACCGTCGGCGCAAAGAAGGTGCCGGCACCGTCGATGCGCTTGCCGCCGGTCAGCACCTTGGCGCCTTTGGCAAGCGCGTCGCCGACATGATCTTCCACCTTGGCAAGGCCCTGTTCGTCGATCAGCGGCCCGATCTCGACACCCGCCGTGAAGCCGTCGCCGACCGGCATTGCGGCGACCCTGGCGGCAAGCTTGGCCGCAAAGGCGTCATAGACGCCCGACTGGATGTAGAGGCGGTTGGCGCAAACGCAGGTCTGGCCGGCATTGCGGTATTTCGAAGCGATCGCGCCTTCGACGGCGGCGTCGAGATCGGCATCGTCGAAGACGATGAAGGGCGCGTTGCCGCCGAGCTCCAGGCTGACCTTCTTGATCTGGTCGGCGCACTGCCGCATCAGGATACGGCCGACTTCCGTCGAACCGGTGAAGCTTATCTTGCGCACCTTGTTGTTGCCGCAGAGCTCGCGGCCGATTGCCGGTCCGTCGATACCGACGATGAGATTGAAGACGCCGGCCGGAATACCGGCCTGCTCGGCGAGCACGGCGAGCGCGATTGCCGTCAGCGGCGTCTGTTCGGCGGGCTTCGACACGACCGTGCAGCCGACGGCCAGCGCCGGCGCGATCTTGCGGGCAATCATAGCCGCCGGGAAATTCCACGGCGTGATCGTGCCGACGACGCCGACCGGCTGCTTGATGACGATCATCCGCTTGTCATCGGAAGGTGCCGGGATCGTCTCGCCGTAAATGCGCTTGGCCTCTTCCGCATACCATTCGACATAGGACGCGGCATACAGGATCTCTCCGCGCGCTTCGGGGAAGGGCTTGCCCATTTCGGCGGTCAGGATCGCGGCGAGTTCGTCGGCATTGGCGACCATCAGGTCGAACCATTTGCGCAGGAGGGCGCTGCGCTCCTTGGCCGGGCGGGCAGCCCAGGCCGGCTGGGCGGCATGGGCCGCATCGATCGCCGCCCGCGTCTCGGTTGCCCCCATGTCGGGCAGCGAAGCAAGCAGTTCGCCGGTTGCCGGGTTGAGCACGTCGAAAGTCCCAGTGGCATTGCCTGAGGTCCAGACGCCGTTGATATAGCCGGCGGCGCGCAGGAACGGCGAAGAGAAAGGAACGTGCTTTGTCAGTGCAGTGGTGAAAGCCATGTCATATCCTCATTGGGAATTGAGTGCGGTTCCGATGCGGTCACTTGCCCGTGCTCGCTTCCAGCATTGACGTCTCGAGAATGTCGAGCGCCTCGCCAAAGACCTCGTCCTGAATGGTGAGCAGGATCAGCCCCTTGTCGAGCGCTGTGAGCCGCACCTTGTTGGCGAAGTCAGCACTCGGCAATCCCGTCGTCCGGTCATTGAATTCGACGGCGTTCATGAAGCCGGGTCCGCGAATATCGGCAGTCTCCGGCACCTTTTCACGCAAGGATTCAAGCCGCTGCTTCAGCCGTCCGCCGAGCTGGTTGGCGCGACTGCAGAGGTCTTCGTCCGCGATGACGTCGAGGACGGCATGGGCGGCTGCGATGCCGAGCGGATTGCCGCCGTATGTGCCGCCGAGCCCGCCCGGTCCTGGCGCGTCCATGACTTCGGAGCGGCCGGTGACTGCGGCGAGCGGGAAGCCGCCGGCAAGGCTTTTCGCCATCGTCGTCAGGTCGGCGGCCACCTCGTGATGATCCATCGCGAACATCCGGCCGGTGCGGGCAAAACCGGTCTGCACCTCGTCAGCGATCAAGAGGATGCCGTGCTGGTCGCAGAGTTCGCGCAGTGCTTTCATGAAGGCTACGGGCGCCGGATAGAAGCCGCCTTCGCCCTGCACCGGCTCGAGGATAATGGCGGCGACGCGCTGCGGATCGACATCGGCGGCGAAGAGTTTCTTCAGCGCTGCAAGCGATTGGTCGACGGAGACGCCGTGAAGTTCGACCGGGAAAGGAACATGGAACACGTCGCCGGCCATCGCGCCGAAGCCGATCTTATAAGGCACGACCTTGCCGGTTAGCGCCATGCCCATGAAGGTGCGGCCATGGAAACCGCCGCTGAAGGCGATGACGGCCGAGCGGCCGGTGGCGGCGCGGGCAATCTTGACGGCATTCTCGACCGCCTCGGCGCCAGTGGTGACGAAGAGCGTCTTCTTCTGGAAATTGTCGGGCAACAGCGCGTTCAACCGAGGCTGACGTAGTTCTCGTAGGGCACGACCTGATGGCAGGTGTGGGTAAAGTGGTCGAGTTGCTCCTTGACGGCTGCGATAACCCTGGGATGGCGGTGACCGGTGTTGAGCACGGCGATGCCGGTGGCGAAATCGATATAGCGGCGGCCCTCCTTGTCGCAGATTTCGGCATTCTCTGCGCGGTCCGCATAGATCTGGGTGGTCATGCCGACACCGCGCGAAATCGCGGCATTCTTCCGGTCGGTAAGCAAGGTGGCGCTCACGATATCCTCCTGATGTTCATTTGCTTACGTGTTTTTGCCTTGGTAGCGTTATCTGCCATTCCGCAGTTTGAGATCGTCCCCGAAGGCGATCGAGATCTCAGCCTGCGGTCACCAGACGGGCCCGCCTGTGTAGGGCCGCCAGCATGCCGCCAAGAAGGACCGTTCCCACGATGAACAGGAATGCGGCAGCGACGATTGCCGGGCTGATGTTTTCGCGGATCGAGGAGAACATCTGACGCGCGAGTGTCAGCTGGTTCGGTCCGGCAACAAAAAGGGTCAGCACGACCTCGTCCAGCGATGTGGCAAAGGCAAGCACTGCGCCCGACAGCACCCCCGGCACAGCGAGCGGAAGCGTTATTTTCCAGAAAACCCGCCGGGGCGAAGCGCCCAGGCTCGCCGCCGCGCGCTCGACCCGATAGTCGATACCTTCGAGCGATGCGGTGATGCTGACCAGCACAAAGGGCACGGCGACAACGGTGTGCGCCACGATGACGGCTGCAAAAGTGTGCGCAAATCCGAGCCGGGCAAACAGGATCTGCAGGCCGACGCCGAGTACGACTGCCGGAACGACCATGGGCAGGAGGAAGATCGTTCGCAATGCCGAACCGAAGACGATGCGCCTGCGCAATGCGAGCGCCGCCAACATGCCGAGCACCGTCGACAGCAGGGTGGTTCCCGTGCCGATCAGCAAGCTGTTGACAATGGATCGCCGCCAGGCCTCGGTATTTGCAAGCTCTGCAAACCAGCGGGTCGAGAAGGCCGGAATGGGATAGGCTAGGAAGCTGCTGGAGGTAAATGCGATCGGAAGGATCGCCAAAAGGGGAGCCAGCAGAAAAACGACCGCTGCCGCGCCGAACGCGAATTTGAATAGCCGCGCCATCATCTCATGCCCTTGTCGTCTTCATGGAAAGCCGCCCATAGATGCCGTAAAGCACGATCGTGACGGCGAGCAGCACAATGCCCAGTGCCCCCGCCATGCCCCAATTGGCGGAGCCTGTGGCGTAGAAGGCAATGACCGAACTGATCATCTGGTCCTTCGGCCCGCCGATAAGCGCGGGCGTGATGTAGTAGCCGAGCGCCGCCATGAAAACGAGCAGGCCGCCGGAGGCGATACCTCGTAGCGTCAAAGGCAGCAGAATATGCAGGAAGGCTCTGATCGGCCTTGCACCGAGGGAAGCGGCCGCCGGCATGAGGTTTCGCGGGATGGCGATGAGAACGCTGTAGATCGGCAGGACCATGAAAGGCAGCAACACATGCGTCATGGCGATGATGACACCTGTCCTGTTGAAGAGCAGCGGCAAGGGACCGCTGACGAGGCCGAGCGACATCAGCACCGAGTTGATGAGGCCTTTATCCTGAAGAAGAATATACCAGGCTGCGGTGCGCACCAGAAGCGACGTCCACAGCGGCAGAAGCACTGCGGCCAGGAGAAGCTGGCGTCGCCAGCCGTTCGAGGCCGCCGCCAGCATCGCGTATGGCAACCCGATGACGCAAGTCGCCAAGGTCACGACAGCAGCCACAGCGAAGGTTCTCAGGAGAATTGCCCGATTGGCCGACTCCTCGGCCGGCATGGCCACGATCGCCCCTGCGGCATCATGTTGAAGATCGATGGCAGCAAGAAGATTGCGATCGGTATAGGGGCTGATGGCTTCGGCGATTGCCCGCCAAAACGCTATGTCGTTCCATCGTGGATCGACCTCTTCAAGGACGAACGGCGGCGTGCCATCTCTCACAGCCGTTATGGTCTTCCTCATCAGAGTGCGGAAGCCTGGCTGGGCACTGTTCAACCGTCTCACTACCTCGCCTAGGTTTTGGTCGTCCTTGATCGATTTCAGATCATCGACAAGCGCAGTGTGAATGGTGTCCGAAGGCGCGGAGATACGGTCCCAGCTGGAAATAGCGGCTGTTGTGAGCGGCAGGTTTTGGCTCACGACCGGATCCGACACCGCTTGACCGAGCACAGTCAGGAGCGGCCAGATAAAGAAGACACTCAGAAACAAGGCGAGCGGAAGCACGAGAGCAAAGGTGCCGAGACGTTGACGGAAAGCGCTCATGCGGCAATCACCCAGCAGTCGTCCGGCGAGAAATGCGCCATCACGTCGGACCCCGGTGGCCACTCCGCCGATCGCCTGTCGGTTCGAACCACGAAGCGGAAGGCATCCTCGTCGAGCTGCACCCGTAGATGATCGCCCTGGTATACGCTGTCGAGTATCTTTGTCGGCAGGGCATTGGCTGGCGAACCCTGTCCCCGTGCCGCCAGAGAAATCCGCTCGGGACGGACAGAAATATGGACGCGGCTTCCGACAGAGAGGGAGCCGCCGCCTGATACGACCACGTGCCGCCCGTCGACGATCTCGACTGCCGTCCCGGTCGGATCCGTTGCCTTCACCGTTCCTTCTATCAGGTTGGTTTCGCCTATGAATTCGGCGACGACACGCGTTCGCGGACGGTCATAGATCTCACGCGGTGAACCGATCTGTTCGATTTTGCCATGGTTGAAGACCGCAATCCGGTCCGACATGGTAAGCGCCTCGGACTGATCGTGGGTTACGAATACCACGGTCAGTTCCAAGCGTTTGTGAAGGTCGCGGATGTCGAGCTGCATCTGTTCGCGCAGGTGCTTGTCGAGCGCCCCGAGCGGCTCGTCCATCAGCACCACGGTGGGCTCGAATACCAGCGCGCGGGCAAGTGCCACACGCTGCTGCTGACCGCCGGAAAGCTGGGCCGGCTTTCGGCCGCTCATTGCCGACAGTTGCACCATGTCGAGCGCGCGCATCACCCGATCCTCGATCTCGCTGCGTCCGACGCCGCGCATTTTGAGCGGAAAGGCGATGTTGTCGGCGATCGACATGTGGGGAAAGAGAGCGTAATTCTGGAAGACGACGCCCATTTCGCGCCGGTGTGGCGGCAGGTGGTCGATACGGTGATCATCGAGAAAGATGCCGCCGCTGGTCGGATTTTCAAATCCTGCAAGCATCATCAGCAACGTCGTTTTGCCCGAGCCCGAGGGTCCCAGAAGGCTGACGAATTCGCCCTTGCCGATATCGAGCGACAGGTCCTTGACGACCTGAAATGTACCGAAGGATTTGGAGATTCTGTCAAAGCGTATGCGCGGGGTAGCCATGATGGCCCTCCGTTCGGATGGTCGTTTCTTAAATGCGGAGACCCACGGATTGCTTCTTGGAGCAATCCGTGGGCGAGGAAATAGCTCTGCTATTGCGCCAGCCAGGCGTCGAACCTCTTTGTCAGAGCTTCCGAATTGTCGATCCAGAAGTCCGTATCGAGGCTCAGTGCTCCGGCCATGTTGGCGGTCGCAGTCGGCAGGTCTGCGAGCTGGTCCGGTGGCAGGTTCTTGTCCGCTACCCTGTTCGTGAGGCCGTAGGCGATATATTGCGGCAGTTTCGCCTGGCTTTCCGGCTTGCTGGCGAAGGCGATGAAGTCGAAAGCCGCGTCCTTGTTTTCAGCACCCTTCAGGACGACCCAGCTGTCCACCGCGTAGATGCTGCCGGGCCAGACGACCTTGAACGCCCTGCCCTCGGAACGGTTGATGCCGGTAATGCGGCCGTTATAGGCGCTGGTCATGGCCACTTCACCGGAAGCAAGCAGTTGCAGCGGCTGAGCGCCCGACGTCCACCAGACGAGGTTCGGCTTGAGGCCATCGAGTTTGGCGAAGGCACGATCCACGCCCTCCGGCGTCGCCAGGACGTCGTAAACCTTGTCAGCCGGAACGCCGTCGGCCATCAGCGCGAACTCGAGCGTGTATTTCGGCCCCTTGCGAAGGGCGCGCTTGCCTGGAAATTTCTGCACGTCCCAAAAATCGGCCCACGACTTGGGACCATCGGCAATCTTGGCGCCGTCATAGGCGATTGCGGTCGACCAGACGATGGCGCCGACGCCACAATCATTGACGGCCGAAGGCAGAAAAGCATCCTTGCCGCCAAGCCTATTCCAGTCCACCTTTTCGAAAAGCCCGTCGGCACAGCCGAGTGCCAGTTCATCGGCTTCGACCTCCACGACATCCCAGGAAGGGCTGCCTGCCTTGACCTTGGCCTGGAGAACACCGATGCCGCCATCCCACCCCTCATCCAGCAGCGGCTTGCCGGTCTGTTGAGAGAAGGGCTTGAAGTAGATCTCCCGCTGGGCATCCTGAAAATTCCCGCCCCAGGACGCCACGGTGAGATCCCTGGCCATGCCAGGTCCGTCGGCAAGCGTCAGCGACAACAGGCCCAGAGCTGCGATCGTCGAGGTTTTGTTGAGGTTCATTCTTTTTCCCCTGTTTGTTAGTGATGCGGCAATGCTGACCTATGTCCCGGGCAGCGAGAAGGCGCTTTTTCTTGCCCGCGGTGGGACATTGGATGCACCACGCGAGACCAGCCATTGCCAGTCTTCAAACCGGCTCCGTCGGGAATCCACGTGCTTGGGCTCAAAAAAGCCGAATTCCATTCGAGGAAATAGTGGTGCATTGTATGCACCACGGTGCGCCACTCTTCATGACACAGGCCGTTCGAGTTTTTGTGGCATAACGGGCGGTGCACAGCAGTCTGACTTCGGTTCAATCACAGCCCATTTCATTGGGGGATACGCTTGCGCAGAGGGAAAGCAGAAGCAACCGAGCTTGATGGCGATCCGCCACGTGGGCGTTTGCCGCCCTTGTCCATGGTCCGCGCCTTCGAAGCGGTCAGTCGATTGGGCTCGATGCGCAAGGCCGCCGATGATCTCAACCTCAGCCATACGGTCATATCCCGGCATGTCCGAAACCTTGAAGCCTGGCTGGGCACGCGGCTTGTCGATGCCGGCCCGCGCGGCATCAGGCTGACGGTGGAAGGCAGGCTTTTTGCAGAAACTGTGGGAACGGCTTTCGACCTTATCGCTAAATCGACCGCTGAACTGCGGCCCGCCATCAGTCGCACGGTCTTGCGCGTCTGGTGCGTCCCCGGCCTCGCAACGCGCTGGCTGACGCCGCGCTTCAACCAGCTTCAGCTCGCTTTGCCCGGCATCGACTTCGTCATGCGTGCCACCGACCTCGAGCCGGATTTCAGCCGCTACGAGGCCGATGTCGACATCCGCTATTCGGAGGAACCAAGAGGAAACGTCCGCTGGATCCTGCTGGAAAGGCCTCGGATGTTCCCGGTTGCGAGCCCCGATTGGATCAGCAGAAATGCGCCCGTCCGGACCCTTGACGATTTGGTTCGCCAGCCTCTCATCCACGAGGAAAGCCGCGATCAATGGCGACAGTGGTTCCGCAAAGCCGGTTTCGAACATGAGGTTTTATTGAACGGTCCGCGATTGTGGTCAGCAAATCTCACGGTGGACGCGGCCGTCACGGGCCAGGGAGTCGCCTTGGCCACGCGATTGATCGCGGCAGACGATCTACGCGCAGGCCGGCTCGTCGAACTGCTTGAAACCGATGTCCGCCTCGGCGGCTATTATTTTGTCGGAGCGCGCGAGCGCTGGAACGAGGTGACACAGGCTCGTTTCAGAACGTGGATACAGCAGGCGATAACCGCAACGACGGGAGGTCATTCGCCTGGTGGAGACGCCGTGGATTAAAGCACGTCGGCCCCTGTTCAGCCGTTAAAAAACGCGGAATGCGCACGTAGAGGAGCGGTGGCCACTTGCGATGAGATCCTTGCAGTTGAACGGATTCGAACTATTCACCCAGCTATTTTCGCTCCCGGTGACATAAAGGACGTTCGGCAACCGGCATTCACACAGAAATTTTGGCGATCGGCTCCGTCGTGATGAAAATCAAGGGTCTCCGAGAATACGTCTGAATGGGAGCGCAGTCGCCGGAGCCTCGACCCCCGATGGGGCGCTGGGATGTTCAGCCGGTATGGATTGCCAGCAAATCAGCATAGACTGTCTGATTGCTCGCCAGCACCGGATGGCCCTTTAGCAAAGCTTCGCCTTCAGCCGGGAAGGTTAGATGAGTTCCACCTGCCTCCCTGACGAGGCAGTAGCCGGCCATGCAATCCCAGGCACGCATATGAGGCTCGTAATAGCCAACAAGCCGGCCAGCGGCCACATAGGCGAGCATCAGGGCACCGGAGCCATTGCGGATAAAATTCCCACCCTTGCCAAGCACGGCGGCGACAATCGCGCCTACCCGTTCCGGGGTGACATAGGTATTGCAGCCGATGCCCGTCATCGCATTCTGCAAAGTCCTTGACGGGTCGAGGCTGAGATTCTTGCCGTTCAGGCTCGCACCCATGCCCGCTGCCGCTGCGTAGAGTTCATCAGCGCATGGAACATGGATGACGCCGATCACCGGTACACCGCGGTGCAGGACCGCAATCGACACACACCACGTCGGCATGCCATTGACGAAGGGCGCCGTTCCGTCGATCGGATCGACTACCCATGTCAATGCCGACTGCCCTTCCTGATACCCGTATTCCTCGCCGAGAAATCCGTCTGCCCCAAAAGCTTCCGCCACGCGCCTGCGGATGAACGTCTCGACGTTACGGTCGGCAATGGACACGACATCCTGCAGATCCCGCTTCGTTTCGATCACGAGCGTTTCGCGCCTGTTGAAATAGTCGAGCGCCATGGCGCCCGCCTCCTGTGCCACCGCTTTGGCGAAAGCGAAGCGTGTATCAAGTTCGGTCTCTTGCAACATAATGCTGGTACCCCTTGCAATGGCAGTCGTCGGTGCGGGAGTTGAGCGGCCCGCACCGCCCGAATTTTCAGATATTAGAGGCCGACCCGCTGATAAGGGCGATGCCGCGGCTTCGAAAGCCGAGCGTCGCGTCGGCGGCGGCCGGCAGGATGCGGTCGACGGCGTGGTCGACGATGAAGAGCGTGCCGACGTCGGTTTCGACCTCGTACTCGACATGATCTCCGAGATAGGCCGAATGCAGGATACGGCCGGCAAGCCCTTGCCCACGTCCCTCGGAAAGCGCGATGGCGCCGGGACGAACGGCAAGGCTTGCCGCACCCGGCGTCGCCCGACCGGCAGGCACGCGGTGCTTGGAACCACCAATACGGATTTCAGCTTCAGCGCCATCGATGCCGACCACTTCGCAGGGGATAACGTTCGCCTCCCCCATGAAATCAGCGATGAAGGCGGAAGCCGGCGATTCATAGAGATCACGCGGGGCGCCGGACTGGGCGATTTCGCCATCCTTCATGATGATGATGCGATCGGACACTGCAAGCGCCTCGTCCTGATCGTGGGTGACATAGACGGCCGTGAAGCCCAGACGCTGCTGGAGCTGGCGGATATCGGTGCGCACCTTGCGGCGCAGGCGCGCGTCGAGGTTGGAGAGCGGCTCGTCGAGCAGCAGCACCTGCGGCTCCAGCACCAGCGCGCGGGCGACGGCAACGCGCTGCTGCTGGCCACCGGAGAGCTCGGCCGGAAGGCGATGGCCCATGCCGGCAAGGCCGACGAGCGCCAGCCCCTCTTCCGCCTTCTCACGCGATTGCCCGCGGCCGAGGCCGGAGGATTCCAGGCCATAGGCGACATTGTCGCGCGCATTCATATGCGGAAAAAGCGCATAGGACTGGAAGACCATCGAGACATCGCGTTCATTGGCCGGCAGCATGGTGACGTCCTTGCCGCCGATCAGGATTTTTCCGGCCGAAGGATGTTCGAGGCCGGCAAGCATGCGCAGCGTCGTCGTCTTGCCGCAGCCGGAGGGGCCAAGCAGGGTGACGAGCGTGCCAGGCTCGATGGTGAGCGACAGATCGGCAATGGCTGTGAAGGCGCCAAACGTCTTGCGCACGTTCTGGAAGACGACGGAACCGGCTTTCTGGTTGATCATGCGATTTTCTCCTGACGAGAGGAAGCGGAGGTGGCGAGGCCGGCGACACGGTTTTCACGGCGCAGGCGCCGTTCGCCCACGATGAGCTGGACGCCGGCGATGACGGTGATCATCACGACGATCAGCATGGAGGAATAGGCGATCGCCACGCCGTATTCGCCATTCTCGACGAGGCCGACGATGTAGGAGGTCGCCATGTTGTACTCGGCGCTGACGAGGAAGATGACGGCGCTGATGGAGGTGATGGCACGCACGAACGAATAGACGAGCGCGGCAGTGATGGCAGGACGCAGGAGCGGCAGGATGACCTTGCGGATCGTGCGGAAACTGTTGGCCCGGAGGGTCAGCGATGCTTCGTCCAGGCTCTTGTCGAGCTGGCTCATCGCCGCAATGCCGCCGCGCACGCCGACCGGCATATTGCGGAAGACGAAGCAAGCGATCAGGATCAGCGCCGAACCGGTCATCTCGAGTGGCGACAGGTTGAAGGCCATGATGTAGCTGACGCCGATGACCGTGCCGGGAATGGCAAAGCTCATCATCAGTGCGAATTCGAAAGCATTCTTGCCGGCGAATTTCTGGCGCACGATGATATATGCGGTGAGCAGACCGACAGCGGCGGTCAGCGGGGCGGAGATCAGCGCGATCTCCATCGTTGTCCAGAACGAGTTCCAGGCGACGCCCGTCCAGGCGATCCCGTTTTCGAAACTGATCGAGAAGGCCTTGGCGTAGTGATCGAGCGTCAGCGAATTGTCGAGGCCCCAGGTCTTCACGAAGCCGCCGATCAGGATCATGCCGTAGATGACGAGGGTGAAGAGGATCCACGGGATGACGAGGGCGTGAACGCCGATCGACAGCCCGCGCGGCAGGGCGATATGCGATCCGCTGTCGCCCTTGCCGGTGACGGTGGCAAAGTTCTTGCCCGACAGCCAGACGCGCTGGGCGAGGAAGGCGGAGAGCGTGAAGGCGAGCAGCACCATGGCGAGCACGGCGGCGCGCGAGGGGTCGTTCTGCGAGCCGACGACGGCGAAGAAGATTTCCGTCGAGAGCACGCCATGGCTGCCGCCGAGCACCAGCGGGTTGCCGAAATCGGCCATGCTTTCGATGAAGCCGATGAGGAAGGCGTTGGCGAGGCCGGGCTTCATCAGCGGCAGCGACACCCGCCGGAAAGTGCGCCAACGGTCGGCGCGCAGTGTCGTGGAGGCCTCCTCCATCGATGGGCTGACGCCTTCGACGACGCCGATCAGCACGAGGAAGGAGATCGGCGTGAAGGACAGCACCTGCGCGATCC
Organism: Rhizobium binae; assembly: GCF_017357225.1. NCBI lineage: Bacteria > Pseudomonadati > Pseudomonadota > Alphaproteobacteria > Hyphomicrobiales > Rhizobiaceae > Rhizobium > Rhizobium binae. The sequence continues at coordinate 188,089 of NZ_CP071606.1, read as the reverse complement.
AGATGCCGGTAAGGCCGTAGAGCCAGCGGCCGGGCTCTAGGCCGAACAGTTGCGACAGCCCCTGCGTGACGACACCGGCGCGGCCGAAGAGCAGCGTCAGCGCCAGACCGATGACGAAGGGCGGCGTGATAATCGGCAGGATCGTCAGCAGCCGCAGGCCCTTCTTGAAGGGAAAGCGGGTGCGGGTGGCGACGAGCGCGAAGGCAAGGCCGAGCAGGGTCGAGCCGAGGCCAGTCATGATGGCCAGCCACAGCGTGCGCCAGGCGACGCCGCAGCGGCCGGCGCCGATCACACAGTTGAGGCTCCAGATGCTCGGATCCTGAATGTTGCGGATGAAGTTATCCGCATTGAACGAGCCGTCGAAATCCTGCACCGATCCGACGAACATGCTGCCGATCGGGTAGAAGACGAAGACGGCGACGAGGAAGACCAGCAGCGCGATTGCGCTGACGACGAACGCATCGCCCTTCATCACGCCGCGCTCGGCAAGGCCGAAGGCGAAGAGCAGCACGAAGGTGATGGAAGAGAGCACTGCCCCCGCCCCCATGGCGGGCTGGCCGTTCGAGAGCGGGCCGAAAAGCGTGTCGCTCACCGTCCAGTTCCAGCCGGAAAAGCCGATGGCGAGGCCTTGGAGCGAGAGGAAGAGAACGCCGATCGCGCCGGTCCAGGCCAGCACGGCGCCGCGTCGCATCGGGTCCGCCATGCCGCGAGCCGCGACCGCCAGGAGAAGGAGCACGAGCGCAGCGGCAAGCCATAGCCGGCCATGGGCGAATATCTGCACGAGGCCGGGGGCGGCCTCCGGAGAAATAGGGAAACCGGCCAGCCAACCGAGCCCGAAGAGGCCGCCCTCGATCCGATACCAGGGCAACAGGGTCAATGCGACCGCGCCCAGGATCAGGACCACGTCCAGCCTGCGATTGCCATGTCTCATGGCTGACCTCGCTGTCTTTTGAGTTTTGGAAGGCGGCGCCCGTTGAGGCAGACGCCGCCGGTCAGGACATCAGTTGGCGGCGGCGCCGATTTCGCGATCCCAGCGTTCCAGCAGAGCCTTGCGCTTTGCCGGGTCGCCATAGGTTTTGAAGTCGTAATCGATCAGCTTGATGTCCTCGAAGCGCGGCGCCTCCTTCGGAATGGTCGCGCTCTTGTTGGAAGGCAGCTGGAAGGATTTGGCATCCTTCATGCGGGACTGGACTTCCGCCGTCAGCGCCCAGTCGTACCAGATCTTCGCATTGTCGAGGTTGCGCGCGCCCTTGATGATCGACATCGAACCGATCTCGTAGCCGGTGCCTTCGCAAGGCGTGATCGACTTGACCGGGAAGCCTTCCGCCGTCTGCGCCACCGCGTCGTGCACGAAGACGATACCGAGCGCCGTCTCGCCGCGTGCAGCCGCCTTGACGGGCGCCGAGCCGGACTTGGTATATTGCGAGATGTTGCCGTTCAGCTTCTTCAGGTAGTCGAAGGCCTGGTCCTCACCCATGATCTGCACGAGAGAGGCGAGCGCCGTATAGGCGGTGCCGGAAGAATTTGGGTTGGCGATCTGAATTTCGCCCTTCAATTCCGGCGCCAGAAGGTCTGCCCAGCAGACCGGCTCCTTATAGCCCTTGGTTTTGAAGATTTCCGTATTGTAGCCCCAGCCGAGCGCGCCGGCGTAGACGCCAACCGTCTTGTAGCCGGAGCTTTCAGCCTGTTTCTTCGCCCAGTCGTTGAGCTCATCGAGCTTCGGCGACTTATATTCCAGCGTCAGATTTTCCGCCGCGGCCTGAAGATGGGGGTCGCCCGTGCCGGCCCACCAGATGTCGGTCTTCGGGTTGCGGGCCTCGGCGCGCACCTTGGCATAGGTTTCGCCGGACGAGAGGCGAACCATGTTCACCTTGATGTCGTTATGCGCCTTCTCGAAATCACCCTTCATCTGCTCGCAGATGACGACATCGGCCGAGCAGATGAGGTTGAGTTCGCCGGCTGCCTGCGCCGGCAGCGCCCCGAGCGCCGTGCCGGCGAAGAGCATGAGGGAAAGGGTGTTGATTTTCATGCGGGCATCCTCCTGTTGCCTGGGTTTGATTATTCGCATGAACAAGACACAGCAGGGCCTTCGGCCTGCCCGCGGCGGCGCGTTCACGATTTCGGATTGCTGTTTGTCTAAAGGGCTCGATCAGTTCGTCACGGCGATTTCCGCATCGAATCTGCGGAGCAGTCGACTTCGTTCTTCCGGTGAGCCGAAGGTGGCGAAGTCATAGTCCACCATCTTGATCATCGAAATGTCAGGTGCTGCGAGCGGCAGGGCGGATTTCGCGTTGGATGGCACCTGGTTCTGGCCGGACGCCGCTCCGGTCCCCTGCCCTTCCGGGCTCAGCGCGAAATCGACGAAGCGCTTTGCTTCCTCGATGTTCTTCGCACCTTTGACGATGCTCACGGCGCCGATCTCGTAGCCGGTGCCTTCGCAGGGTGCGACGATCACAAGCGGAAAGCCCGCTTGCTTCTGCGTGACGGCGTCATGCATGAAGGAAATACCGATAAGGGTTTCTCCCCGCGCCGCCGCCTTGATAGGCGCAGCTCCGGAAGGGGTGTAGTGCTCGATATTGCGGTCGAGCGCGGCGAGATAACGGAACGCCTCATCCTCGCCGAAGAGCTGCACCAGCGTCGCAAGCGTGGTGAAGGCGGTGCCGGACGAATTCGGATTGCCGCTCTGGATGCGGCCGCGATAGGCGGTATCCGTCAGGTCCTTCCAGCAAGTCGGCGCCGGCAACTTCAGCTCGCGCAGCAGATCGGCATTGTAGGCAAAGCCGAGCGCCCCGGCATAGATGCCCGCCGAGCGGCCGCCGGACATCGCGAAAAAATTCTGCGCCCAGGGCAGCATGTCGCGCTCATGGGCCGGCTGGTAGGCTTCGAGAAGATTTTCAGAGCCGGCCTGCAGATGGGTGTCGCCCGTGCCGCCCCACCAGACATCGACGGTCGGCGCAGCTTTTTCCGCGCGGATCTGATTGAGGATATCGCCGGTGCTCTTGCGGGTTACCGAGATTTTGTGCCCGGTCTTTGCCTCATAGGCCGCCTTCATCGCGGCGCACCACATCTCGTCCACACCGCACAAAACGGTGAGCGACGGGGCAGCCGTGCCGGTGCCGGTGCTCGCCAGCCACAAAGCCGCGACCGCGCTGAAAGCGGTGATGCCTCTCACGATTTCCTCCCATTGGACCTTGCGCCCCATCTCCGCAGTCAGGATGTCACATCTGCTGCCTTGCGCAATCGAAGAATGGTTACGGTTCTTACAGCTTTGCCCGCGACGTACCCCTCAAAAATGACAAAGGTTACAAATGTGACAAAGCGCATAACACGAGCGCGCTTTGAAGATCGTGACAGCCCTGCCTATAATGGATGCGGGAGGACGTGCATGTGTTGAATGAGAAGATCAGCATTCTGATCGTCGAGGACGATCCGGACATGGCGGAGCTTATCTCCGACCTCGTGGAGGCGGAGGGGTGGACGCCGCTCACCGCGCCGTCGGCGGAGGAAGCGGCGATCGTGCTTTCGCGCGAAACAGTGCATCTCGTGCTCGTTGATCATAACCTACCCGGTACCTCCGGCCGTACCTTCGCGCAGCGCCTGCGGGCCCAGACCAATATCGGCATCGTCATGGTGACGGCTGCCGGCAGCGCCGCAGACCGGGTGCTCGGCCTCGAAACGGCGGCCGACGACTATGTCGTGAAACCCTTCGAGCCGATCGAATTGACGGCGCGTATCAAGGCCGTGCTGCGCCGGACCATCCCCTCGCTGAAGCCGGAGCGGGAAAGCGAACGGGAGCACGAGCCCGCATCCCTGAAACTCGGCGACTGGTCGGTGGATCTCAAGAGCCGCCGCGCCATCTGCCGCACAGATCCTGCCAGGTCGCTGACGAGCGCCGAATTCGCGCTGCTCGAAATCCTCGCAGAAACGCCGAACGCACCCGTCAGCCGCGCACAGATCCTCGACCGGCTGGGCGCCGAAAGCGAGCGCTACATCGACCGCAATGTCGACGTGCTCGTGCTGCGTCTGCGTCGCAAGATCGAGCGCAATCCGGACTTGCCGCGCCATATCAAGACGCGCCGCGGCAAGGGCTATGTTCTCGACACCGACGATGGCGAGATCGTATCGTGATCAGCCGTCCCTTCCTCTCCTCCATCGCCTTTCGCCTGCCCTTTGCCATCGCCTTCATCTGCGTGCTCGTCTTCAGCCTGGCGACCATCGCTGTCTATGGACTGCAGCGGGCTCGCCAGGAGATGGCCGCTTATGGCCTGCAGGCGTTTTCGAGTCTTGCCAAGGCTTCGCTGGTCTCGCGGCAGGTTTCCGATCTCGTCTCCAGCGCACCCTTCCTGATGAATGCGACCTCACCCTACCGGGTTTCCAGCGAAAGCCGCTCCGTGGTCGTGCAGGTCGATACGTTGCTGCGCGCCATGCAACCTGAAAACGACGGGGCTGCCGTGAAGGGTTTTGCGAGCAGCCGTATCGTCGAGCTGCTGGAAACGATCCGCACGCAGACGACGGCGCTTGCAGGCGACGCGGAATCCGCCCAGCAGCATAAGGCGGAGGCTGCGGCAGCGCTCGGCGAGATCGCAACCGGCAGCGGCATTCCGGATGCCGACTTCCGCGGCCGGCTGAACGCCGTCGTGCAATCCGCCTCCAATTCGGACAGCCTTTTTCAGCTCGGTGAATTGCGCCGGCGCTACGTCTCCGAAACCGCCCCGCGCCTCGAACCCGCCGCGCCGGACATCCGGATAGCCGCCGCCGAGCTTGCGCCCTACGAACGGGTGTTCGAGGCACAGACGCGCTATCTCCTCGAAATGTTCGCCATCCGCGCCGCCGTCTCGCGCCTGCATACGGTCTCGCGCGATCTGTCGCATGCAACGGAAACACAAAGTGAGGCCGTTGCCCGCGGCCTCAGCGACGACCTCGTCTCGACCTCCGACGCCTTGAGCCGCATTCTCGTCATCGTCGCCGTCGCCTCGCTGCTGGTGCTGGCGATGGCCGTGGTCTCGATCCGATCGGTCATGCGTGTCTCACGCGGCATTGTCGCGCTTTCGAACGGCATGAATGCACTGGCAGAAGGGCGCAAGGACGTTGACGCGCCGCGCTATGACGGCACGGAAACCGAGCTGGTGCGCCTGCTCGAGGCGTTCCGTGCATTCCGGGAAAGCGTTGAACGCGTCACGCGGCTGCGGCGCACTGCGGAGGCCGCTGCCCGCACCATCCGCTCCACCTTCCGCAGCATGAACGAGGGCATCGCGCTGTTCGATGCGCGCGGCCGGCCGATCACCATGAACCGCCGCGTCATCGAGCTGGTCGGCTGGTCTGGTTCGGCCAGGAAATTGCCACTCCGCAGTTTCGTGACGCCGCTGCCGGAGATCGATCCGGCACTCCTGCCGGCCGAGAACGACGCCGGTCTGCTCTCCGACCGGTCCGTCCTGCGCCACCGCTCTGACGCTGGGCGGGTGACGGAAGTGTCGATATCGCGCCAACCGGATGGCGGCGTCGTGCTGCTGGCGCGCGATATCACTGACATGGACCGGCAGGAGGCAGAGGCAGCGAAGATCCAACGGCTTGACGGTATCATGCGCATGACCCACCAGGTGAGTCACGAAGTCGGCAACATGATCGGTATCATCACCGGCAGCCTTGGGCTGCTGGAGCGCGAAACCGGCTTCAATGACCGGCAAAAGCGACACCTCGCCCGCATTCGCAAGGCTGCCGACCGGGGCAGGTCGCTGGCCGGCAGCATGCTGTCCATCGGCAGCCAGCAGCCGATCCATCCGGGTCCGGTGGAGATCGGCGTCGTGCTGCGCGGCATGGCCGACGTGCTTGAAATCGCCATCGGCGAAAAATGCCGGCTTGCCTTCGACATAGCCGACGACCTGCCCACCGTCCTCATCGATACAGCGCTCTTCGAGCAATCGGTCCTCAACCTCTGCCTCAACGCCGCCGCGGCCATGCCAGCGGGCGGAACGATCCTCATCCGTTGCGCCCGCAACGAGGCCGGGGTGACCGTCAGCGTGATCGACGACGGTATCGGCATGTCGGCCGAGGCAATCGATAAGGCGTTCGAGCCCTATTTCACCACCCGCGATGCCGAAGGCGGCGCAGGTCTCGGCCTGGCTGTGGTATATGGCTTCGTCCGCCAGAGCGGCGGCGACGCGCGCATTGCCTCGGCGCCGGGTAAGGGAACGATCGTGGAACTGCTGTTTCCGGCGTGAATTGCGTTCTACGCCAGCTTGTCAGGAATCGAATTACGCCCCAACTTCTGAAAATGAAAAAGGTCAGATCTCAATTAAACCGGTTGGCTGACCATACAAAGACGATCCTCGAGGGCGGGTCCGCACAGCAGTATGGTGCTCATTGTTTTCGCCCAATCGCGGGCGACGGCGTCGAAGTTCTCCTGATCACAACCCGTGAAACTCGGCGCTGGATTCCCAAAGGATGGCCAACTGAGGGGCTAGCCCCCCAACGAAGTGGCCGAAAGAGAAGCCTGGGAAGAAGCTGGTGTAAAAGGACGGGCAAAGAATCGGATCTTTGGCCACTTTGGCTATATCAAGTCGCTCGCAGATGGACAGCAGGTTCCCGCCTTTGTTGAGGTTCATATGCTTGAAGCGCGCGACACCAAAAAGCGTTTTCCAGAGTGCAAAAATCGGACACTCGCCTAGATGCGACCCGCAGAGGCTGCGTCTCTCGTCAAGGAGCCTGATTTAGAAGGCCTACTGCGTCGCATGGAAAAACAGGCGGTTTGAGATGTCCTGCGTGTCGGATAGGCCGGCGGTGGACAAAAGTCATCATATGGAGAGCCAGCTGTGATCCGAACGAAGATTGACATTCTATGGCTGAGGCAGTGTTGCGCTTTTCACTTACAGTATTTTCCTGACTCCACGCTTCTATCGAAGCTCTGCGACTTGCAGGATCGCATCGAACAAAATAGCGATGCGCCGCTTCTGCGCGTCCCCCTCACAAGCCTGCACATGACGGTCGCCACCTTGATCGACGCGGCGGCCCAATTTGCGGTTCCAAACCATGATATCTGGAAGTCGACAGGAGACCAATGGACGGAAATCGTGAATCAGATTGCTGAGAAGACGCCGCCGATTGATCTAGAATTCAGCGAGGTCGAGACTTCAGCTGCTGCTGTCTTCGAAAAGGCGCAGGAGCCGCCAGAACTGCGCAAACTGCGTTCCGCCATTTCACATGCCCTCTGCTTCGAAGATCGGCGTCCGAGACCCCCCAGATCGCCCACATAACGCTGTTCAGGTTTTCTGCTGCGGAATGGATATCAAAGGTCAACGTGGGTTCCGGTTTTGCGCCGATAAGGGTCACCGTTCGATCTCTTCAATTGTTGGAGGAGCGCGTCTATCCAAGTCTCGAGATCAAAAGGCTGGGTGCGCCGCTGCTACAGGGCGTGGGCGGGTAAAGCTCGCGAGCACGCGGCCATGGCCCCATTGATGGGTGGAACTTTCCATGGTCGAGATAAATCTCTTTGAAGTTGAAAGGATCTGAATCGCTGACGTCGTTGTTCGCCTGTAGCATCACTGAAAATTCCGGCTCTTGATCTTCAGCGTATCGATATGAAGATCCGGCACGAAAATATCCCTCGGGCGAACGCCCGGGACCGACCGCTCGCGCGAATCCGGACTTCCGGGAGAGCCATGGGCGAACTCGTCGCCGCGGCCGGTCTGCAGATGGAATGCACCGTCTCGATGGGCAAGGCTCGACAAGTCGGCCGAAAGATCGAAGAGCTGCTGAGCGACCAGGTGAACAACCTCGCCTTCCCGCTGGATCCTGCCATTGATCGCCATCATGCTGGCGCCGAGCACCACCCGTCGCGATCGCTCGAAGAGTTTTGGCCAGACGACAATGTTGGCAATACCGGTCTCGTCCTCGATGGTGATGAACATCACGCCCTTTGCCGAACCCGGGCGCTGGCGCACCAGCACCAAGCCGGCCGCCATCAGCCATTGCCCGTCACGAGCCGTCATCGTCTCGGCGCACGTGACGATCCGACGTTTGGCGAGATCGGCACGCACGAAACTCAGGGGGTGCTGCCTGAGCGTCAGACCCGTATGGCTGTAGTCTTCGACGACGTTATGGCCTTCGGTCATCTGTCTGAGCTCGACTGCCGGCTCCTACTGCTCGGCAATCGCCCGCGCTTCCCGTTCCGCAGCGGCGGTGAAGAGGGGAAGCGGCTCGTCGCGCAGCGCCTTGATCGCCCAGAGCGCATCGCGTCGCTCGAGACGCAGGGACGGCAGGAAGGCATCGGCTTCGGCAAGCTCGACGAGGGAGGCGACCGGAATGCCTGAACGCCGCCACATGTCGTCGACGGAGGTGAAGGGATCATCGGCGCGAGCGGCGACCTCATCAATCACACCTGTATCGATTATCAGGATCCAACGACCGGGCGCGCCTTTGAATGGGAATTTCGCCGAGAAAGCGAGATCTTTCCGATCCGCCAGTCAGCGCGATTAATGGTCTCGGACGTCGAGACCATGATCGGCGCTTGTTGCGAGGGAGCCGGTATCGCACAGGTCATGGAGCTGGGTTCGCAGCACATCATGGATACCGGAAAGCTCGTCGAGATCTTTTCTGACTGGCCCGACGAGATCTTTCCTCTTTATGCCATCTACCCGTCACGACGCCATCGTGCTGCGAAGGTCCGTGTGTTCACCGATTTTTGTTTAAGGCTACTGGGCCGGGCCGATAGCGGAGCCATTTTGGCATAGATCAGCAAAAGCTAATTAGGCAGTGACGCAGCCCAGCTTCGCTAAGGCGGCGTCCACCCAAGCTCTGTCATTCTTGCCCGCGCGGATTGCTTCCATCTGCTTCGTCTCGGCCTCATGCTTTTTCGTCGCCGCAGCGAAAATGCTTTCAGCATCGTCCATCTGTACGCTGAGGAAACCGTCCGCGTCTCCGCAGACGAGGTCGCCCGGGTTGATCACCATACCGCCGATCGAGATCGGCACGTTCACTTCACCCGGACCGTCCTTGTAAGGACCGCGATGGGTGACACCGAGCGCAAAGACCGGGAAAGAACCAGCAGACAGTTCGGCGCTGTCACGGATTGCGCCGTTGATAACGATACCACCGAGGCCGCGCTGAATGGCGTGCGCCACCATCAGCTCGCCGATGATCGCATTAGTCAAATCGCCGCCAGCATCGACGACGACAATGTCACCCGGCTCCGCGATATCGAGCGCCTTGTGGACCATCAGATTATCGCCCGGGCGGGCTTTCACCGTGATCGCCGGGCCCACCATCATGCCGCCGGTGAAATAGGGCCGAAGTGCTGCGCCGCCTGCGGTCATGCGGCTCATCACGTCGCTGATATTGGCAACCGGCAGGCTGCGAAACGCATCCACCCACTTTGCATCGACCTTGCGGTCGCGCGCGCAGATCCGAAATCCGATCATGTCAATTCTCCTCAGTATGGATAGGTTCGGGCAGCAGAAGCGAGGTTCTTGTTGGCAAGCGCCTGGGCGTCATAGCCCCGGCCCTCCAGGACCCTGATGATATGGGTGGCACTCTGTACCGCCATGTTGCGCAGCGCCGAGCGGCTGGCGCCGCCGACATGCGGCGTGGCGATGAGATTGGAGAGTTGCCAGAGCGGACTGTCGGCCGGCGGCGGTTCCTCCTCAAAACTGTCGAGGGCGGCACCCGCGATCGACTGCGACTGCAACGCCGCGACAAGGGCTGCCTGATCGACGACGGCACCACGGGCGGTGTTGATCAGGAAGGCATCCGGCTTCATCAATGATAGGCGCTCGGCGTTGATGAGATGATAGGTTTGCGGCATCAGCGGGCAGTGCAGGCTGACGACATCCGCGGCTCGCAGGATCTCATTGAGATCGCGGCTGACCGTAACTTCCGGCGTATCCGCGGCGAATGGATCATAAGGGATGACCCTCATGCCAAGACCGCGAGCAAGAGCAGCAGCGCGCTGGCCGATCTCGCCGAAGCCGACGATGCCGAACACCGCACCGGCGAGGTCCCGCCCGACATATTTCGTCTTCGGCCAGCCCCCGGCTTTGACTTGGGCATCGAGCGGCAGAACGTCCTTCATCAGGCTGACCGTCAGGCTGATCGCCAGCTCCGCGACCGACTGAGCATTGGCGGCAAGCGCCCTTAGAACCGGGACACCCACCTCGGTTGCCGCCGCCAGGTCGATATTGTCGACGCCACTGCCGTGCTTTGCGATCACCTTCAGTCTTGGCGATGCCGTAATCACCGATCGATCGATCGATCCCTGCCGCACCAGTATCGCGTCGACCTGATTGTCCCGTGCCATGGCGGCAAGATCGGCCGGCGTCGAATAGGCCGGGGCGAAGATAGGTTCGAGCCGATGATCCGCCAGAAGCTGCATGGCTTCGGAAACCAGCTGGGCTCCCGTGACCATCACACGGCCCTTAATCTGCCCGTCGATCGAATTCGTCGCATTCATATGTGCGCCTCGTCTGTACCAAAGTGCTGGAATATTCGGGAAAGAGCCCCAAGGATTCGAGGCAAGTTTCCCTGTCATTACGGATGTCTGGGCGATCTGGCGAACCGTGCTAAGATGTCTGCGCCGGCTATCCTCATCGATAACTGTCAGACGTTCTGGGTTCCCCATTTCCGAACCGTTAGATGTTCGATCGTCCGAAAGACAAGTCCTTCGACCACGAGACCGATCACGATAACGGTCAGCAGGCCAGCAAACACGCCGGAAGTTTCGAGCGCATTGCGAGCTTCGAAAATGTACCAGCCGAGACCCGCTGCATTTCCCGATACCCCGAAGACCAGTTCGGCGGCGATCAGGGTACGCCAGGCGAAGGCCCAACCAATCTTCAAGCCGGACAGGATCGAGGGGAAGGCTGCGGGAATGAGGATAAAAAACACCATCCGTAAGCCGCCGAGGCCATAGTTCCGGCCGGCCATCTTCTGGGTCTGGCTGACCGAAAGAAACCCCGTGAAGGTGTTAAGCGATACCGCCCAGAGGACGGAGTGGACGATGACGAAGACGATGCTGCTGGTGCCGAGGCCGAACCACAGGAGCGCGAGAGGCAGGACCGCGATGGCCGGCAGGGGATTGAACATGGCCGTCAGTGTCGCGAGCAGGTCCGTGCCGAAGCGCGTCGAGATCGCAAGCGTCGTCATCACCGTGGCAAGCGCGATCGCTGTCGCATAGCCGGTCACGAGAACCTGCAACGAGGTTATTGCCGCCGAAGGCAGTCTCCCGGAGACGATGTCGCCCCAGAGCGTCGTGACAGTGTCGCTGAACGAGGGAAACATCAGCGGGTTGCCCAGATAACGCGCATAGACCTCCCAGATCACACACAGGCCGATCAAGACCAGCGCTCGGCGGAACCCCGTGACATTGAAAAGGCCTTCCAGAAAGCCGATGTCCTGCTTGATGCTGCCGATTTGCGCGATATCGACCGTCTTGTATTCCAGATCGGGTCTGGCCGGCGGGGTCGGCCGTGCTGTGAGGACATCAGTCATAAGCAACCTCCTGATCGCCGAAGAGCATCTGGTTGATCTTTCGATTGAAGGCCATGAAGTCGGCATCGCCCTGGTGCTGATGCCCATAGGCAGTCGCATCAAGTTCCGCGCGGGCCTGGCCAGGATGCGGCGAGAGGACGAGAATTCGGGAACCGACGATGATCGCCTCTTCGATCGAGTGCGTCACGAACAGCAGCGTGAAGCGCACGTCATCCCAGAGTTCCAGAAGCTCTTCCTGCATGCGTCGCCGCGTCAGTGCGTCGAGCGCAGCGAAAGGTTCATCCATCAGGAGCATCTGCGGCTCCATGGCGAGCGCCCGGGCGATCGCCACGCGCTGCTTCATGCCGCCCGAGAGCATGTGAGGATAGGAATTCTCGAACTTCGAGAGCCCCACTTTGGCGATCACGCGCCGTGCACGGTCGCGGATCTCGGATTTCGGGAAGCGACCAGACCGGCGCATCGGAAACATGACATTGTCGATCACCGTCATCCACGGCATGAGCTGGTCGAATTCCTGGAACACCATCATACGATCGGGGCCTGGCCCACGAACCGGATTGCCGCCAAGCTTGATGTCGCCCTCAACTGGCGCCATAAATCCGGCAACACTTTTCAATAGCGTCGATTTCCCGCAGCCCGAAGGGCCCAGTAGAATGAAGCGATCATCCTTCTGGACGTTGAAGCTGACCTTGTAGGTCGCCGTCAGAATGGCGGCTCCTGTCTTGTATTGCAGGGTAACGCCATTCACGGAAAGCAAAGGCGATGATGTGGGCACGCCGTTCGTGCCATGTGCGAATTGCGTGTTCATGTCCATCAGCTACCATTTCCCTTGCTGACGGGCTCAAAGAACATATCGCGCCAGCTGGCAGGGGCCTGCTTGATAGCACCGGTGCTCGCCAGAAAGTCGGCGAAGCTTTGCATTCCGCGCGGCTCAACGGTGAAGACCTGACCTTTGATTGCTTCCTGGACTTCGGCTGCGGGCAAATTCGTTTTTTCCGCAGCCATATAGATCTCGGCGGTTTTGCCCGGATCATTCCGGATCAGATCCATGGCTTCCTTAAGCGCGCCCACAAACGCGGTCACCGCCTTTGGATTGGCGTCAGCAAATATTTGGGTTGCAGCATAAAGCGCACCGGAATAAGGACCTCCCATGACATCCTCACCGTCGAGAACTTTGAAGCATTTTTTTGATGCCTCAAGCGTGCTGATGAAGGGCGGTGCGGCGAAATAGAGGGTAACTCCGGTTCCGGTAATCAATGCAGTCGTTGCGTCGGGATGCGGCAACTGGACCATCTGCTTGTCGAAGCGCCTGGCCTCACCTTTGCCAAACGCCTTTTCGGCCGCCATCTGCAACATGATGGCCTGAGGGGACGTCGTACCGGTCACTGCAATGCGGTCCGTCGGCTTGATATCCTTGATCGACTTGATCGATGGGTCGTTCGTATAAAGCGTCAATACCGCTTCATTGCACGCCACCATCCCTTTGAGGTCGAACGACCCTTTGGTCTTGGCCCAGGCAGCAACCAGAGCTGTGGAACCGTAGGCACCGATATCGAGACTGCCACTGAAAATACCGTCGTTAATGACCGTCGATCCGCTGACACGCTGCACCTGAAATTCCGTTCCGGCGATCCCATTGCTCTCTGCATGCTTCTGGAAGAGCGAAAGCTTTTCCGCGACAGTCGTCGCAAGATGGCTCGTACCGTACTGAGTAGCGACTTTGATGGTCTTCTTGTCTTGCGACCGCGCGATCAAAGGCGCTCCAGAGGCCGCCAGCAGGCCGATCCCCGCAAAAGCCAGAGATTGACGTCTTGTCAGATTGATCATGAACTCCTCCACGAGTTTCGCCATCTGCTAAAGGCTCTCGGAGGGTTCACAACACTCATGAGCGCGTACCCATCCTCCCGATGAGCAGCACTTTGTTAGCATTTCGAAACGGCGTTGCAAATACAAAATGCAACGCCGTTGCAATTTTTAATATTCGCCTCCGAGCGAGTTCGTCAGCCCGTTCGCAAGGCTAAGCAGTTGTTGAGCCACTTGTGCCGACTTTTCGGCGGTCAGCCGCGATGCCGGACCCGTGATCGCGAGCGCTCCCAACAGGCGCTGCCCGGCTCCGAACACCGGGGCCGCCATCGAAGCGACATGCGGATCCGTCACGCCACTAGAATAGATGGGCAAAGTAACGCCTCTGCCGCTCTCAGCCCCTGCTTCGAACGCGCGCAAGACCTGCGCGATCGAAGACGCATCCATGGGTCTGAGGTCTCCGGGCCGCACATGCATGCGCAGCGGCGATGGCGAATCATGGCGGAACAGGCAAAGGCGCTGGTCGCCGCGACGGATATAGAACGAGGCGGTCTCGCCCGATATTGCAACAAGCCGCTCCAGGACCGGTATCACTTCAGACTCAAGGGCGAAGGATTGAAGGTAAACAGATCCCAGCCTGGCGATCTCGGTTCCCAGACGATAACGTCCGTCCCGCATCCGCTCTATGAAACCGAAACTTTGGAGCGAAACACATAAGCGCATGATCGTGCTTTTGACCAGGCCTGTCCGCTCGGCGAGCTCTGTCAGCTCCAGCGCATCGTCGCCCCGTCGGAACGCCGATAGCACGGTAAGAAGCCGATCGGCGGAGGCCACACCTTTGACCCTGGGCAAACCCTGCTCGTACTCGTCGTCCATAATCACCATCTTCCTCATGAGCCTGTCAGTGCATCGTTAGCCTAGCCACCGGCCATGCACAATTCCTCGCCTCGAACCGGTAGCCTTGCCCGCAAGATACTACCTGTCTGAGATTCAGTGAGGTAGATGACGTGACGATCATTCGGATCAAAGGCCATGTTGGTTGTCGAAATCCCAGCGCAGGACTGGATGCGATGCAGCGGCTCTCCTACGCGCGACACATGCCATATCGAGCCGAACCCGGTATGGGCGACGAAAAGTTCCCCATCTTCCGACAGCGCCAGCCCGTCAGGCCCACCCATACCACCATGCAATTGCAGGAAGACCCCGACCTTCGTGGCAACGCCTTCGTGAAGCGGCGCCCGCCAGATCTGCTGAGCACGGGTTACGGCGACGAGCAGATAGCTCATGTCCCTGGCAATCACGATCCCGTTCGGACTGGGGATGCCGGACAGGACACAATCCAGCTTCCCCGCCGCAGACCAGCGGAAAACCCGGCCGGTCGGCGAATGTAGCCCGCTTTGGCCCTGATCGGTGAAATAGAGATCACCATTGGCGGCAAAGACGAGGTCGTTGACGCCTTTGAAGCCCTCCGAAAAATAATCCTCAATAACCGGCGAGACCGCCCCCGTGCAGACATCGAGCTGCAGGATGCCACGTTTGTAGTCGGTGATGTAGATCTTGCTTTCACTGTGAAATTTCATGCCATTCGGCCAGCCGTCATATTCTGCGACCAGCTCCCAATCTCCTGCAGGCGTGATTTTGAAGATCCGACCGAACGGAATGTCGGTGACATAAAGGTTGCCATTGCCGTCGAAGCAGGGGCCTTCGAGGAAGGAATCGCTGGCCATGCCGGAACGGTTCACGTCAGCCCAGCGCGTCTTGCGCGGATGCCGGAAGCGGTCGGGCATCCGTGAGAAGACTTCCATCTGGATCGTCGGAGGGGGTGCGAAGAACATCAGAACTCTCCCTCTGGTTTGATGCCCAGATTGTAGACGCGGGCTGCTGTGGAAAAGAAGAGATCCTGTTTTTCCGAAGCACTGAAACCCTTGGTCAGGCGCTTGAAGGCGTTCCAAAGCGACCGATAGGAAACCATGCCCTTGTCGACCGGGAAATTGCTTTCGAACATGCAGCGCTGTGTCCCGAACCGTTCGATCGCAAAAGAGATATACGGGTCCCAAGCGGCCGCAAGCAGATCGGACGCCGGCGGCCGGTCGGCAAGGTGAAAATCAAACCCGCCTGCCCCCATGGCAAGACCGCCCAGCTTGACGCAGACATTGGGAAGCTCGGCGATCCTCTTCATGGAAGCGCGCCAATCGGCCAGCACCTCCTCGCGCCGCCCTCTATAAGGCCCGGCACCGAGCGGGCCACCAAGGTGGTCAAGGATGATTGTGGTATCCGGGCAGGCGCGTGCCAGGTCCTCGAACTCTTCGAGCTGGGTATGATAGGCCCACACGTCAAGCGTGAGGCCGCGTGCTCCGAGCCGGCGAGCGCCGTCGCGAAATGCCGCTTTCAGCAGCAGGCCCCTCACCGGAGGAACGGGGTTGGTCGCAATTTCCGGATCCTCATGCCAGGCAGTCTGGTTGCGGATGCCACGAAAGCGGCCTCCGCCGACACCCATCATGCGATCAAGAACCGCTTCGATCCGGTCACCGGCCATCAGATCGCAGGACCCTACGATCCCCGCGCAGGCCCTGAAAGATCCGTAGAGACCGGAGGCCGACCGCGCCGCCACGCCGTTTGCGAACTCAACCTCGCCAACAGGTTTGAGCAGATCATCCGCCTGATCGATATTATACATCGACCTGCTTTGCACGAAGACCGTCGCCTGGATGCGATGGCCCTGGCGGGCGTCGGCAAGCAGTTCATCGAACAGGTGCCGATGGCCAGGGCGGTCCCACAGGTGATGATGCGGGTCCACGATCGGCATCCCGGGGAAAAGAGCTTCCTCCTGTTCCAGAGCCAACCAGTCTTCGCGCACGGCAATATGGGGCGAACTTACAGCCATCGATCCTCCTCGAATTTGTTAGCAGCTGCAGCAATCGGCACTGATTTTTAAAAACGCGGTTGACAGTGCAGCCGAGATGATCTCATTATTTTTGCAACGCCGTTTCAAAAAGCACTTCGGGAGGAAGTATGCAACAGAAACTTCGCCGACGCGCCGCCTTGGCCGCGATCGCCGCACTGTCGATCTTCACAGTTTCCGCTACCGTCTCGAGAGGTGCCGAAGAAAAGCCGATCTCGATCGCGATCCAGTATGGTTACGCCTATCTGCCTGTCGTGGTCGCGGACCAGAAGGGCTTCTTCTCCAAGCAGTTGGCCGCAAAAGGCATCAACACGACCGTCGAGATCAAGAAAATCAGCGGGGCACCGGCCATCAATGACGCTTTGATCAGCGGGACGATCGATATCGGCGCCTACGGTCTTCCGGGCATGCTGATCGCTGCGGAAAAGACAAAAAGCTCAATCAAGATCCGCGGGCTCGCGGCCCTTGTTGCGGGCGACAATGGTTTCTACACGAACAAACCGGAGATCAAGGATCTCAAGGATCTCGGATCCAGCGACCGCATCGCCGTGACATCGACGACGGGTCAGCAAGGCCTTCTCGTCAGGATGGCCGCGAAGAAGGCTTTCGGAGACGCAAGACACTTCGATACGATGATGGTGCAGTTGCCGCATCCCGATGCGACGAGCGCCCTTCTCGCCGGTGGCACCATCAGCGCCTATGTTGCACCTCATCCTTACAGCGACGTGATGGAAGCGGATTCCAAGATCCACAAGCTGTTCAACTTCTCCGACTATCTCGGACAGCAGGTCACAAGCGGGCTGCTCGCAACCACCGGAAAGTTCATCGACGATCGCAAGGATGCATCTCTGGCCATCGTTGCAGCGATCGAAGAGGCTGATGGCTTTATCCGTGACAATCCGAAAGAAGCCGCTGAGATCTTCCTTGCGTCGGAAAAATCGTCTCTCAACGCCGAGCAGATCCAGAAAATGCTTGAGAGTGTGAAGGGCGAATGGGGTGTCCAGCCCAAGGGCGTAATGAGCTTTGCCGACTTCATGACTGAAGCAGGCCTACTGAAATCGAAACTGAGCAAGTGGCAGGACGTGTTCTTCGAACCTGTCGCTGCCGGTCAGGGCACCTGACACTGGGATAACGAAGCCTCTTGGAGGCTTTGTAGAAATGCGCGCAACGATGCAGGGCTAGGCTCCAGGCTGCTCAAGACAAGAACAGCGCTGGGACGTGCGAGCACTCGCCGATGCGCCGTTAGCACTCGAAAACCCATCATCTTTGCCAAAAAGAGCACAGGCTACGCCTTTGCCATTTTGGTCGCCACCATCCAGAGGAGGATTGAATATGCAGAACACCCATATCAAGCTCGCGTTTGCCTTTGCGGCACTTGCCATATCGGCGTCCTACGCCCATGCCGAGTGGCCAAACGACCGTCCGATCCAGATGATCGTCGCGTTCGCGCCGGGCGGCAGCACCGACGTCATGGCCCGTGCCATAGAGCCGCTGCTTGAAAAGGAACTTGGCGCCGATATCGTCATCGAAAACCGTCCTGGTGCATCGGGCGAAATCGCCTATACCGCGCTGTCGAAGGCAAAGCCCGACGGCTACACCTTCTCCTACATCAATACGCCTGGGTATCTCTCCATGCAGGTGCAGCGCAAACTCGGCTACGACCCGAAAACCATCAAGCCGATCGCGCGCATCGTCGATGACCCGGCGGCAGTCGTTGTCCCATCGGGTTCCGACTTCAAGACGCTGAAGGATTTCGTCGAAGCCGCCAAGGCAAAGCCGGGTTCCGTATCGTTTGGCTCTTCCGGCGTCGGCACAGACGACCATCTGGCCATCATCCTGCTCGGCGCTGCTACAGGCGCGAAGTTCACCCACGTTCCGTTCGGCGGCGCTGGTGAAACGCGCACGGCCATTCTCGGCTCGCAGATTTCGGGCGGCGGGCTGAATGTCAGCGAATTCGCTGGTACGGAAAGCACCGGGCTGCGCATGCTTGCCACCTTCGGGGCGGAACGTTCGCCGCAGCTTCCCGATGTGCCGACAGCCAAGGAGCAGGGCTTCGACGTCGAAATGAGTTCGGAGCGTGGCGTTGCCGCGCCAGCCGGTGTCCCAGACGAGATCACCAAGAAATTCTCCGAAGCAATGAAGCGCGTCATCGACAGCCCGGAATTCCAGAAGCAGGCCAAGCAGCTTGCTCTGCCGCTCGCCTATCTGTCTGGCCCAGACTGGGAAAAGCAGATGCCTGATCGACTCGCCCGCTTCCAGAAGATCTGGAACGAAACTCCGTGGGTTCAGTGATGGCAAGCTCCGATATGAGGAAGAGGGATTATCCCGATATTCTCGCAGGGGCCTTGATGATTGGACTGGGAGCGCTCGGCCTTTGGGCCGGGCGCGACCTAACCTTCGGTTCGGCGGCGATGATGGGACCCGGATATCTCCCAGACGTTATCTGCGGACTGCTGATCGTGATCGGCGGATTTGTGCTGATCAAGGCGATAGGCAAGTTCTATGAGGCAATTGGTGAGACGAACATTAAGCCGCTTATCATTCTCGTTGTGGCGATCGGTGGTTTTGCTTTCATGGCGGAAGCGCTAGGCTTCATCATTGCGACGATCTGGCTTCTCGTCATCGGTAGCCTGGCTGACCAGGAGTCCCGGTGGAAAGAGATCGTCATCTCCAGCCTGATCCTGACCGCCTTCGGCGCGCTCGTCTTCATCTATGGCCTCGGCGTACAGATGCCGATCCTGCCGTTCTGACAACGTCAGGAAGGAACTCAAATGGATTTTCTCCACTTCCTCGTGCTCGGTTTCTCCGAAGCACTCACGCCGACAAATCTCCTGTTCTGTTTTATCGGGGCGTTGCTCGGCACGTTGATCGGCGTTCTGCCGGGTATCGGCCCGACAGCAACCGTCGCAATCCTGTTGCCGGTGACGTTCTTCCTGCCGCCACTTGCGGCCCTGATCATGCTGTCGGGCATTTTCTACGGCGCCCAGTATGGCGGGTCGACCACCGCAATTCTGGTCAACCTCCCCGGTGAAGCATCTGCGGTGGTGACGGCCATCGATGGCTATCAGATGGCCCGAAAAGGGCGCGCGGGCGCGGCGCTTGCTATTGCTGCGCTCGGATCTTTCTTTGCTGGCACCGTGGCGACCGTCGGCCTTGCGGTAGCAGGTCCTACTCTTTCGTCCTTTGCCCTCTCCTTCGGGCCGGCCGAATATGTCTCTCTTTGTATCTTCGGCCTCCTGGCCGCAACGATCCTCGCCCACGGCTCCGTTATCAAGGCGATCGGCATGGTTTGCCTTGGGCTGGTGCTTGGCATGGTGGGCATCGACGTCAGTAGCGGCGCGACCCGGCTTACGTTTGGTTCGACGGAGCTCTATGACGGTATCGACTTCGTCGTCATCGCCGTCGGCCTGTTCGGCGTCGCTGAAATCGCCAGCAATCTGGAATTCAAGGAGACCCGCGGCGTTCTGCAGAGCACGATCGGCCGTCTGTGGCCGACGACACAGGAGTTCAAGGAGAGCTGGGGTGCCGTGCTTCGCGGTACGGCGGTTGGAACCATCCTTGGCGTGTTGCCAGGCGGCGGTGCGACGCTTAGCGCCTTCAGTGCCTATTCCGTCGAAAAGAAAATATCGCGGACGCCGGAGAAGTTCGGGCACGGCGCAATCGCCGGCGTTGCTGGACCGGAATCGGCAAACAATGCCGGAGCACAGGCTTCGTTCATTCCGCTTCTGACGCTTGGCATTCCGTCGAACTCGATCATGGCCATGATGCTTGGCGCTATGACGATCCACGGCATCACGCCGGGACCTTCTGTCATTCACAACCAGCCCGAGCTCTTTTGGGGTCTCATCGCTTCGATGTGGCTCGGAAACGCAATGCTGCTGGTGATCAACCTGCCGCTGATCGGCATCTGGGTCCGCCTGCTGAAGGTACCGTACCGTCTGCTTTATCCGGCGATCCTGCTATTTTGCTGCATCGGCGTCTACAGCGTCAACAACCGCGGCTTCGACGTCGCCTTGGTAATCCTGTTCGGCGTCCTCGGATATGTCTTACGAAAGGCGAAATGCGAAGCAGGTCCCCTGCTCCTCGGCTTCGTCCTCGGTCCTTTGCTCGAAACCAATCTGCGCCGCGCCTTGCTCCTTTCCCAAGGCGATCCGCTGGTGTTTTTCGAGCGGCCGATCAGTGCTGTGCTTCTGCTCGTGACAGCCGGCATGCTTTTGACGCTCATTCTTCCGGCTATCCGGAAAAGCCGCAAGGAAGCGTTCGAAGCCGGCGAAGACTGACAACTCCACGCTCCGCAAGTACCTTGCGGAGCGTCATGCAAGGACGCGAGTTTACCATGACGACATCAGACGTGAGCAGATCACGCCGTTCAACACGCTTGCTGCAGAACATTCTCGCTCTTGATGACTTTGAGGTTCATGCACGCAGGCATCTCCCCAAACCGCTTTACGGTTACATCGCTGGCGCCAGCGAAACGAACGCCTCCTTGAAGCGAAACGCCGAAGCGTTCGATGCTTATTCCTTCCGGACGCGCGTGCTTAGGGATGTCTCCGGCAGGAGTATGAAGACAATCTTGCTCGGCCAGGCCTATGAAGCTCCGTTCGGTATCGCTCCAATGGGGATCAGTGCCCTGATGGCCTATCGGGGTGATATCGTCCTGGCAAAAGGTGCGGAAGAAACTGGTATCCCGATGATCATGAGCGGGTCGTCCTTGACCCGGCTTGAAGATGTCGTCGCCACGGCGCCGAAAAGCTGGTTCCAGGCCTACCTGCCGGGCGAGCCCGACCGCATAGCGGCGCTTGTCGATCGCGTCGCCAATGCCGGTTTCGGAACGCTCGTTCTGACCGTCGACACAGCCGCGCTGGCAAACCGGGAGAACAATATTCGCTCCGGCTTCTCGACTCCGTTGCGCCCCAGCTTGCGGTTGGCATGGCAGGGCGTTTCGCATCCGCACTGGACCCTGGGGACCTTCCTTCGCACCATCGCGCGACATGGCATTCCCCATTTCGAGAATTCCTACGCGACACGCGGTGCGCCGATCATCGCCTCGAACGTCATGCGCGATTTCGGGCGCAAGGACCATTTGAATTGGTCGCATCTGGAGCAAATTCGTGAACGTTGGAAAGGTCATCTGGTCGTCAAAGGCATACTTCATCCCGACGATGCAGATCATGCCGCTAATTTGGGCGCGGACGCGGTCATTGTTTCCAATCACGGAGGACGCCAGCTCGATGGCGCCATGGCACCGCTTAGAGCTCTTCCCGATGTCGCCGAGCGTATAGATGGCCGCATCCCGGTCATGATCGACGGCAGCTTCAGGCGTGGCACCGACATCATCAAAGCTTTAGCGCTGGGTGCCGATTTCATCTTTGTCGGAAGACCGTTCCTTTACGCCGCTTCAGTGGCCGGCCGGAACGGCGTCGTAAAGGCGGCAGAGATTTTGAAGACTGAACTCCATCGGAACATGGCGTTACTCGGGGTCACGTCAATCAATGAGATCGGTGAAAAACACATCGTCGCCGATGCGCCTCGGGGCTCGTATCTTTATCAAGATGAATCGATCAGCCTCAGCTCTTGAACGGACATGAACCTGCGACCTGCTCATCAGACCCTTTAAGTAACTGATTGCCTGATTACTTTGCCAATGCGGATCGTTGGTGCGGCGTAAGCCCAACTATGGAACTTGTTGATATCGATCGTCATTTTGATGCATTTGAAGGCGGCTGCGGCAAGCGGAACTCTGGCTGAGCGTGCCGAAAATTGAACGCGCTTATCACGCAGTTCTCCCTCGATCACGTTAGTGGCCCTCAGCGGCTGATGAATCATCATCTAGCCGCGTAGCAGACATCTACCAACGTAGGAAACGTTTACCGGCGAAATAACCGACAGTCACGACGATGAGAGTCGCCAGAGGATACCATGCCGCGACGAACAATGGACTGTCATCGAAGCAGTTGGTCGCATAAAGCGTCGCAGCGATGCCGACTGATACGAGACCTGCGAGCGCACCGGCAAGACCTGGGTTTTCCGGTGCGCCCTGCCGCATGGCGAGGAAGAGGAATGTGCCAGGAAATGCCGATAGCGCTGGTATGATCGTCAGGCAATGCAATGCGTTATGGCCAATTAGTTTATCGAGCCAGACATCGGACGGCGTGACGAGTAGTTCCAGGGTAGTTGCTGCAAGCAGAAGAACGGGCGCGATCAACAGCAGCCACCGTCGCCGCCCGATGTCGCTTCCCGGTCGAATGACGGGTCCCGCCAGAGATAACGCGGCGGCAAAGAGGGAGAGGGTGATAACGAACTTAAAGTCGAACCGCACGGTTTCGATCGCCTGGGCGATGTCGTGTCGAAATCCCAGCGTCAAAAAGAAAGCAAGGCCGGAAACCAAGGCACCGGATACTACGGCAGCCGAAAGCACGGAGGTTAGATTGACCGGTCGGCGCGTGTCCTGCGCTATTAGGGTTATCAGGTCTTCTGTTTTCACGCTGCCATTCCTACTCAACAATCGAGCAGACCCGTTCACTCGTCAAAGCCTGCAGTCGCTCATATGATGTTCTCCCGTCGAAGCATCAAGCGTTGCGCCGCTCATTCGACTTTCGTCACGTAATCGACCGGAGCACATGCCTCGGCGTGGTTACGATCTCATCGATTAGGCTGCCATCAAGTGTCGCTTCTCGTATTTCGGATTATTCCAGGATCTACCATCGCAACAGCTTTTGACCAGCTAAAGCGCCAACTGCTGTGACGGCGGCAATGGCGATCGGGTACCAGAGGAGGACGAAGAGCGGGCTGTCGTCGTCGCAATTGGCGGCATAGAACGTTGCGGCGATCCCGGCTGCCGCCAAACCCGCGACGGCTCCGGCAAGTGCAGGACGTGTCGGTGCTCCATGTCGTAGCGCCACAAGAAAACAGGCAAGGGGACCGACCGACAACGACGGAATGATCGTCAGACAGAGCCTGGAATTGTGCCCGATCATCCGTGTCACCCAGGTCTCAGGTGGCATGACGGAAAGCTCGAACACTGCCGCACCGACAGCCAATGCCAACGGCACCAGCAAAGCCCAGCCCCACCAGTGCAAGGGCACGCCGGGCTTTCCTATACGATACATGACGAGACTGCCAGTGACCGCAAGAGCGACCGTGATGACGAATTTGAACAGAAAACGGCCGGTGTCCAAAGCAGCACCGATATCATGCCGGAAGCCGATTGCCGAGAAAAAGGCAATTGCAACGATCAGGACGGCCGCGATGCTTGCCTGTTGGAGCATGTGAGTGAGGCTTGACCTCACCGGCGCGTCCTGTGCGAGCAATTCTATGAGATTTTCTGTCTTCATTTCAGTGGCTCCGAATAGAGAGCCGACAACGCCTTGAGCGCCCGGTGGAGCGCCACACGTACAGCGACTTCGGTCATCTTCAGACGCTCCGCCGTCTCGCGGACGCTCGAACCTTCGACCGAAATTGATTGGACGATCGTCCGCTGAGGATCCTTCAAGCGACTCAGTATCTGTTCGATGTCCATCCGGTCCGCCACCCCTACTCCGTCATCGCTTTCCAGGGTCGCAATCACGTCCTCGAGGGGAACGGCGGCCTGCCTGCCTCTGCGTCGCAGGCTGTCGATCAACTTGTTCCGCACCAGGGCAGCCATCCACGGGCCCAGGGGCCGGGATGGATCCCAGGTGCCCCGCTTAAGATGAATAGCCAGCAACACTTCCTGAACCACGTCCTCAGCCTCACTTGCCGGCGCACCGAATTGTTCGCAGCGCTTGCGAGCAATCACGCGCAGATGAGGCGTGACGGCTGTCAGCAATCTGTGGTAGGCGCGTCCATCGCCCGCGATTGCCGATCGCATCCAGGAGGCCCACTCTTCTTCGCGCGCCGAATTCTTCATCCGACATATTCCAGTTCGGAGAAAAAGCTCGGCTCGTTACATGAGCGGACGGAAATTTCCTGCCAAGCGAACGGGATAGCTTGCATGCTGCGCCCCTCGTTCATGCTCATGCAGGTTCCACTTGCTTGGCGCCATCGGGCTCAAGGAGTGCGAACACAGGCTTTATCAACCCTTCGAGCAGCTCCTTTTCCGGGCGGGCACGTGCCAGGACGCGGATGCCAAGCAGGGTACCAAGCAGCGTTCCGGCCAAATCGGCGGCGCGTTGGCGCCGGCCGATGGAGCCATCTTCCTGGCCTCTTTCCACGCAGCGTAGGAAGAAGGCCTCGACTTGCACAAGCACGCTGGCAACGACACGCTGGAACTCTTCGTCATGCGGCGCGACTTCAAGAGCCGAATTGACGAGCATGCAGCCTTTCCTCCTTGTGTCGGCCAGGGATCGATCGATGATTTCGCTAAAGAAGGCGTTGATCGCCTGCCGTGGTGGTTTCGATTCGAAACGCCCGACGCGATCCCCAAAACTTCGCTCGACGTAAAAATCGAGCGCCCTGCGATAAACCGCCCGCTTGTCGCCGAAGGCGTTGTAGATGCTGGCGGTCGTCAGCCCCATAGCCTGGGCGAGATCCCGGATCGAGGTTGTTTCATATCCCCGTTCCCAAAACTGCTCCACGGCGAGCTCCAGCACTTTTTCTTCGTCGAATTCTCTGGGCCGGGCCATCTGTTTGTCTCTCGATAACGTGATTACGGCTCCGCAATAGCCTGGAACTTTCTGCGATACATTTTATAACGAGTGATTTAAAACGCAATCGCATGTCGGCCCACGCACGCTTTTTTGCATGGTTGGGCCGGGCTCAACATACTGGGAGATAAACGAAATGGGTCTTGAGCAGGATCTTGCTGAATTTAACGCGAAGTTCGAGGCAAGCGCGCCTCCCGGTGCAGCAGCGTTTTTGAACGCGAAGATCGAGGAGCTCACCTCTGGCTTTCCGTTCGATCGCGTTCCCAAACCTGGTGATCTCGCTCCCGAATTCTCCTTGCCTGGTGTGACGGGCGAAACGATCTCCTTGCTTGAGACACTGGCCAGTGGTCCGGTTGTTCTCACCTTCTATCGTGGCGCTTGGTGCCCGTACTGCAACATTCAGCTCGCCGCCTACGAGCATGCCTTACCCGCTATTGCGGAAGCCGGGGGCTCTCTCATCGCAATTTCGCCGCAAAAGCCGGATGGCTCACTGTCTATTGCCGAGAAGAATAATCTCACGTTCGACGTCCTCAGCGATACCGGCAATGGTGTCGCGCGGAAATTCGGCCTCGTCTACACACTGCCTGACGATCTCAAGGCGGCTTATTCCTCGTTCGGCGTCGACCTCGGAACGATCAACGGAGATGACAGCTGGGAGCTGCCGATACCTGCGACCTTCGTGATCGGCCGTAATGGCCGTGTGCGCCTCGCCCACGCCGAAGCCGATTACCGCAAGCGTCTCTCTCCGGATGCGATTGTCGACGCACTTAGGGCGGAAGAAGCTGTCTAGACCGAAACCGCAGCGAAGAAAAAAGCGAGGTAAAACCATGAATCTCGAAGGCAAGCGTGTTCTCATCACCGGTGGCTCCAGTGGCATCGGCTTCGCCATTGCACGTGCCATGCTGGCGAAAGGAGCTCGGGTCGTCGTTACCGGGCGAAACTCTGAGCGGCTGGTTCAGGCTGTCAGGGATCTCCAGGAAAAGGGGTTGCCGGTTATCGGCATTCAGGCGGATGTCGCCACCCCGGAAGGTCGGTTTCTATCCCTCGACAAGGCCATCGAGGCACTTGGCGGGCTCGATGTTCTCGTCAACAATGCAGGCGGCGTGCGGGCCGGTCGTCTTGAGAAGACGACCGAGGCGGAAATAAGGATTATGGTCGAGGTCGACCTTGTTGCTCCTATTCTCTTGACGCAGGCTGCTCTTCCCCACCTGCGCGCGTCCGGAGAGGGACTAGTCGTCAACGTCACCTCCGGCATTGCGTTGATCGGTGCTCCATTCTACGCGACCTACGCCGCGGTTAAGGCGGGGCTCTCACGGTTCAGCGAGGCACTGCGCCGGGAACTGAAGGGCGAAGGTGTCGGCGTCTTGACGCTCTATCCGGGCGCGACGGATACCCCGATGATGCAGTCCTCGAAGGCCGGCCCCGAACTGGGGTTCACGCGCGAGCCGCCCGAAGCGGTTGCCAATGCGCTGATCGAAGGAATTGAAACCAATTCCCTTGAGGTGATCCGCGGCGGCGAGGCTCGCGCGAAGATGATCGCAGCCAACAGGGATGATCCGGCGGCGATCGATGAACGTTTTCTAACAATGAAGCCAGCGCTCGAAGAGGCGGTCAGCGACCACTCAGCGCTCTAAAACCGAGGAGATGATCATGACCAAGCTCGCATTGTTCGTACAATTGAAGGCAAAGCACGGAAAGGAAGAGGACGTCGCAGATTTTCTCAAAAGCGCGCAAGCCCTGCTCGCCCAGGAACCGCTCACCGTCGCATGGTTTGCGGTTCGCTTCGACAAGTCCACGTTCGGCATCTTCGACGCTTTCGATGGGGAAGAAGGTCGCCAGGCCCACCTCCAGGGTCAGATCGCCGCCGCCCTGATGGCAAAATATGACGAACTCTTTGAGGGACCGCTCGACATTAAACAGGCGGAAGTCCTCGCCGACCGCCTTACTAGCTGAAAAAAAATCAATCCGGAGCCGGGCGAGGTCCGGCTCCGGATGCCTCAGTGACGCGCTTTGACTTCTATTCCTGACGGAGCCCCCATGATCCGCTTCTATTTTCATCCGACGCCCAATCCCGCGAAAGTTGCCCTCTTCCTGGGAGAGGCAGGGCTGCCCTATGAGGTGGTTCCCGTCGACACCAGCAAGGGCGAGCAACATTTGCCGGCGTTCGGCGCCATCAATCCGAATGGCAAGGTGCCGGCCATCGTGGACACGGACGGCCCAGGCGGAAAAGAGACACGCGTCTTCGATTCCACCGCCATCCTGATCTATCTCGCCGAAAAGACAGGCAAGTTTCTTGGCTCGCCCGAAGATCGGCCTGAGCTTCTCTCGTGGCTGCTGTTTCTCGCGTCCGGCCTGGGGCCATTCTCAGGCCAGGCGGTCCATTTCCAGCACGCAGCGCCGGATGGCCTCGATTATGCCGTCAACCGCTATCGCCGTGAGGCCGAACGCCATTATCAGGTCCTCAACGATCATCTCGAGGGTCGCGATTTCATCGTCGGAGATACTTACACAATTGCCGACATGTCCGCGTGGGGATGGCTGGATCGTGCCTCGCGCGTCCTCAAGGGGCTTGAGGATCCGCTCGCTGCTTATCCGAACCTGAAGCGGCTCTTCGAAACGGTTGATGCGCGCCCGGCCGTCTCTCGCGCACGGGAAGTCGGCAAGGATCATTCTTTCAAACGCGTCAACGACGAAGAAACCAAGCGGGCGCTTTTCCCGTCGAACTATCCGCCCGCGGCATAAGGTTCAGGACTAGCGGCAGCTTTGGTCTCGGCTTGCTCCAACGGCTTCGTGTGTGGCTCCGGCCTGACGTGTTCAGGCCGGTTTTGGCTGATTGCGAAGTAACGGCTTTTCGATCAGTCGGTGATGGCGGAGAGGATCGCCCCGCCATTTGCTCCTTGTATCAGTACCGCTGTCTTCAAGTCCTTATCGGCCTGCGGCAAGGAAAACGAGGTTTTACTCCCATCCCAGGTGCCAAGCCGGGCCAGACGCCGGACGACATGTGTGTGCTGCAATGTCGCGCCGCTGTTTTCCCCTCGCGCAACCGGCACGTCTTCGATCCGCGGATCGTAGCGCACCAGCCAGACATCAGCGTTCCCGGTGGTAGAGCCGGCGCCGACTTCGATACGGTCATTGGTAAACGCCAGCGCTGGGCCATTCAGCGAAGGCGTTTGCGCCAGCAGGGATTCGACTTTGGGAAGACTGTTTCCGACGGTGGTTGCGGTGCCGTTGACGACCATCTGGGGGGTATAGGGGCCGGGCTGCCTCAAGGCCGGTTCATAGGCAACCTGACGCTCGGTGAATTCCGGCTTCCCGTACGTGTCTTTCCAGCCCAGGTAATCCCAATAGGTCACGGAGAAGCTCAGCGCGAGAACATTCTTCCGGTTGCTGATCTTGATGAGATTGGCGTTGGCCGGAGGGCACGACGAGCAGCCCTGGCTGGTAAACAGTTCCACCACGGTCAGTGGCCGCTCTGTTGCGGCCACGGGCATGGCCGCAAGTGCTGGCAACGAACAAAAGAATATCAACCTGCCGATCTTGCCTGGATATTTCATCACGCGACTCCCTATCACGGCCACGCCGGGCAATCCGGGTGATCAGTGGGAGTTCGCATGCGACACGGTCATCGTTACTGGCTCACGAGCATGTGATCGCGTTAATCGATGTAACAATAGGGCGTTCGCTTGCGTACTCGAAGCGTTGAAACGAGCGTCCAAGGAGAAATAGTGTAAGCGGGTAGGTCACCCCACGTATCTTTAGGGCCGCTGAACGGTCATTCTCTAGCATGAGTCATGCGGAGAAACCTATGAGCGACAGTGTGAATCATCATCGAACATTCGAGGTCCTGACGGCGGAGCCGGTGCAGTCTCGACGCAAGCCACGTCATTGGTCGGACGAAGAGAAGGCACAGCTTGTCGCCGAGGCACTCTCGCCGGGGGCCAATGTGTCGGCGATTGCGCGGTCTCAGGGATTGGACCCGTCGCAGCTCTATGCCTGGCGTCGTAAGGCGCTCTCGTCGGGAATGGTCGCGCCACTGACGGAGGGAGCGCGCGCGCCAGTCAAGTTCACGCGCTTTGAGGCGGTGGCCGGTTCGATGGTGGAGATCGTCGTGGGCGATGTTGTGGTGCGCGTCGGCGGCGATGTTGATGCCGATCACCTGACCAAGATACTCCGGGTGGTCCGCACGGCATGATCGCTTCCGGTGTGGTGGTTTACGTGTCGTGCCAGCCGGTCGACTTCCGCAAGGGGGCCGCGTCTTTGATGGCGCTGGTCCGAGATGGCGGTCTCGACCCGTTCAATGGCTCGCTTTACGTGTTCCGGTCGAAGCGGTCGGACCGTGTTCGCATTGTCTGGTGGGACGGCTCAGGCGTCTGCCTCTATTCGAAAACCCTGGAAGAGCAAGGCTTTTGCTGGCCGGGTATATCGGCGGCGCGGATGCGTCTCGACCATTCGCAACTGATGGCGCTTCTGGCGGGGCTCGATTGGAAAAAGATCCGACCGGCCAAGATCAGGCGGCCGTTGTTGACGGGCTGAAACCGGCCTGCGGCAAGATGAATCATGTGGCTGTAATGATTGGGAAAGCGGCTGTTCTTGTGCTCTATTGCCTCCATGGATTTGCCCGTTTCCGACCTGCCAGACGACGTCGATGCGCTGAAAGCGATGATCCTTGCGATGGCGCGCGAGCAGGCTGCGAACGAGACCCGGCTTGCAGCCGCGGCGGCAGAGGTCGAGCGGCTGAAGGCCGTCGAAGTGAGCGCCAACGAACGGATCGCCAACCTCACGGCGATCCTGAAGGTTTTGCAGCGCACGCAACATGGCAAGCGATCCGAGCGGCTGCGCCTGGCCGTCAATGACGAACAGGTTTCCTTTGCGTTCGAGGAGGTCGAGACCGGCCTTGCGGCAATCCAGAGCGAACTCCACCGCGCGACCGGGGACAAGCCGAAGCGCGCGCCGCGTCCGCGCAAGGGCTTTGCCGCTCATCTCGAACGCATCGAGGAGGTTATCGAGCCGGAAATCCCGGCCGACTGCGCGGGGCTGGAAAAGGTTCTGATCGGCGAGGATCGCTCCGAGCGGCTGGACGTGGTGCCGCCGAAGTTCCGGGTGATCGTGACGCGCCGCCCCAAATACGCTTTCCGGGGCCGCGACGGTGTAGTTCAGGCCCTGGCGCCGGCACACCTTATCGAAAGCGGCCTGCCGACGGAGCGGCTGCTCGCCTATATCGCCGTGTCGAAATACGCCGACGGACTTCCGCTTTACCGGCAGGAGGCGATCTATGTGCGCGATGGCGTCGAGGTCAGCCGGTCGTTGATGGCGCAGTGGATGGGGCATCTGGGCTTCGAATTGCAGATGGTCGCCGATTATATCCTCGACCGGGTCAAGGAGGGCGAAAGGGTCTTCGCCGACGAGACGACCTTGCCCACGCTTGCCCCCGGTTCCGGGAAAACCACCAAGGCCTGGCTGTGGGCCTACGCACGCGATGATCGACCCTACGGTGGAACCAGTCCGCCGATGGTTGCCTATCGCTTTGAGGACAGCCGGGGCGGCGATTGCGTGGCGCGTCATCTCGCCGGATTCAGCGGCATCCTGCAGGTTGACGGCTACTCAGCCTATACCAGCCTGGCCAAGACGCGGGCCAAAACCGGCAGCAATGAACCCATCCAGCTCGCAGGCTGCTGGGCACACCTGCGGCGCAAGTTTTACGATCTGCACATCAGCGGAGTCTCTCAGGCCGCAACGGAATCGATCGTCGCCATGACCGAGTTGTGGAAGTTCGAGGACGAAGTCCGCGGCAAGAATGCCGAGAGCCGCGCGGCGCGACGCCAGGAAGAATCCGCGGCCATCGTCGCCAGCCTCTTCGAGCTCTGGGAAAAGGAGCTTGGCAAGGTCTCGGGAAAATCCAAAACCGCCGAGGCGATCCGCTATGCGCTCACCCGGCGAGAGGCGCTGGAACGCTTTCTCACGGACGGTCGCATCGAGATCGACTCCAACATCGTCGAACGGGCGATCAGGCCCCAAACGATTACGAGAAAGAACAGTCTATTCGCCGGCAGCGAGGGCGGTGGACGAACCTGGGCGACGGTGGCCACCTTATTGCAAACGGCCAAAATGAATGGCGTCGATCCGCTCGACTGGCTCTCGCAGACCTTGACCCGCATTGCTCAAGGCTGGCCAGCATCCGAAATCGAAGCGCTCATGCCCTGGAACTTCAAGCCTGACGTTATCGGCTGACCGCTTACGAAATAGTCATGCCGCTTCGATCCGTGCTCCTTGCCTGTGCGGCAGCGCTGGGCCCAGCCCTTGCTGTTCCGGCATTTGCCGAGACAGTTACCTTGGAGGCGAAAGATGGCGTGAAGATCTATGGAGACTTCCAACGGGCCGAAGGCCGATCTCGCGCAACCATCTTACTGTTTCACATGGCAGGTTCCAATAGGAGCGAATACGCGCCTCTGGCGCCCATTCTGAACAAGGCGGGCTTCAGTACCCTGGCCATTGATCAGCGGTCGGGTGGCAATCTTTGGGGCACCGTCAATCAGACTGCTGCGAAGGCAAGAGGTGGTGCGGCTTTCGCCGATGCACTTCCCGATCTTGAAGCCGCGATCGCCTATGGCAGCATGCAGCACTCCGGCCCGATCGCCGTTTGGGGATCGAGTTATTCCTCAGCGCTCGTCTTCGTTGCCGCCGCTCGCCATCCCGAGGTTAAGGCACTGCTCGCGTTTTCCCCCGCCGAGTACATTGAGGGGTATTCGATCGAAAAGGCAGCGACAAAGCTGACCATTCCCGTATTCATCATATCCGCGCCCGACAGTGATGAGATATCGAGTGCAGACGCGCTGACAAAAGCGGTACCCGCCCATAGAGCAGTTCAATATATCCCGAAGCACGGTGTGCATGGATCGGCGACGTTGCGCATGGACAGGGACCCGCAAGGCGCCACCGAAAACTGGAAGCATGTATTGGCCTTTCTCGACAGCACCTTTCCCGGTACCTGAGGAACTGGAGTCCAGCCGAGCTTGGGAGCGATCGTCCAGCGATTGCTGAGACCGTTGCGCGTCCCGTGACAATTTGAAATCAAGCAGCTTGGGCCGGGCTTTTCCCCAATCAAAAGGGTTTCACGACAGCGAGCCAAGCGATGATCGCGAACGCGAGGAAGATGGCAAACGGAGCGGCCCTGAGCAACCGGTGAACAGGCCTTTCTTGCTGCAGCAACCGTTTCAAGGCCAGACCTTCGACGCTGTGCAGAACGCTGAGGAAGATGGCAGGGACCATCTTCAGAAGCAACCAGGACGAACCACCCCAACCCGCACCAAAGGCCATCGTAAAGCCAGCTACCCACACGATCGCGAGCGCGGGAGTCGTTACGAGCGCATCCCAACGTAGGACGGATTGGCCGATGCGACGGAAGCTCGTTTCATCTGGTGAAGCTATCGCGATCCGCAAAGCCAGCGCCAGCGCCAGCATACCTGCGATGAGGGTGACGACGGCGAAGACGTGAAGCGCTTTGATATATAAATACATCAGCGTTCCTGTTCATGATGCCTTAGCGGTTGAAGATTCTGGAGATGATACCTTGCAGGCCGGACAGCATCCCTACGACGGTGACCGCGAAGATCACGTATCGCAGTTCCTCAAACGGCGTTCCATCGAGATAGCTGACGCCATATTCCCAGATAAAGAAGACAGCCAGGGTAGCAAAAATAGCCACGAGAAGACCAAAGAGATGGTGGCCAGAACCGTTGGCAGGTTCAGTCATGTGCCCGCTCCATTTGCAAAGCGGTCGACCTTGAAGATCAACAGATCGTCACGTCGCTCTATATTTCCTTCGAGCACCACTTGTAGGCCGGTTTTGTCGAGTAGCCCTGCAGGCATAGGTCCGCCGTCCTTCGACGCGAGCAAAAAGAAGATACGGCCATCAACCGGTGCGGTTGAGACAAACACAGGCGGCACGCCACCGGAAATGCAAAGATTCGCGCAGGCCTTATGCGCGAGACCCGTCCCCGGCTTCATCGCCCCACCTCCGCACTTCCCATCGCAGATCTCACCCGTTAAGCGCCATCGCCCGAGATCCTGTGGCGGCGAGAGCGCCAGAGCTGCAGACGGCTGCTCGTCAACGGCCTTCAACTCGTCTCCGCCGCCGACGAGCAGCATTTCGAGATCTCCGCGCTTGACGAAGATGCCACCCACCCGGGCAGCCTTGCCGGCAAGCGGCAGTGCCCGGTCGTCAACGCCAAATTTGCCGGAACCCGCCAGCATGATGGCGCGCGGCGGTGCCGTTCCAGTGCCGGCTACGCGCAAAATCGGATATGGCTTGACCTCCATCGTGCCGGTCAGATGCTCGCCATGCAGTTCGTCGGCGTAGCTCCCTGCCCCGGGGCTCTCGGTGTTGAGAGATAGAAGCACCGAGGCCGAGGCCATACCGGCGATGAAGAACACGACGAAGCCGATCATCAGTGCCTTGACGTCGGCCGGCACCTTCTTGAAATATCCGACAAAAAATCCACGTTCGGCGGGTTTCAACATCAGGCTGTCCCCTCTTTGTTGGAGGCGGAGGGTAGGAGCTCGGCCGGGATTGGAACAGGATCGAGCTTCGTGCCCAACGGAAGCGGTTCTGGATCGACAAGGACAGCCGAGCCCTGCAACCGGACCCGATACTTGCGAATGCGTTCCCGGAACGGCGGTGGCGAACAGCCATCTTCGGGGCGATATTGATAGCCATGCCATGGGCAGGTGATGAAACCGAGAACGACCTTGCCTTCACCGACTGGTCCGTTCTGGTGTGAGCACACATTAGACACGGCCGACAGGCCACCCTTGGAGCGAAAGACGGCGATGCGCTCGCCGCCCGGAGAAGCGCCGATGATCGCCCTGCCCTCGGCAATCTCGGAGAGATGGCCGACGACGATCCAGGGCTCCTCCGGCGCCCTGGCCGAAGCGGCGGCATCTGCCCCAACCTCACGGTGCCCGGCGATCAGATTCAGTGTTGAGAGCAGCGCCAGGCCGCCGACCAGGAGCAGCCCAAGGGCGAGATCGTGGCGATCGAGCAGCGCCCCAAGCGCCACATGCAGGATGATCGCGGCATAGGCGAAATAGACACTCATGTGGATCGCCTTCCACAGGGGCGGCGTCAGAAAGGAGAGCCAGAAGTCGTGGCTGGTCGCCGCGAGAATAGCCAGAATGACAAGCGCAAAAACGCCGAAAAGCTCGAAGGGAAAGCCTGCGACACTTGTGAAACTGGTGTTGCTGGTAAACAGTGCCGTCAGTTCCGGCGTCGGGCTGTAAGAAAAATACCAGCCCAGCACGTAATAGGCATGCGTCGCGGCAACGATGAAGGTCATCACGCCGAAGTGGCGCCTGTTGTAGAGCAGTGGAATGAAGCGTGTATCGATGCGGGCGAGCGGTCCGATCGCGAGCACGATCGTCAGCATCAAGAGAGCTAGCGAACCGAAAGCCCGCATGCGCTGTGTTGGAAGATCGACCTCGCGCAACGCCGGCGAGAGAAGTGGACCAGCTTTCAGGAAGATGAGAATGTAGACGACGATCCCGGCAAGCAAGACGCCATCGTAGATCATTTTGGTCCGGTTCCAGATGATCGGCTTGTAGGATACGCTCACGGGTGCCCTCCTCCAGCGACCTTGCCGTCGAGACGGATTGCCGGTGCGTCCGCCGGCAGTTTCGGAGCGCTTGCAAAGATGATGGCAAGCAGGAGCGGCAGAGCGACTGCAAGTCCGGTCCAAATTGCCGCATGGGCGCGACGGTGGCGGCGCTGCACGTTACTGCCCTCCCTTCGCAAGGCTCAGCCAGCGCCAGATGACGACCGGCCAGAGGAGAACAAGGCCTGGGATAAGGAGTGGCCTTACCGCATAGGCATCATGTGCGCCCGGATCGACTTTGTCGAAGCCATAAAGCAGGAACGCAGCGGCAACGACAACGCCAATGCCCGCCCACAGCATCAATCCCGCGGATACCGGATCGTTCGAACCAAACATGAGATCCTCACACCGGTCCGGTCGCCGGAATCGCCGCGCCAGTGACGATCCCACCAGCCGGCGAAATAAGAAAGCCTATGAGCTTGGCGATGTCTGCAGGCTGAACCCAGCCGCCGGTTTTGGCGTTCGGCATCGCCGCCCGATTCTGCGGCGTATCGATCGTCCCAGGCAGGATGCAATTGGCGGTGATGCGGTCGTCGCGGTTCTCTGCGGCGATCGCTTCGGTAAGGCGGATGACAGCCCCTTTCGAGGCAGCATAGGTTGCCTGATTGGCGCCAGCTTTCAATCCGGGTGCCGCTGCAATGTGGACGATACGGCCATAAGCTGCTTCCCGCATCGGCTTCAGGACTGCGGCGCTGATCGCATAGGCGGTGCGGGCATTCATCTGGAACATCTGGTCCCATTGATTAAGGCCGAATTCCTCGACCGGGCCGGTCTGGAAGCCTCCAACCGTGTTGACCAGCGCATCGAGTCGGCCAAACACGTCAAGCGTCCGGTGAACGGCGTTCTGGCAGGAGGTGAGGTCCGTTAGATCGATGCCTCCGATTTCCAGAAGTCGCCCGCCTGAGCGGTTTTCCAACGCAAGGTCAGCGCCGAGATTGCGCTCCACGGCGACGACCCGTGTGCCGTTGCTCGCGAACTCTTTGACGACTGCGGCCCCAAGGTTGCCGGCCGCACCCGTTACCATCACAACCATCTCGTCATTCGATACTTCATGCATGGCAACGTTCCTTCCAACAGGCTGATCGCCAACGTGTCCGCCCCGTTATACGGATCGCATCATCATTTTGTTACAGATGTTTTAAAACTTTTCCAGTGTCATCGACGCGACGGGCCAAACTTGCTGCGACAGCGAAAAAATTCTGTCGAGGCGCTGTAACGAAGACGGCCGCGCAACCGTACAGGCCTTTGTCAGACCGGAATTTCGGATCGAAACGATCGAGATAAAGGTGTCTCGCCAAGGAGCAAAGAAGATGAAACGCGATGCATATGGTCTTGTGACGAGCACGGACAGCAAAGACGCGCAACGGGCATTTGAGGGTGCAGTCTTCGGTGTGGCGACCCACCGCCCGAGCACAGGTCCTGCGCTGCAGATGACCATTGCGGCTGACCCTCACCACGTTTCCGGACACGTTTTGAAGGGCTTTGCAAACCTGATCCTGGCGCGCTCGGAACTCGCAGCGCCTGCCGCCGATGCATTGAAAGATGCACGGACGGCGCTGGCCGTCAAAAGTGGCGGAACGGGTGACGAGCGAGTGCTGGTCAAGGCGCTTGAAGCCGCCGTCGACGGTTTGTTCTCCCAGGCTGCCGACCTCCTTGACTACGGTTTCGAAGATCGTCCGAGCGTCTTCCTGCCGTTCAAGATCTCGCAAGCGCTGCGTTTCATGCTGGGCGACGCGGCCGGCATGCTGAGCGCGAGCACAAGGGCTGTCAGTAGCCTCGATCCCACGAGCAATGCTGCCGGCTTTATTCTTGGCTGCCATGCCTTCTCTCTGGAAGAACATGGCCGTTATCAGGAGGCGCTCGACGTCGGGCAACGCGCCGTGGCGCTGCAGCCAGATGATTCCTGGGGGCTTCATGCGGTCTCACATGTCTTCGAGATGCGTGGCGACACTAAAGAGGGCATCGATTGGCTCGAAGGAAGCCGGAAGGCCTGGTCGCGCTGCAACAACTTCTCGTTTCACATGGCCTGGCATCTGGCTCTCCTGTATCTGGAGCGCGGTGATCATGATCGTGTCCTGCAGATTTACGACGATGAAGTCCGACCGCAGCAGACCGACGATTTCCGCGACATGGCCAACGCCGTTTCGCTCCTCTGGCGCATGCAGCAATCCGGGATCCATGTTGGCAGCCGCTGGATGGATGCCGCTGAAATCGCCAACCGGCGCAAGGCCGATACAACACTGATCTTCGCGGCTCTGCACAACCTTGCGGCCATGGTTGCGATTGATGATCGCAAGGGTGTCGCAGAGCTCGTTGCTCAGATCGATGCCAAGGCACTCGGCATGGATGATCAGGCACGCGTTGCAGCCGAAATCGGGGTGCCGATGGCGCGCGTATTGGCCGGGCTCGATGCGCCCGCCGACCAGCGAATGATCGACCGTATGGTGGCAAACCTGCCGAAGATCGGCGGCAGCAATGCTCAGCGCGACTTCTTCGTCCTTGCGTTGGCCAAGGCCGTCGGCCGCAGCGGCGACAATGCCGCGGTCTCGCGCATCGGGCAGATCCGTCAGCGCCTCAAGGCAGACGATCGCCTCTTCCAGTCCATAGAGCAGTCCGTCGGCGTCAGCCTTTCGGCCTGACAACTTCCCGCAAACAAGGAGAAATGTCATGACTATGATGGAAATGCAAAAGTCGGCAATCTTTCCGGAGATCCAGCCGAGCCTGGCGCGCACGATCGTGCTGGCGGGCCTCGCAGCGGACATCACCTGGGAGATCTGGGCGCGCGTCATTACCCCGCTTTGGGTCGGTGGACCGCTGGAACCAGCAGCTCTCGTTCAGTCCGTCTTCGGCTTCGACAATCTGCTGGCTGCCGAGGCTATTCACGCCATCGTCGGCATTATCTTCTATCCGATCGGCTATCTGTTCATCGCCCGGCCGCTGCAGAGGTTGATATTCCCGAACCTGCCGCTGATCCTCACCGGCATCGGCTTTGGTACAGGCCTGTGGGTCTTCGCTCTTTATGTGATGGCCCATCTCTTTGCCGGGTTGCCGGCGTTTCTCGGCTTCATCACCCTGACCTGGGCCTCGCTCATCGGTCATATTCTGTTCGGCATCGTCGTCGCGTTTGTCGTCCGGTTTACGGAACGCTGAAGGTGTCGTGGAGGAGACCTGCCCGGTCATACCATCCGCCGGGCAGGTTTCTCGTTTTTGAATAATCTCTACACGGTGGCTCGTTTGTAATGTCTCAATCCAGACCCTCGGATCGCATCGCTGATATCGTTGCCAAGACCCTTCGGATACACAAAGTGCGTCATGCCTTTGGTGTGCCTGGTGGTGAGGTCGTAACACTGATAGATGCTTTGCAGGCCGCGGGAATCACGTTCAACCTCACGCGCCACGAGACGTCTGCCGCCATCATGGCAGCGGGTGCCAGCACGATAAGCGGCAATCCCGAACTCCTGGTGACGACGGTCGGACCGGGTCTTGCCAATGCCGTCAACGGCATTGCCGACGCCGTTCAGGAGCGTGTTCCGCTGATCGTGATTTCCGGGGTCGTCGATCGTGCGACCCGGGCTCGCTATACCCATCAGGTGATCGATCACGCCCAACTTCTGCGTCCGCTCGTCAAGGCCTCTTTTGAAGTGGAGCCGGAAAGCGCCGCGTCCACAGTGATGCGCGCCTTGGCGATCGCGACGACTGAACCCATGGGGCCGGTGCATCTCGACCTTTCGCCTGCCGTCGCTGCGAGCTTGAGCTCAAGCGAATTCATTCCCAAGGCGCCAAAACGGTTTATCACCCCTGCTTCCGTCACCGATCCTGGCGTTCGCCTCCTTGCTGAGCGAATCCGCGCATCCGAACGGCCCCTACTCCTTGTCGGTCTTGAGACTGCACGCAATCAGGCCGGCCCCGCCCTGCAACATCTGGCCGAGACCATCGGAGCGCCCGTTGTCACGACCTATAAGGCGAAGGGCATCATTCCCGAGGACCACCCCCTGTCTCTTGGGGCCGCCGGCCTATCGCCGCTTGCAGACAAAATCCTTCTTCCTCTGATCGAGAAGGCGGATCTTGTGCTTGCCTTCGGCTACGACCCGATCGAAATGCGGCTCGGCTGGTTGGATTTCGTGACCGACCAGACGAAGCTCGTCGAGATCTCCGGAGCTCATGCCGATCACTCTATGCATCACGCCGGCACATGGATCTCGGCAGACACGAAAAGCCTGTTACAAGCGCTCAACGGCTCGCTCGTCGAGCGTAAGACATGGCCCAGTCACGAGCCGGCTGCCGCGAAAGCGGCGCTCGATCGCGTCTTTTCGACCAGGGACGCATGGGGGCCGCATGCGATCGTCGATCACCTGAATGAGGCAGCCGGGACCGACGGTCTGGTCACGGTCGACAGCGGCGCTCACCGCATCCTGCTGTCGCAGAAATGGCGCGCGGCAACACCGCTGTCGCTCCTGCAGTCCGCCGGCTTTTGCACGATGAACGCCGCTTTGCCGCTGGCGATCGGCGCGAAGGTAGCCGATCCCGCTCGACGGGTGTTTGCTGTCATGGGTGATGGTGGCCTGGAGATGGGTATCGGCGAACTTGCGACCATTCGGGATCTCGGCCTGCCGCTGACGATCGTCCTGTTTCAGGACCGCAGCCTCGCGCTGATCGCTATGAAGCAGGCATCCGCCGGCCTCGCACCAGCGGGCGTCGCTCTGGGTGAAACAGATTTTGCTGCCGTGGCCATTGGGTTCGGCGGCTATGGTGTGAATGTGGAGACAATCGATGACTTCCGTACCGAGCTTGAGGGTGCCTACCACCGGCCGGGCTTCAGCCTCATTGCCTGCAGGTTCGACGCCAGCGCCTACGACGGCGCTTTCTGATCCCCATCAGGCAACAGCTTCGGCTGGCGCGAAGGTCAAGCGTGCTCGTGATCCGCGCCTCGACTTTTTTCGTGGCGTCGGCATGCTGATCATCCTGCTTGCCCATATACCGGACGACGGCTGGGCGCTGTGGATCCCCGCACGCTTCGGGTTTTCGGACGCCACGGAGATGTTCGTGTTTCAGTCGGGCATGGCCTCCGCCATCGCGTTCGGATCGACATATGACCGCAACGGGGCGATTGCACTGATTGCCCGCGTGGCGCAGCGCATCTGGCAGATCTTCTGGGCACATATCATTGTCTTCATCGTGGTTGCCGCCATCATGGTGGTCGCCGGAACGCGCTATGATGGTGTCACCTATGTCGATAGCCTGAACCTCGTACCGTTCATGAAGGATCCGGGCCACCTTCTGGTCGGCTTGCTGACGTTGACCTATGTGCCGAATTATTTTGACATCCTGCCGATGTACATCGTCATCCTGGCGCTGATGCCGGTGATGATCTTTGCATCGAATCTGCACCACGCCCTGCCGATATTTCTGATGACCGTCCTGTGGCTCGCCACGCAGTTTGGACTGACGCATCTGCCGGCCGAACCATGGTCGGACCGCCCCTGGTTCTTCGACCCGTTTGGCTGGCAGTTCCTCTTCTTCACCGGTTTCTTCCTGATGCGCGGTCACCCGTCGGCGCCCGGCTATGACCGCCGCCTGATGGTCCTTGCCGTTGTTGCCGTAATCGCAACTGTGCCCTTTGCATGGGTTCGTTTCCAGGAGGTCCACCCCTTCTTCGAGATGGCCGCTGCGCGGATCGCTCCGCTGACCGACAAAAGTGATTTCGGCATCTTGCGCTTCGTTCATTTCATGGCGCTCTGCTACATCGCCGTCCGTGCTGTCGGAAAAAATGGCGCACGGCTGCGCGGTCCGGTCGTCCGGATCTTGACGGTCGTGGGCCAACAATCGCTCGCCGTCTTCATTACCGGCATGGTCATCGCTCAGCCGATCGGCATCGCGCTCGATCATGCCGGCCGCACGACAGGCGCAGAGGTGGTCGGCAACCTGTTCGGGTTCGCGACCCTGATCGGTACCGCCTATCTCGTTCGCTGGTTCAAAACGTCACCCTGGAAATCGTGAGGCATCGATGTCCGATCACCCAAAACCCGGGAGCCTTGAGGGGCTGCGCGTCCTCGATCTCTCGCGTATCCTGGCCGGACCGACGGCCACGCAACTCCTCGCGGATCTCGGTGCCGACGTCATCAAGGTTGAGCGACCCGGTTCCGGCGACGATACCCGCAGCTGGGGTCCACCCTTCGTCCCGAGCGCCGATGGCAGCGGCAGCGATCTCAGCGCCTATTTCCTCTCGGCCAACCGCAACAAGCGATCGATCGCGATTGACCTGGCGACCGAGGACGGGGCGGCTCTCATCAAACGGCTGGCGGCGATTTCCGATGTCGTCGTCGAAAACTACAAGCCGGGCGATCTCGCTCGCCGCGGCCTTGGCTATGACGACCTCAGGACGATCAAGCCGGACATCGTCTGGTGCGCAATTTCCGGCTTCGGGCAGACCGGCCCCTATGCCGACCGCACTGGCTACGATTTCCTGATCCAGGCGATGGGCGGGATCATGAGCATTACCGGTGACAGCGACGCGAACGGCGGTCGCCCCGTGAAGGTTGGTCTCGGGATCGCCGATGTCATGTGCGGCATGTATGCGACCGTCGGCATCTTGGCTGCCCTGCGCCACCGTGACCGGACCGGCGAGGGCCAGTATATCGATCTCGCGCTCTACGACGCGCAGGTTGCATGGTTGATCAATGCCGCGACGAACCACCTGGTCTCCGGCAAGGTACCTGGGCGGATCGGCAACAGGCATCCGAACATCGCGCCATACCAGACGTTCGCAACGGCTGACGGGGATATCGCCGTCGCAGTCGGCAATGATCAGCAATTCGCCCGTTTCTGCCAAGCCATCGGCATACCCGAACTTATCAACGACGGGCGCTTCGCGCGCAACCGGGATAGGGTCATCAATATCGACGAACTCGATGAACTGGTCACTACTGCCCTGCGCGT
Organism: Rhizobium binae; assembly: GCF_017357225.1. Lineage (NCBI taxonomy): Bacteria > Pseudomonadati > Pseudomonadota > Alphaproteobacteria > Hyphomicrobiales > Rhizobiaceae > Rhizobium > Rhizobium binae. The sequence continues at coordinate 146,699 of NZ_CP071606.1, read as the reverse complement.
TGACACAGCAGAAAACTGGGAACGACACCTCATCGCAGCCGAGATCCCCGCCGGCCGCGTCGCGACGGTCGATCAGGTCGTTTCCAATCCGCACACGCTGGCACGGGAGATGGTGGTGGACGTGCACACAGATGAAGGACGCACCCTGCGGCTCCTGGGGAACCCTCTGAAGATGTCCGCGACGCCGGTGCGCTTTGACCGGGCGCCCCCGCATGTCGACCAGGATCGTGAAGATGTCCTTGCACTTTTAGGGGCTCTTGAGAAGAAGCGGCAGGGTGAAGAAGGCGAATAGCAAGTTTGAGGTGGATAGCTTTGAGCGCAAGGGTCGGGCGATTGAGGGCCAGCTGCAGAGTTTCACACCTGTGCGCCCGCACTGCCTATCTCGAGACAGGAAGCCGTTCTCCGGCTCTTACTGAGCCTTTCAGTCGATTGTCCGAAGGCGCCAAGGGGCAAACATAGCTGGACGAATAGGCGCACGAAGGAAAATAGGAAAAGTTAAAATCGAGCACCAACGTGCCGTCGGAACGGGCAACTCCCAGGTCCGCTCCCTTTATGGTGTCGAGGAGATATCGGCCACCGCCATACGTCTCTGATCCAGAGGTTGCGTCGGCGAACGGCAGGAACACGCCGCCACCGTATCCCTCGATCCAGTAAAGGCTCAATTCTCCACCCAATCTGGCGTCCAGACCTATCGTGCGGGCGAACGCATGCATCGACAGCTCACCATCCGCTCCTGTCGCAACGCTAATCGGTCTCTGCGTTACGGGAGCAAGCTGTACCATTATGCGCAGGGAGGGATCATACGGAAATGTGGTGGGGCCCTCATACGCCTTACGATCCGCAGCTTCGATGGGCGACTGCGAATGCGTGCGAAACATGGCCGAACGGGTATCGCACCAAAGCCGCCAAGCGGCGGTCGCATCCTTGCCGGAACGTATCTCGTTATAGAGATCTGCGATTTTTTCGCGCCATTCCCATAGTTGTAGGGTATCGTTCAAATCATATCCTCCCGTGTCGGGGTTTCACCCGATCAGGTGGTGCGAGCCTGTCTGATCGCATCACGAAGCTGATCCGTCCCGAGCACACCGGAATAGGTCATCTTTCCGATAACGAAGGACGGCGTGCCAGCAAAATTAAAAGCTGTCGCCTGATTGTAGTTTCTGGTGAGCAGGTTGGAAATCTTCTTATCGTTTCGACGGACTGCTTCGGCGACCTTCGAGCGATCGAGCCCGGCCGATGTCAGAAGTCTTTTGACATCGTCTTGGCTGAGCGAGGCAGGCGTTGCCATCAACGCTTCCATCGCCTGTTTGTAGGCGCCAAGTTCGTTTGCACCAAGCACCGCTTGCGACGCGAAGACGGAAACGTCGCCGAATACAGGCCAGTCCTTCATGATCAGCCGGACATTACCATCCTCAGTGACGACCGATTCCACGTCCGGGTGGCTTTTCTTGCAATAGGGGCACTGATAGTCGAAAAACTCGACAACGGTCACGTCACCTCTGGGGTTGCCGAGAACCGGAGCATCCGGATCGCGAAAAACTTCGTCCTCCGACAACTGCTGGGCAAAACCAGGCCGGGGAGCCAATACAGCAGCAACGACGCCACCGGTGGCGATCGAAAGGAATTGTCTGCGAATAAACATCTCGGTTTCCTATTACTGAACATTCTTGGTAGAGGCTAAGCACCGTTGCTCATGGCTGCAGCTGCTTTCAGGACGTCATCGGTGCCGAACTCTCCGACCAGCCGTCTCCCCGTCTGCTGGCGATCAGACGGCAAGAAAATCATCGTCGGCGGTCCCACGACATTGAGCTCGCGCATGAGCTCACGCTGTTCAGGGCTGATATTGGTGAGATCGACCTTGAACGTCTTCAGAGGCGCCAACGCATTGGCGACATCAGAGCTAGAGAAAACATTCCGATCGATCGAGCGGCAACTCACGCACCAATCGGCGGTAAAATAGACAAGGCTCGCCTTACCGGCTGAACGCGCCACATCGAGTTTCGGCTGCCAGTTGCGACTTCGAGGTAAGGGAGGTCATTTTGCGCTTCCGGGTCGACTCTTGCGACGGTCCGAGCGCCGCCGAAGCCTTCGAGCGGGCGCAGTGGATCGGCCGAACCGGCAGCAAAGCCGACAACGAGCACCATCGCATAGACGGCGGCAAGGAGTCCCACCGACTGCAAACCCATACGCAGGGGGGACGCGCGGCCCTTCGTAACATCGAAGGCGCCCAGGAAGACGGCGATCGCCATCGCCCATATAGCCCAGAGACCGAGAGGCAGCCATTGCGGAAGCACCGGCTCCGCCATCCAGATTGCGAAGGCGAAGAACACGAAGCCGAACACATGCTTGACCGAGGTCATCCACGCCCCGGCGCGCGGTAAGGCCTGAGAGCCGACCGTCCCGAAAATCACCAGCGGAACGCCCTTGCCGAGGCCGAGCGCAAACAGCAAAGCTGCCCCAAGAGCGATATCTTCGGTGCGAGCGACATAAAGCAGCGCGCCCGCAAGTGGGGCCGTCACGCAGGGGCCGATGATGAAGGCCGAGGAAAATCCAAGCACGGCAGCCGAGCCAACCGACCCGCCCCGCCGCCTGTCTGACCGGCTGAGACGCGCCACCCACGCCGAAGGTAGCTGCAGTTCGAACAGACCGAACATCGACAACGCTAGGAGGGCAAATATGAGTGCAACTGCAGCGACCGTGACCGGCGATTGCAAGGCGATCTGCAAATTTTCACCTGTCCAGGCAGCGGCTGCCCCGAGGATCGCGAACGCTGAGGCGAGCCCTATCGCATAACTCCCCGACAGGACGAAACCGCGCCGCGCATTCAGCTTCTCCCCTTCGCGCGCCAGCGTGGCAGCCAGGATCGGGTAAAGCGGAAAAACGCACGGGGTGAAGGCTAAGAGAATGCCAAAGCAAACGAAGGCGGTGAGAAGGAGCGGAACCCCGCCACGCGACAGAAAGCCGCCAACGATATCTTCCTCATTTGCCGAAGCCACGATCGATGTAAGCTGTGAGGATTCTTGCGTTCCCGTCGCACTGCCGGTCGTTGCCGTATCGGACCATGCCGATTGTCCGCCCGTTGGAGGTGAGAACACCGGCTGTTCGGACACTGCAAGCGTTGTCGGATCGACGATCCGCCTGGCTGGCGGATAGCAGAGACCATGCTCCTGGCACCCCTGGTATGTGACGGTCACCGAAGAACCCACGGGGCCAAGCTCGGCTTCGGCGCGATCAAAATAGACCTCCGATTTTCCGAAATTCGGGTCAATCTTTTCCGTTCCGGGGAATGTAATGAGCGGGACTGAAGAGCCGTCTACGGTCTTGGCAGAAAGATATTGGCGATAGAGATAATATCCCGGCGGCATCTGCCACCGAAGATGGATAGCTCCCGATGGCGTGCGATCCACGGAAAACTTGAAAGCGTCGTTCATCGCCAGCGGTGTTTCAGCTGCGAGCGCCGGGCTGACGCCAAAAATACATAGGAAGATAATGACCACGAGGCGCATTTTTATTAACCCGCCAAGCCTCTAGGCGACATGCCGCGCCGGCTGGCTTACGTAGTCGGCCATCGTGCGAAGCAAGCCATCTGCGTCTTCAGGTTCGGCGTCCAGAAGATCGGCGAGAGCCGCAATCACCTCCCTCCTGTTCCAGCCCATCGCTGCCGCTCGATCAATCAGACTGTCGAGATCGGTCACAACAGCCCTTTGACAATCGCGAAGTCGGTTGGGGTGGCTGTGGGAGATACGAGGCGCAGAAATCATGGCTTGGGACCTTAAGAAGGGCGTCGAGGTTTCGCCCGGCCGCAAATGCGGACGGGCGGGCTTGATGAGGGCGCCACTCATGGAGCAGGCTGCGCCCTCACTGCGTCCCAATTCGCATTTGCTTTTTTGATGTAGCCGCCGATATCCGAACGCCAGGTTCCGAGAACCTTATCGTTGTAGTTAAGATAGAGCTTATCATCGACCACCGTGAAGGCCTGGGGCTGGGTGGGCGCTTTGTGGCCCTCAGCGGTCCCGTAGGCGCAGTATCCGCCATATTGCGGGGCGTAGTGCCCCGGGTCCTTCGCGAAGGTGTCGCGGTGCGCTGCGGACGCGAAGTAGAAGGTCGCACCCTTGTAGGAGGTCGAAAATTCCTGGGTTCCCTTTACCGGCTTATGGTCGGTGAAATAGGCAACAGCATCGTAGCCGTTAATGGCAACACCGTTCGTTGTATAGATCTCATCGGCGAACGCGATCGAGGCCGAAGAAAATGCAACAAGGGCTGCAGCCGCAAGCGGCACGATACGCGGGATGAACAGGGTCATGGTCTTTCCTTTGCAGTTGAGACGAACGCACCTTGTTCGAAGGCAAACGGCTAAATGTTACAGCTTGTAGCGTTCACGAAGTCGTGCTTACCGGCTGGGGCCTATTGCGAGCACATAGCAAGAGCGACCTGAGCCCGAAGCTCGCGGATCTCCCGATCCTTTTCGGCCGTTTCACGCAGCAACTGATCGAAACGGGCATCGTTTGCCCGAGAGATTTCCCAGAATGTTACCTTGAAGATTACAGGAGTAGTGGAAGCCGGGTTGTGGATGCTGGCGGGCTCCTGCGGCGACGGGTTCTCCGCCGTTGCCCTCCCCCAAACCTTGAGCGTGCAGTCGCCGCCGACATCGATACGAACGACAGCTTCAACTGTCGCGTCAGCCCGGCCTGCGGCATGGCGATATGCAGTCGTTCCGACGTGAACTCGCAGCGTCGAAGCGTCGATGACGTGCGGCAGCAACGCGCCAGCCGTCTCAACTTCGAAGACAATGCCTGGACGAACCCGAGAGAAATCGATCGGGAGTTCGCGTTCGGACTGTAACAGGTGCGCGATGCTCGGTGTGATTACCTGCCCCCAAACGGCCGCGCCTTCACCAAAGTGATGGACGATAGCGTGGCCCACGCTCGGACATACGACGGAATGCAGCATTATGAGTTCCTCTGTAACCCGGGCCGGATATCTCGGCCAACCTCGCGAAGGCCGAACGCCTCGCCGTTGACTAGTTCGCAGGATGCCGGCCGGTTGTTACAAGGAGCTTCAGCTAATTTTCGGGAGAAGGATCATCTTGGAAAGCCGACTGCCGTCAGGCCGGCGTCGAGCATATCTGCACGGGCCTCGTGGCCGCCGTTGTGGATGCACATGATGCTGTCGCCCCGGATACAGTCAGGAACATCGTTGCATTCGATGTCGTCAAGTGTGATCGTCTTCGCGTTCTTCGCATCGCATTTCGCGCGCGAACGCAGGATCGCCACGCTGTCGTAGGCGTTACCCTGATGAAAACGGCCCCCAAGAGAGCGGCCCTCCAAAGGAAAGGTCTGGTCGGCGGTTCCATGAAAATGGATCATCGGCGGAAGGTCTGCAACACAATCCTGGGCCTTTGGAAGTGGATTCCAGAAGACACCGGAAAAGGTGAGCATGGCGGCCGCCTTTTCTCCCTGTTGGCAAGCCGTGTACCAAGCCATCGAGGCACCGATGGAAAATCCTCCGATGATCGTTTTTTCGGCGGTGATGCCGTAGCGTTGTCTCAAGTCCTCAAGAACATCGGCGATAAATGCCTGTTCGTCTCGTCCAGGACGAGCGCTGTTTGGGAACGACCAACTCCCATCGGTGCCGTCGACCGCCACAAAGGCGAGATGATGCGATACCGTCGTCTCGACAAGGGGGCGTTGTTGCATTTGCAGCTCGGCGGAACTTTTGTAGCCGTGAAAAAACACGTAGGCGCCTCGAATGTCGCCGTCCTTCGGCGCTTCGATCCGATAGTCGCCACCCTTCACTGGGCAGGCCACCGAGCCGCCGCAAGGAACCGCAGCAAGCGAGGCGCTTGGCATTGCCGCAACGGCGAAACACCAAAATAAAATGGATCTAATCACAAGCGCTTCCCTCCGCATCCTACTGGTGAATGCGTAGGGCCTTGGACGACCGTAGGCAATTTACCGAAAGATCAAATTAGCGAGAGAACGCCTCGTTCATGGAAGTGCGAGAAGAACGCTTATCGAGATCAACACTTTGTCCATTGTGTATGGTCTCCACATTGCATGTACGGGCAGTTTGAGACCTCGTCGGCCGTTTGCGTAGACCCTCACCGGCTGGAGAGGATTTTGCACTGTGGACGCTTCTGTCGCCACAGTTGCATGATCATCCCTAGGTTCGCCGCTCTGGCGGGGAGAGCGCTTAATAACGAGTACGCATGGCATGACAAGCTGATCTTGAAAATCATCAGCGGCGACGGGAGCAAGCTGCTTGTTCTTATCGCCGAAGACGAACCCCTCATTCAAGCAAATCTCGAAGATGTGGTGACAGAAGCCGGCTTCGAGCACCTCGCGGTATCGAGCGCGGACGAAGCTATCCGTGCTTTGGAGGAGGACGCGGACCGCTTTTGCGCCCTGCTAACCGATGTAAGAATGCCGGGTGAAGCAGACGGTTGGGATTTGGCGCGCCGGGCGCGTGAACTACAGCCGCTCATGCCAGTGATCTATATGACGGGGGACAGCGCCAAGGAGTGGGCAGCTCAAGGCGTTGCCAATAGTGTTCTACTTCAGAAGCCTTTCGTCCATGCCCAGCTTGTCACCGCATTGACCACTCTTCTCAACGATGCTGCCACGAGCAGCATCGGGCAATAGCTCGCCAGACTGAACTGAAGGGATCGGCTAGGGCGCTCAACCTTTCTGCCATATATGGCGAAGAAAAGCGCCCCTACGAATGACCGCGACAACAGCCGACACTTACGACCGCTTGTCGGCGATAATGGATAACTTGTGGATCTGTGGTGGCTTGGCGAATAAGTCGCCTTCGGCGGCCTTCGCCATCAAAGCCGTAGCGACCTGGCCATTTAGGTGGGCATCCCTTCCGTCCTCATCGTCGAACGTATCGAAGATTGCGAACGAGCTTGGGCCTTCCTGTATCGCATACCAGGAAATCGTGTCCGGCTCCGCGTTGACGAGAGGTATTGCTGATCTCAGGAAATCGGCGACCTCCTGTTCCTTGCCGGGTTTTGCTTCGATCGGAACGTAGAGTGCGAATTTGGTCATGACCATCTCCATGGGCACCTGATCGTGCCGCAACCTGCTATACCACGTTCTGCCGTCGGATGTTTCGCGATCGGGCAAATAAAGAAATCCGCAGGAAAGCTCGGGGTTGTTCTAGGATAGCGAACCCCTCGGAATGATTGGAAAATAAGGTTGCTGGATCAACGGCTTTTGAAACAGAGCCGGACCGACGACCCTGTCATTGTATCCAGCGTGACCTGCCACGGAAGTTTCATCCGGCTGCGATTAGAGCCTCGGCGGCTTTGAATACGCCAACTGGCGCGGTGGGAGCAACCGGCGGAAACGCGAAGCTTTCATCTTGCGCAGCGTTGGAGCCGGTTGCGGCGATGCTCCCGGCGTAGCCTGCCGGGGTCTGGTATCCGAGCGACGAGTGTGGCCGGAAATGGTTATAGTCGTCAGCCCATTCAGCAATGGCGCTGCGGGCATGATCGAGGCCGAAGAAGAGGCTCTCGTTGAGCAACTCGTCGCGCATCCGACCGTTGAAACTCTCGACATAGCCGTTCTGCATCGGCTTCCCCGGCGCGATGTAGTGCCACTCCACCTTGTGATCCCTCGACCAGGCGAGAATGGCATTCGACGTTAGTTCGGTGCCGTTGTCGGAGACAATCATTCCGGGCTTGCCGCGTCGTTCGATCAGCGTTGTCAGTTCTCGAGCAACACGTCGACCAGAGATAGACGTGTCCGGGATCGCTGCCAGGCATTCGCGCGTCACGTCATCAACGACATTCAAGACGCGGAATCGTCTGCCGCAGGCAAACTGGTCGTGGACGAAATCCAGCGACCAGCGGGCATTGGCTTTCGCCTCGACCAGGATCGGTGCACGCGTGCCGACAGCACGCCGCCGGGCCTTTCGCTTGCGAACGGAAAGCCCTTCCTCGCGATAAAGACGGTATATGCGATTGACGCCGGACGGCTCTCCATCTCGCCGAAGCAGGATGAACAGCCGACGGTAGCCAAAACGCCGCCGCTCGTTGGCGAGGTCGCGCAGCTTCGCTCGCAGATCGACCTCCGGCGGTCGACTTGACCGATAACGGATCGTCTTGCGGTCGGCAGATATGATCTGGCAGGCCCGACGCTCCGAAAGACCCATGACGGCCTTCAGATGCGTGACGGCTTCACGCTTGGCGGCAGGCCCTACCATTTTTTTGCAAGAAGCTCGCGGAGTGCGGCTGCATCCAGCATCTGCTCGGCCAGCAACTTCTTTAGCTTGGCATTCTCGTCCTCGAGCGCCTTCAGACGCTTCGCCTCGGAGACGTCCATGCCGCCAAATTTGGCTTTCCAGTTATAAAACGTCGCTTCTGAAATCCCGTGCTTGCGGCAGAGGTCGGCTGCCTTCGCGCCAGCCTCCTGCTCCTTCAGCACCGCAATAATCTGCTCTTCCGTAAATCGCTGCTTCTTCATTCGTCCGTCCTTCAATGGGCCGGACTCTAATCCATCCTGGAGGAAATTCGCAGTGGCAGGTCAAGCGCACCCCAGGAAAAAAGTGTTAATCAATGTATTAGACGATAAAGGTGCATGGATTAAGTTAACCCCGCTATGTCGCCTGAGTGTTGCGCTCTCTACCGTTCTCGCGATGACGGGTTGTTGTTTTGCACCTAATCGCAAGACTCCGCATCCAATAATTTCCACAAGATAGCGCGGCATTTAAATTGAGATCGGGCACTTAATTTGAGATTCGCCAGTCCGATTTGGCACTTAATGTGCGATCCGCAGCGTAGAAATGATCACCGATCGCCAAGCTTCATCGGAAATGCGAAGTATTACAGAACGTTATTTCCGAACCACCGAGCGTCAAGCGCCGAAGATGGAACCAGCGAATCTCAAATTAAATGCCATGAGCTGCGAAACAGGCGCATTCTTACAGTTAAATGCCAAACGACAGGAGTCTGGTCGCTCGGTCACCGACTATGGCCGCGGCTAACGGATCCCAGCCAAGCTAAATCCTACAGACTTCCACAAAACGGAAGTCACGGTTCCGCAGTTCGAAGCTGACGATGTTATTCGGAAGGCTGTATCCATTGCTTGTAGCGGTTTCTGGCATGGCCGGACCGAGATCAAGTCCCATCAATCAAGGATATTTGCCATGAACAACCTTCTGCAAACACGCGTCATCATCGCCGAACGGAACGTCGGGTCCATGTCCATCCTCGCCCCACTGCGATGGTCGCTCGTCGTAATTTTCATCCGGTTCGGCTTTATGAAGTTCACGGGCTACGAGGCGCACGGTATCGCGCCGCTGATCGCAAACAGCCCAATCATGAGCTGGTTGCATATCGTGTTCGGCATCGAGGGCGCGGCCCGGGTGATCGGAGTGCTTGAGCTGTCGACCGCCGTCGCCCTGATCGTCGGCGCGTTCGTTCCTGTCATCTCGGCGCTTGGCGCGGCCATGTCGACGGCGACCTACCTAATAACGCTGAGCTTCTTCATCAGCACGCCCGGCGTATTCGAGCCCTCGCTCGGTGGCTTCCCGGCCATCTCCGGCGATATCGGGCAATTCCTGCTGAAAGATCTGGTGCTGCTCGCCGCGTCGGTTACGCTGCTGCTCGCCTCACGTGCACCATCGACCAAGTGAATGCAGCGGCACGGGCAGCTTGGAGAGAGACCATGAAAATCCTCAGATTTGCGGCGATAGGCATCGTCGCCCTTGTTTCCGGTAAGGCTGCCATGGCCACGCCGGAGCCTATCGCAACGACACCGACGACCTATCATTATGAGCAGGTCGACGGGATCCGGATATTCTATCGCGAGGCTGGTCGACGCGACGCCCCCACGATCGTGCTGCTTCACGGCTTCCCGTCATCGTCTCGTGAGTTTGATGCGCTTATCCCCCACCTGGCGAAGCGTTACCACCTGATCGCACCGGATTTTCCCGGCTTTGGCCAGAGTGATGCGCCCTCTCCGACCAGCTACGACTATACGTTCGATCATCTTGCCGCCACGACCGACCATCTCCTCGAGAAACTCGGTTTGACCCGATACTCGCTCTACATCCATGATTATGGCGCCCCGGTTGGCTTCCGGATCATGCTGGCCCATCCTGACCGGTTGCAGGCGCTGATCGTCCAGAATGGCAATGCCTATCGTGAAGGGCTGGGGCCGAAATGGGCGAAAATCGAGGAGTATTGGGGGACCCGAAGGCTCATCAGGACGTCGTCGATACTTTTCTGTCGTTCGAGGCCACGAAGCAGCGTCACATCGCCGGCACCAAGCATCCCGAACTCTACAATCCCGATACCTGGACCGACGAGTTCGCCCACCTCTCCGCGCCCGGCCAGCGCGAAATCCAGGCCGCTCTGCTCTACGATTACCAGACCAACGTGGCGTCGTACCCCGCCTGGCAAGCGTGGCTGCGCGCGCACAAGCCGCCCACTCTGGTCGTCTGGGGGGCGAACGACCCGTCGTTCATCGCGGCGGGCGGCGAAGCGTTCAAGCGCGACCTGCCTGACGCTAAAATTCACCTGCTGGATGCTGGCCATTTCGCGATGGACGAGAAGAATGACGAGATCGCCGACCTGATCCTCCGCTTCCTGCCCACCCATCGCTGAAAGGCCTGGCGGTTTGTCGTGGATAGCCGCAGGAGCCTTTCGGCATGAGCATATTTCTGCAACGATCTACCCGGGAGGGACAACAATGCTTGTGACGAGAGGATTTAAGGGCAAGCGCCGCGGCGCAGACGCCGATCGCCTGCGATTACCGCCTGGCCAGTTCCTCACACCGGAGTTTCCGGTGCTGACCGCCGGCCCGACGCAGCACACGCCACTCGATCGCTGGAGCCTTGCGCTTCAACACGGCGGCTCGATGCTGGGCAAGTGGAGTTGGGAGCAGTTCGAGGCTCTGCCGCAAACCGAAATCACCTCCGACATTCACTGTGTCACCAAATGGTCGAAGTTCGACACGCGCTGGCGCGGTGTCACCATCGACGACCTCTTGCGCGCTGCTGGGCTGAATGCTGCGCCGACCGGCTTCCTTATGGCGCATTGCGATGGGGGCTACACGACCAATCTACTCGTTGCCGATCTGATCGAGGCGCGTGCGATGATTGCGACCCATTTTGACGATCTGCCGCTCCTCCCTTCTCATGGCGGCCCAGCCCGCCTGCTCGTGCCGCACCTCTACTTCTGGAAGAGTGCCAAGTGGGTGCGGCGCCTCGCCTTTCGTGATGCAGACTCGCCCGGCTTCTGGGAATCGCAAGGCTACCATCTGCGCGGCGATCCCTGGCGCGAGCAGCGCTATACAGGTGACCAATGATCGACCTCGCAACAGCATCCGCGCAGTGGCGCGTTGCCACGGTCATGGCGATCCGCTACGAGACGGCGACGGTCAAGACGATCACCTTCGATGTGCCGGGCTGGCCCGGGCATCTCGGTGGGCAGCATGTCGACCTGCGCCTCACCGCCGAGGACGGCTATGTCGCGCAACGCAGCTACTCGATCGCCTCCGGCGCCGGTTCGGGTCAGCTTGTCGAACTGACCGTCGACGCCGTGCCCGATGGGGAGGTCTCGGGTTTCCTCCATGAAGGGTTGCGCGTCGGTGACCGGATCGAGATCCGTGGACCGATTGGGGGCTATTTCGCCTGGTCTGCGGCACATGACTATGGATTGCTTCTGATCGCAGGCGGATCGGGCATTGTGCCGCTAATGTCGATGCTGCGGTCGCGCGCCGCGGCAGGCGCGACGCACCCTGCCCGCCTGCTCTATTCGTCAAGGAGCGTCGACCAGATCATCTACCGCGCCGAACTCGATCGGCTTGCGGCACAGGGCGCCCAATTTTCGCTCACGCACACTCTGACCCGCAATGCGCCGTCGGGGTGGACCGGAGAGCAAGGCAGGATCGACCGCGTGATGTTGACACGCCGGCAATTCACTCCCGTCGGGAACCCTGACGTCTACGTATGCGGGCCAACGACATTTGTCGAAACGATTGCCGAGCATCTCGTCGCGATGGGCCACAGGGGGAGCAACGTGCGGACAGAGCGGTTTGGCCCCACGGGTGCGATCCGGAAATAAGAAGAGAAGCCAGCCGGTTGTCGCATCGCCCCGCCCCCTGCGGACTTCCGGGCCCGTCTAATCCACCGATCCGCGGCTATTCAGTGGCGCCAGCGAAGGATCAGCCTTCCGCGCGACGCTTCAGATAAGCCTCGCGTGCCACGTCCATGCGCGATGAGTTTTCCACCACCCACTCCGCCAATGCCCGAACGGGCATCAGGAACTCTCGCCCGAGTTCAGTCAGCGCATATTCGACCTGGGGCGGATTGACCGGCGTAACCGTGCGAGAAACGAAGCCGTTCGCCTCCAGCTCGCGCAGCGTCGATGCCAGCACCTTCTGGCTGATTTCGCCGACCTCTCGGCGCAGGGCGTTGAAACGAAGCGGTCCATGCCCAAGCACACGCACCACCAGCAATGTCCACTTGTCACTGATCCGCGCCAGCATCCGGCTGATGTGATCGCAGGCAGCGGTATCCTCGTGGTTATCTGGTTTCAACAAAGTGCCTCCTTGTGAAGTCACGCGAACCGTCTGTAATCTGGTTACCTAAGGAAACCTACCATACAGGAGATGACTTTGAATTCCAAACCCCGCATTGCCGTCATCGTCGGTTCCACCCGGCCTACGCGATTTGCCGATGTGCCGGCGCAATGGATTCTGAAGCAGGCGCAGGCCCGCGGTGACATGGATGTGGAATTGGTCGATCTGCGCGACCATCCGCTGCCCTTCTTCGATGAGGTCGCCTCCAACATGTGGGCGCCGAGCCAGAACCCCGAGGCGATCCGCTGGCAGGAGACGATCGCCCGTTTCGACGGCTACATCTTCGTCACCGCGGAGTATAACCACTCGATCACCGGCGTTTTGAAGAACGCGCTCGACCAGGCCTGCAAGGAGTGGATCCGCAAGCCATTCACCGCCATCGGTTACGGCGGCACGGGCGGAGTACGTGCGATCGAACATTTGAGGCTGATCGCGATTGAGCTTCAAATGGTTTCGACCCATGCGACCGCCCATATCGGCGGGAGCGACTTCTTCGCCGTGCATCCGGCATTCGGGAAAAAGCCCATCGAGGAGATCGAAGCGAACCTCCTTCCGTCGACGACGACGGCTCTGGACGAACTGCTCTGGTGGGCGAAAGCCACTATGGCTGCCAAGTCTGCTGGCGCCTGACGCGCAGGAAGAACGCTTCCGAAATTGAAAAGGCTCGCTGACGACCACCGCCAGCGAGCCTTTTGGGAATATCAGCCAAGCCACGAGGGCGCGGCCGCACGGTCCGGCAATCGTCCGCAAGGTCAAAGCACCTTGGTTTCGCCGCCGTCGACCCGGAGCGCCGTGCCGGTGATCCAATGGCTTTCGGCCGAAAAGAGGAAGGCGATCGCGTTGGCGATGTCTTCGGGCTGCCCGTAGCGGGCGATCCCCGCCTCGATCGCGAACCGATTGATGGCCCATCAAGCGAGAGACCGTGCTTGTCGGCATATCCCCGCAGCATTGTCAGGCGGCGGTCGGTCATGACCGATCCGGGCAGGACCGTGTTGACCTGCACACCGTCCTCGATGCCCCGATCCGCAAAGGCCTTGGCCAGCGCAAGGATCGCCGCGTTGATCGTACCGACTGCCGCAAGCGATGCCTTGGGCGTATAGGCGGACGTACCCGACGTGATCGCGACCGAACCCTGCGTAGCCTTGAGCGCGTCCCATGCGGCGAGTGTCAGACGCCGGGCGGAGTGGAATTTGAGTGCCAATCCGTCGTCCCATTGTTCGTCGGTCAGTGCGAACATGTCGGCCTGTGGAACAGCACCAGCGATGCAGGCGACGGCATCGATCCTACCAAAGTGGTCGATCGTGGTTGCGACGACGGCTCCAGCCGCATCCGGCTGGCGCAGATCGTGGACCTGAAGTAGCGGCGTTGCTCCTGCCGCCCGGACCGTTTCAGCCGTCTCCTCCAAGGCCTCTCGGGTTCGTGCCACCAGCGCCAGGGCACTGAAGTCGCAAGCCAGCCGGACGGCCGTTGCGCGGCCGATGCCGCGACTGGCACCAGTGATGATCGCTACGCGCTCCATCAGACGCGGGCCTCGGCGATAGCCAGCGTGTCGATATACTGACGGAAGCTGGCGATCTTGCCGTTACGGACCGTCCAAACATGGGCATACCGGGCGTTCGACGTCTTGCCGGTCGCGCCGTGGACGCCGGTAAAATCTCCAAGCGAAACGACCGTTTCGTTCTCGGTTATGAACTCGGTCGGCACCAGCGTGAAGCTCGACCATTCCGCCATCAGCGGCTTGAACAGGCCCTCGGCGACCTTCTCCGGGCCACGCCCGTCTACCTTGTAATGCCACATCGTCGTCCATTCGATGTCGGACGCCATTAGGCCAAGCGCGCCCGGCGCGTCACCCTTTGAAAGCTTGTCATAGAAGTCGCGAACGATGTCACGCGCGTTGGTCATGATCTATCTCCGAAGTATCAGACGGACGGTTACGGTTCCTGATTGCTAGGTCCGGGCGCAGAATGGTGCGCCCGGACGGGTGGCTCATCCGACATGCTTGGCGAGGAATTCGCGCATCGCAGCGCCGATCTCGGCGGCATGGGTTTCGATCGCGAAGTGTCCGCTGTCGACGAAGCGAACGTCCGCAGCCGGTACATCGCGCTTGAATGCTTCGGCACCCGGCGGAATGAAGAACGGATCGTTCTTGCCCCAGATCGCCAGCACCGGCGGCTGATGCGCGCGCAGGTAGGCCTGGATGGTGTCGTAGAGCGCGACGTTGGTCTGGTAGTCGAGGAGCAAGTCGAGCTGGATTTCGTCGTTGCCGGGACGCGACAGATAGAAATCGTCAAGATTACGGCCGTCTGGAGAGACCTTTGTCGGATCATCGACCCCGTGCGTGTACTGGAAGAGGGTTGTCTCGGGCGCCAGGAAGCCGCGCAGCGCGTCACGGTTGGCCTGGCTGGGCTCGTTCCAATAGGCCATGACCGGCGCGAAAGCATCCGAAACACCTTCGACATAGGTGTTGCCGTTCTGGGTGACGATCGCGGTGATCCGCTCAGGATGCTTGACCGCCAGGCGGAAGCCGACCGGAGCGCCATAGTCGAAGACGTAGATGGCGAACTTGTCGAGACCGAGCACCTCGGTAAAACGGTCGACGACATTGGTGATGTTCTCGAATGTGTAGCCGAACTGGTCGCGGGAGGGCTGTTCGGTCATGCCAAAGCCGGGCAGGTCCGGCGCGACGACATGATAGTGTTGCGAGAGTTCAGGGATCAGGTCGCGGAACATGTGGCTGGCGCTCGGGAAACCGTGCAGCAGCAGCACGGTCGGGCGGCTCGCATCGCCGGCTTCGCGGTAAAACAGCTTGATGCCATCGACATCGACGGTGTTGAAACGAACGGTCATGGGGTATCTCCTTGATTTGAAGGTGTGCGGAAGGGTTTGCAGGCGCGGCGACGCGCCCGCATCGTTTCTTGCCAAGCTTGTGGGAAGGATCAGGCGGCGGCGGCCGTGCGAACCGTTACGACCGGGAAGTCGATTTCAGTCTTCAGCGCTTCATTGACGTAGTTGGTGAAGGTATTGAGCGCGACATGGGCGATGATCTCGACGATCTCGGCATCGGAATATCCGGTATCCTTGAGCGCCGCGATATCGGCATCGCTTGCCTGTCCGCGTCCACCGGCGAGCTTGACGGCGAAGCGCACGGCTGCATCCGCCTTGACATCGTTGGAGGCGCCGTTGCGGTTGGCGGTGATTTCCGCGTCATCGAGCTTGGCGAGGTTGCGGGCGATGTAGGTGTGAGCGGACAGGCAGTAGCCGCAATCATTCACCTCGGCAATCGCCAGCGCGATCCGCTCGCGGGTCTTGGCGGGTAGCGCACCCTTACCGAGGGCGCCGGAAAAGCCGAGATAGGCTTCCAGCGCTGCCGGGCTGTTGGCGACGATGCGAAAAAGGTTCGGCACTGTGCCGAGCTGCTTTTGGACCGCCGCAAGCAGGGGCTGGGACTTTTCGGGGGTCTGTTCGGTGGCGGGGGTTGGAATTCTTGACATGTGCTTTTCTCCTGAACGGGTTGGATTGCGGTTGCAGGATTGAAGTACCCCCTTCCGGATCCGGAAGGCAGGTGCTAAGTCCGGAAGCCTAACTTCCGTTAAACGAGAGGAACGATGGACAGGTTCGAGGCAATGCGCACGCTGGTCGCGGCGGTCGATGGAGGGAGCCTGTCTGCGGCATCCCGATCCCTCAACGTACCCCTTCCCACCGTCAGCCGCCGCGTGTCCGATCTGGAGACCTTTCTCGGTTCGCAACTCGTCGTTCGCACAAGCCGCAAACTTCTTCTAACCGAAGCTGGCACGGCCTATGTCGCATCGGCGCGAAGGGTGCTCGATGAACTCTCGGAGGCGGAGCGCGCCGTCTCGGGCGAGTATCGTGCGCCGCGCGGCGAATTGCTGGTGACCGCCCCCATCGCATTCGGCGCTCTCAACGTAGCGCCGATCGTCCACGATTTTCTCGGCGTCTATCCCGACGTGACGGTGCGGCTCGTCCTGTCCGACAGCAACATCGATCTCATCGAAACACATCTCGATGTTGCGGTCAGGATCGGCCGTCTGCCTGATAGTTCGCTGGTGGCGCGCAGGGTCGGAGAGATCCGATGGGTCGTCTGTGCAAGCCCGGGTTATTTGGAACGGCGAGGCAAGCCGGAAACGCCCGACGACCTGACCCACCACGATTGTATCGCGTTCGAAGGACTTCAGCGCTACCGGGAGTGGCCCTTCGTGGACGGAAATGCCCAGCAGCAGGTGACGATCAATCCACGCTTCTCGGTGAATACCGCCGAAGGCGTCGTGAGCGGCGCGGTCGCGGGCGTCGGAATTGCTCGTGTGCTTTCCTACCAGGCGGCAGCAAGCATCAGGGCGGGCTTGCTATGGCCGGTATTGACGGATCGGGCGCCTCCAGCGATGCCCGTGCATCTGGTCCATGCCCCGCACCAGCAGCAGCCGTTGAAATTGCGCGCCTTCCTTGATTTCGTTGCACCTCGATTGCAGCAGCGCCTCCAAGCCATAGCACGCGACACTGACGGTGCCGGGCAAGGCACTTCAACAGCCCCCTAGCCAACCCTCACGCGACCCCATCACAACGGGGAAGGCACGCCGGCCCGAGGATGGTGCCCCGGCGAATGGGCACACATCTCTTGCAATATGTCGACTCGCATCGGCGGAAGGGGTGATTCAGGAAAAGCAGCGCCCCTATTGACAATGCGTGAGTGAACAGTCATCTATTGAGCGAGGATGATGGCAAATGGCGCGACCCAGAAGCGAAGAGAAACGTGATACGATCCTGGCGGCGGCAATCGAGCTGATTGCCGAACACGGACTTGGTGCCGCGACAGCCGAAATCGCCAAGGTAGCTCAGGTGCCGCATGGATCGGTGTTCACATACTTCGGCACCAAATCCGCTCTGCTCAATGAACTCTATGTCGAGTTGAAGACGGAGCTGTCTGAGGCCATCCTGGAAGCAATGCCTGGCGACGGTGATGTTCGCGGGCAATTGCATCATCTGTGGGTGCGTTGGACGGACTGGGGCGTTTCCAATCCGCCTAAGCGGCGGACCCTGGCGCAACTGGGGGTCTCAGACCAGATCACCGGAACCAGCCGAAAGGCGGCGGCAGTCGTCGCAGGCCCAGCCGTTGAAATTGTGGGCCGCGCGCGATCCTCCGGCGCATTGCGCGATGCGCCCTTGGCCTATGTGGGAGCGCTTGTTGAAACGATGGCAGGGACAACGATCGATTTCATGATCCAGGACTCCAGCAATGCGGAGCGTATCCGCGATGCTGGATTCAAGGCCCTATGGCAGGCACTACGCTAAACTTTTCACCGTAAAAAATGAGTGTTCACTCAGTCAAACAAGGAAAAATTTGTATGAAAGCTATCCAAGCCACCCAGTTCGGTAGCCCGAGTGTTTTGAAAGTGGTTGATCTGCCCGATCCGACGCCGGGGCCGGGCCAGATTTCGATCGACGTCAGCCATGCGGCGGTCGGTCTCATCGACATTCTGTTCCGTCAGGGGCAATTCAAGGATGTGCCCGGCATGGCGCAGCCTCCGTTCGTTCCCGGCCTTGAGGTAGCCGGCACGGTCAGAGCACTGGGCGATGGCGTGACAGGTTTTAATGTCGGCGAAAAGGTCGTGTCGATGTCCGCAGGCACTGGCACCGGCGGGTATGCCGCGGTGTATATCGCGCCCGTTGGCGGTGTCGTGTCGATCGAAGGCTCAAATGTCGATCCAGCTCTTGCTGTCGCGATGATCCCCAATGCCGCGATGGCGCACATCGCGCTGACCATGGTCGCCAGGCTTGCCGAGGGAGAAGGCGTGCTGGTGCATGGCGCTCTCGGGGGCTTCGCCTCCGCATTCCCCGGCATCGCAAAACAGCTCGGCGCTTCACGGGTCGTGGGCACAGTCCGCCCGGGCAAGCTCGAAGCAGCCGCGAACACGAAACTGCCCTATGATCGGATCATCGATTCAGCCGAGTTGCCCGGCGCCCTCGCGGGCGAAAAGTTCGATGTCATCATCGATCCCGTGGGCGGAAGCCTCCGAGACCAAAGCTTTGCACTGATGAAGCCGGGTAGCCGTCTCATCGTGGCAGGCAATGCCAGCGGTGACTGGACCCATGCCGTCAAGACGAACGACCTCTGGCTGGGCAGCATGACGGTGGCCGGCTTCAATGCGGGAGCCTTTCTGCCGTCGCATCCAGAGGCTATTCGGCCAGGCCTTGAGGCAGCCTTGAAAGCAGCTGACTCAGGACTATGCGACACACTCTTCGATGAGCTCCCCTTCACCAAGGCCGTGACCGCTCACGAACGGATGGAGAGCCGCGATCTGAACGGCCGCATCGTGCTGACACCGCAATAGCGATCAAAGGCAACCGGCATGGCTGGTGCGATTTGATTTTGGCAATTTGGGGGACGGCCTTGAGGCAAAGCCGAGGTCGTCCTTACCAGGCTAGCAATCAGTCGGCATCGAAAGCTATCGATGTGTGTCCGGTTGTATACGAAACCACGCCCCGTTACGCCCAGTCTAATATTCTCCTCATCCTGAGAAATTGAATTTTATGTAACAAATGCAGCGTTCGTCTTACGCCTTTGCATGAAGCGCGCGGCATGAGAACGTTTTCTATTGCCTAAGCTCTTGAAGGAGCGGCTCGAATTATCCGAGCGAAAGGATCGTTCGCACGTCCTTTTTTGGCGGAACTCCAAAGAGCCGTCGATACTCGCGATTGAACTGCGTGACGCTTTCGTAGCCGACGCGAAGCGCTGCACTGCTCGCGTCGACACGATCGGCAATCATGATCCTGCGCGCCTCATGCAGGCGCAGATGCTTCTGGTATTGCACAGGGCTCATGGCTGTCAGAGCGCGGAAATGATGGTGCAAGGTGGATTCGCCCATGCCCGCAATATCCGCCAGGCTCTCAATCCGGATGGGTTGGTCGTAATTCTCTCGCAGCCAACGGATCGCAGTCGAAACCCGATTTGTCTGGGTGCCGACCTGAACCGAATGCCGCAACCGGCTGCCGACCGGGCCCGTCATGACCCGGTAGAGGATTTCCCTCTGGATCGACCTTGCCAGTATGGGTATCTCAACGGGGTGATCCAGAAGGTCGAGCAGGCGCATCGCAGCACTCGTCAGTTCCGGCGTTACGGGTCCGATAGCGATGCCCGATCCCCTCCCTTCGGTAAACCCTCCGAGCTGATCGACCTCGGCGATCAACTCGCGTGCGAGGTCGAGGTCAATGTCCAGTTTGAACGACACATAGGGGGCCGCGATGCTCGCGTCGAGCACCTGAACGATGGTCGGCAGGCCAACCGCCGTCAGCAGGAAATGGTCCTGATCGTAGAGATAGGTCTCATCTCCCAGAATGACCCGCTTTGCACCGCTGATGATGAATGCGAAGGACGGCTCATAGAGGGAGGAGTCGGGCGCCGTCGGGCACGCGCGCCGATGGAGGGAGAGGCCGGGAATGGCAGTGGCAAGGGACCCTTCGTTCGGCAGGCGCATTTCGACGCGTTCGCGCATCCGGCCACGCGCGAATTCCATCTTCTCTTTTACCATGACGGCTTTCGTTTGCATGAATGAACCGCTTCAGTGCCCACGCCACCCTAGCCTCTGCGATCACCGCCTAGAAGTCCGTTGACAGCACCAGATCCTTCCAATGTTCGATATTCTCGGCAAGCGTTGCGGATTTATTGTCGAAAACCGCATAGGCATCCGAGCCTGTCGCGAGCCAAACGGGCGGATTGTCCGCCTTGACCAGCGCAAGCATAGCTGCAGCGAATTTCCGGGGGTCGCCGATCTGCTGGTGATTGTCGGCGTCGAGCGCCTGCCGACGCCGGGCGGAGGCCGCTGCATAGTCCTCGATTGCAAAATCGCCGTAGCGAACAGAACTGCCATCGAGAAAATCCGTGCGGAAACGGCCGGGATAGACACAGGTCACCTTGATGCCGAACGGCGCCACCTCGCGGGCGAGCCCTTCCGACCAGCCGGATACGGCATGTTTGGTGGCGCAATAGATCGACGAGCCTTCAAAGCCCTGCATGCCCGCAATCGACGATATCGTTATGACATGGCCGGAGCGCTGAGCCCGCATCATCGGAAGGACGGCGCGTGTGACATCGAATACGCCGAAGACGTTGGTGGCGAACTGCCGCGACACGGTTTCCGGGGCGATCTCTTCGAAGGCGCCGAGTTGGCCATAGCCTGCATTGTTGACGAGAACGTCGATGCGTCCGAACCGCTCCTTCGCCGCATTGACGGCCTTATCGACCGCTGCGTGATCGGTAACATCGAGAGGGACCGTATGGAGGCTGTCGGCAAAGGCTTCTAAGGCCTCAACGATCTGCTGTGGGTCGCGCGCCGTGGCAGTGACAGTGTCGCCAGCCTCAAGTGCTGCGCGTGCGATTTCCAGGCCGAGCCCACGATTGGCCCCGGTAATAAACCAGGTTCTCATAGAGTAAATTCCGCTGTTGATTTGACTGAGGCGCATCTGGTGCCTGTTCGATGCAATCTATGGCCTGAGCCGTGCACCGGCTAGAAACGGTCCTGCCTGTTTCTTGCCTAATGCTGTCGATCAGCAGCCTGAGGCAGCGACGTCACGTGTTCGGCGCCAGCCCATCCAGCACGATATCCATCAGTCTCTCTGCCTGTGCGCGTCCCTCCGCATTCGCCGGAGCGCGCCAGTAAAAGCCCATGAGCAGAAGAAGATCGGCCGCCCGCAGGCCTTCACGCATGCTGCCCTCGGCAATGCAGGCCCGGATCAACTCGTCCAGCGCAGCAATGACCGGAGCATAGGTTCCCTGGATTGCCTCCTGAGCGGCGGGGCTGTGGAGAGCGTCACCCAGCCCATGTTTGACCCGGATGTAGTCCGCCAGCGTGGCAAACCACTGCCGGAAGGCGTGGACGGCCGTATCCTGCACAAGCAGTGCCGGTACGGAAGCGACCAACCGCTGAATGTCATGGTGATATACCGCAAGAATAAGCGCTTCGCGGGTTGGGAAATGCCGATAGAGCGTGCCCGCACCGACACCGGCGCGCTTGGCGATCTCATTGAGCGACGTCGCGCCCGACTCCACAAAGGCATCGTGTGCGATTTGCAGGATGTGCTCCCGGTTCTTCAACGCATCGGCCCTCGTCATCGAACGAGTTTGTTCTTTCACCTTGCAACCATCCTGCTCGCTACAGGCCCCCTTGCTAAACGGAGAATTCTCCGTTAACGCATAATCAAAACGGAGAGCTCTCCACTAAGGCCACCATAGGAGGCATCATGAACTATATCAAGCTCGGCAAAACAGGTCTGGACGTTTCCCGCATTGCGATCGGCGCCATGACCTATGGCGACCCAAAGCGCGGTCATCCCGTCTGGTCGCTCCCCGAGGAGGAGAGCCGCCCCCTGATCAGGCATGCCATCGAGCAGGGCATCAATTTCTTCGACACCGCCAACATGTATTCACAAGGAACAAGCGAGGAGATTCTCGGCCGGGCCTTGAAAGATTTCGCCAACCGCGACGATGTCGTCATCGCCACCAAGCTGCGTCACCCAATGCGACCCGGCCCGAACGGCAAGGGGTTGTCGCGCAAGGCCATTATGACGGAGATCGATCACAGCCTGCGTCGTCTTGGAACTGACTATGTCGACCTCTATCAGATCCATCGCAATGATCCCGACACCCCGCTCGAAGAAACGCTCGAAGCGCTCCATGATATCGTGAAGGCCGGCAAGGTCCGCTATCTCGGCGCGTCCTCGATGCATGCCTGGGAATTCTCGAAGGCTCTCCATCTGCAAAAGGCAAACGGCTGGGCACGCTTCGTGTCCATGCAGGATCACTACAATCTGCTCGCCCGCGAGGAGGAGCGCGAGATGTTGCCGCTGTGCCGCGATGAAGGCATCGGTACGATCGTCTGGAGCCCGCTGGCGCGCGGCCGGCTAGCACGTCCGTGGGGCGACGCGAAAGCCACCGCGCGATCCGGCAACGACCCCTTCGCCGACATGCTCTACACACAGTTGACCGCCGAAAGCGACAGCGCCATCATCGAGGCGGTTGGACAGATTGCCGAGAGGCGCGGTGTCACGCGCGCGCAGGTCGCGCTCGCATGGTTGCGCCGCAATCCGGTCGTGACCGCTCCGCTCGTCGGCGCCAGCAAGCCGAGCCAGATTGACGACGCGATCGCATCACTCGCCATTACGCTCTCCGAGGAGGAGGTGCGTCTTCTTGAGACGCCCTATACACCGCGGTACGACTTCCAGGGGATCTCGGATGACCGGGAACTACAGCGCATCATGGCGCGGATACCGGGCTTTTCACCGCCCTCGGCCTGAGGGCCCGTCACCTGCAGGCGCCGTCAGCTTTGCTTGCCGATGTCTCCGGTCCGCCGCTCCGCCAAGGCTCGCATTATGCGCGTCGTCAGGAAATCGACAAATACCCGAACTTTGGGAAGCGGATAGCGGCTTGCCGGCCAGAGCAGGTGCAGAAAACCTGAATTCTGGCTTTGACCAGGCAGGATCTCCACCAGTGAACCGGAAGCAATATGTTGGTCGACGGCAAAATGTTGGGGAAGGCAATGCGGCGGCCGCGCACAGCCAGTTCCAGCAGGGCCCCCATCATGCTGGCGGTGATAGTGACCGCCCCCCGGCCTCGGTACAAGAAGTACAATTCCCATCGAAGCCGATGTTCGCGACAGGAATTATCTCTCCACCGTCGCGGACATCAACGGTGACATTGCGCCGAGAGTGAACGTTCAATCGCGGACGCCTTGAGCGGAAACGAACGAACGACCCCGTGATTGCAGCGAGCAACTAATCAGTGAAAAGTCCGGCTCCTGATCCACAGTGTATCAACATGAAGATCGGGAGTGGATCCATCCCTCGCCCCGAACCCCCGGCGGCGCTTTTTCGCGGGAACCACAGGACTCTGCGATTGCGCGACGAGCCCGTCCGGCGCGCGCCGCCGTGGCGGGGGTGCAGAGCCACGGCCGGACATCGCGCCGTACCACGACCGCCAGATCGTCATCCTCGAGTGCGACGCATGGGCCAACTAGCTCGACCCAACGGTTTCCGGGAAGCCACTGATCAAGCCGCTCCCCACGGGGACTCGGCTCTGGACCGTGAGAATGTTCAAGAATTAGTCGCCCGCGCGCTCACCGCACTCTTGCACGGATTAGCAAAGTGTAATTCACTCCTTGCGATCAACTTTGAGGCGAGGGCGACGTCGATGATGCGGTTTCTAGCAGCTTGCCTGGTAGTTTTGTCCGGATCGGTCGGGGCTCTGGCAAGCCAGGTCACTATCGCCAGCTGGAATCTCGGTTGGCACATGGACCTGCAGACGGTGCAGCATTGGATCGGAGAATGTTCGAAAAACTATGTCGAAGATCCTGCCACCGGTAAATTCAAGCTGTCGCAAGAGGCGGGGTTCCAACCGGGATGGGACATCGACGCGTTCAAGATCGAGGGATGGGACGTCGGTCGATTGCCCGTCTGCAAGGTTTACACCGCCGGGGGAACCGTTCGCGTCAACCTTGAGGCCTACCGGAAGCGGCAGCAACAGATTGCGAATTTTATCGCAAGGCTCATTCCTGCGGACATCATCGCATTCCAGGAGGTCAGCGGGGAGCAGTCAGTCCGGGAAGTACTCCCGAACGGCGGCAGCGACTACGATTTCTGCCCAGTGACGGGCTACAAGGTGCAGCGCCTGGTAATCGCCTGGAAGAAGACGCTTGGTGAAAAGGTGTCGTGCGCAATCGAAGATACGCTCAGCCTTCCCGCCAACCCCGATGACAAGCGGCCGCGCCCGGGTCTCGCCCTCACACTCAAGATCGATGGGAAGCTGCTTCGCATTATGGATATCCACCTCAAGTCGAGCTGCGTGTCGCCATTCGACGGTGGAAACCTGGAGGGCACTGGCAAGGACTGCATGATCCTGCAGCAGCAGGTCGATCCCCTTGAAAACTGGATTGAGAGCGCTGCCGCCGATGGAGCCAAGATCGTTCTTCTCGGCGACTTCAACCGCAACTTTTGGCACGAACTGCGCGACCAGCGTCCGGCCAGAACCGACGCTGGCGGAACCTCGTCGCCGCGGCCGGCGGGCGTGCTGTCCCGGTCTCTCATAGAAGAAATCGCCGATGGTCAACCGGCGAATGCAAATCTCGAGGTCCTTGATGAGCACTGTCAGATCAGCGATGCCGGGCAGGCACTCTGCACTCAGGCTGAAATCCGCGACCTGACCACGCCGGAAACACAGAAGGTGCGTCCGCTGCCCGGATCGCTGCCATTGCTCGCGCCCTGTTGGCGACGACATGATCTTTACCTCGAACCGCGTCAGGATCATGGTGGCGACCAAGCCGGTGGATTTCCGCAATTATGCGCCGACGATAATTATGCGAAGTCGTAGACGCCGATCTATGGATTATGTCGTCTTCGCAGATGGTTAGATAGATCGAGCACGCGCGACCGCTCCACATAACTATGCTCCCTCACAATGAGTTCACTTGTGAGGAGAGCGAAGAATGATGGATGCCACTATTCGTAATCACTGGTTCCTCGATCCCGGACCGTTGTCGTCATGGATCGATCGGTTCGCGGACGAGCTTGCCGCTCAGAGGTATACGCCGCTGACCATTGAAGGCTACACGGCCTCGGCTCGTCATTTCGCAGCTTGGCTTGGTAGAGCAGGCATCTCGATCGACGTCATCGATGGTGATGTCGTTCGTCGCTTTGCCGAACATCGGTGTCGATGTCCCGGTGGGCGGCAGTGGCTGCGGATCTCGCCAAAATACTCGCGCCGTGCCGGGAGGTTCGTTGTTTTCCTGCAAGAGGCAGGTGTCGCATGTCCACCCCCGAAGATCGCGTCGCCATATCCCCTGCTTGATGGCTATCAAAGCTGGCTGCACATCCACCGAGGACTGTCGGAACGAACGATCGCCCGTCACCTTCGCGACCTACATAAGCTGTTGCCGGAGCTCGGCACAGCGACCCTCGACTATGATGCCGCCCTGATCCGTAGTGTTGTCCGAGAGTGGCGCGAGCGAACCGGGCCGGCTGACCTGAGAACCATAACAAGCGCCTTGCGCAGCTATCTTCGCTACCTCGCGGGTGCCGGCTTGTGCCGCCCCAACCTCGATCACGCCATTCCGCCGGTCTTGCAGTGGCGCCTTTCGTCGTTGCCGCGGTATCTTGCGGCCGCCGACGTCGAACGCGTGATTGCATCGTGCGATCAACTCGCCAGAGGCTGCCTGCGGGATCGGGCAATCCTGCTTCTATTGGCTCGTCTAGGACTGCGGGCCGGAGACGTGGCCTGCCTCAGGCTCGACGATATCGAATGGACGTCTGGTATGCTGCGCCTGAGCGGCAAAGCGCGCCGGCAAGTTCGGCTGCCATTACCGCAGGACGTCGGTGATGCACTTCTCGCATACATCGAGCAGGAACGGCCATGCGTGCCTGAAGAGGCGGTCTTTCTTACAATGATTGCACCCTACCGATCATTTGCGCAGTCCAGTCATGTCTCCACGATCGTAGCGCTGGCGCTAAAACGTGCGGGCATTTCCGATCCCCCGTCGTCTGGAGCGTGCCTGCTGCGCCACTCGGCGGCAACCTCGATGCTCCGCTCGGGGGCCACACTCGAAGCTATTGGTACGGTGCTGCGTCATCGTTCGCTCGATATGACCGCACATTACGCCAAGGTCGATATCGCGATGCTGGAGCAGGTTGCCCAGCCCTGGCCGGGAGAGCTCCCATGCTGAGTAAGCTCCTCGCCGATCATGCGGCGCTGCACCAAGCCCTGGGGTTCAAGTTTCGGACGCCGGGCATTCTCCTGCGCAACTTCGTCGCGTTTGCCGCGCATCGCGGTGAGCATGTCATAACGACGGCAACCGTGCACGAGTGGGCGCTACAGGCGCCTTCACCCGAACAACGTCGCAACCGCCTATTGGCGGTCCGTCGCTTCGCGCTCTCGCTGCATGCCGAAGATCCGCGCCATGAAGTTCCCCCTGCAGATCTTTTCGGCCGCGGCAGTCGCAAACGCCGCACGCCGTATATTTATAGTCGCGAGGAGATTCGCCGGCTGATCGACGCCGCTCAGCGACTTGGCCCCGACGATTCAATCCGATCGCTCACCTACGCCACGATGTTCGGGATGATTGCAGCGACCGGCATGCGTGTTTCGGAGGCGATCGCCATTCGATTGACGGACGTGACCGACGACGGGTTGATCATTGCCCAGACCAAGTTCAAGAAGAGCCGGTTGCTCCCGCTCCATACGACGACCCGACGCGCATTGGACCGATATCTCGTGACCCGCCTGAAGGCGGCAAGTCAGAGCGATGCGCTTTTCATTTCGGATCAGGGAACGCCCCTGGCTTATCCGACAGTAATAATGGTCTTCCTGCAGATTATGCGATCGATCGGCTTGCGAGGCGCTGCAGGATCGCGAGGGCCGCGGATCCACGATCTTCGCCACACGTTCGCCGTCCGCTCTCTCGAACGCTGTGCGCACGATTCCCAGGCGGTGGCGCGGCATATCACTGCCCTGAGCGCCTATTTGGGGCATGCCCATGTGACCGATACATACTGGTATCTTCAGTCAACGCCGGAACTAATGGCGCATCTGTCGGCAGCCGGCGAGACATTGCATCGAGGAGTTACGGCATGACCCAGCTTGCCCAGCACCTCACCGCTTTCCTGCGCGAGCATCTTCCCCGGGAACGACATGCAAGCGTTCACACTTGCGATGCCTATGCTTATAGCTTCCAACTGCTGGTGACGTTCGCCGCAGGACGATTGAGCAAGCGACCTTGTCTGCTGCAGATCGAAGATATCGACGTACCGATGATCCTCGCTTTTCTCGAGCACATCGAAGGGATGCGTGGCAACAAGGCTCGATCGCGCAACGCCAGGCTGGCTGCCGTGAAGTCCTTCTTCCGCTATCTCGAGCATCGCGCACCCGCGGTGTTGGATCAGGCCCTTCGGGTGCACGCCATTCCGATGAAGAAGATTGACGAGGCGCTAGTGGCTTCGCTTTCGCGTACCGAAGTGCAAGCCCTGCTCAATGCACCGGATCGGCGGACATCATCAGGCATTCGCGATCGGGCCATGCTGCATCTGGCTTTCGCCGGCGGGCTCCGCGTGTCCGAACTCGTCGGTCTCACCCTCGACCAGTTCGACGGGCGGCCACCGGCGAGTATCCATATCATCGGCAAAGGACGACGAGAGCGCGTGCTGCCGCTCTGGCAGGAGACCGCTGCTGCGATCCGCGCCTGGATCGCGGTTAGACCCAAGGGTGGCGAAACGGCGCTCTTCCTGAACAACGCTGGCAGGATGATGACCCGCTCCGGTTTCGAATACATCCTCGAAAAGCACAGCCGCCGCCGCCGTCAGCGTCGCGCCCACGCTCGCGACGAAGTCGATATCGCCCCATGTCCTGCGCCACAGCTGCGCCATGCACATGCTTCAGGCGACGCGCGACATTCGCAAAGTAGCGCTGTGGCTGGGTCACGCCACTCTCCAGAGCACGGAGATCTACCTGCGCGCTGACCCGACCGAAAAACTCGAGATGCTCGACGCTTTGGCGCCGCTCGGCATCAAGCCAGGCAAATTCCGCCCGCCGGATAAACTGATCGCAATGCTCGCCACGCGATAGCGCATAGTTATGTGGAGTCGATGGATGTCGAAAAGCCGCCAGTGCGTCCATCGGCGTCTACGACTCCGCATAATTATCGTCGGCGCATAATTGCGGTTATGTGGAGCTCCACATAACCGCAAGGGTCATGACGGCTTGGCGGCGCTGGTGAGGAATGAGCTGCACAAGGACCCGTTTACCGGAACGGTCTTCGTGTTCCGGTCCCGCAAGGCGGACCGGTTGAAGCTGATCTACTGGGATGGCTCCGGGATCGTCATGGCCTACAAAAGGCTGGAAGAGCAGACGTTCACTTGGCCCGGCATCAAGGATGGCCTGATGACGATCACCCACGCCCAGTTCGAAGCCTTGTTCGCAGGCCTTGATTGGCGGCGGGTTCATGCCGTCCAAACGAGAACGCCGGAAGCCATCGAATAGCTGCGGCACGATGACTCAGTACCGCGAATTCCGAAGCCAAATCGGGTCGGATTTGATAGTTTCCGGCCATGCTTGATGCCGCCGACCTTCCCGATGATGTTGCCGCCCTGAAGGCGATGCTGATCGCGGCGCAGGCACGCGAGGCGGCCAAGGACGTCGCGATAGCCAGTAAGGACGAACATATCGCCCGCAAGGACGAGCGGATCGAACGGCTTGAGAAGCTGGTTGCAGCATTCAAGCAGGCAGCCTTCGGGCGCAAATCCGAGAAGACCGATCCTGACCAATTCGATCTGGCCCTGGAAGACCTGGAAACGGCTATGGCCGTGATCCATGCCGAGGATGAGGCGGACGTTCCTGCAGGCAACAGGATTAGCAAGCCACGTGCGATCAATCGCGGCTCCCTTCCGAAGCATCTCCCGCGCATCGAGGAGGTGATCGAGCCAGAAAGCCTGATCTGCGGCTGCGGCGGTGGCCTGCATTGCATTGGCGAGGATGTCTCCGAGCGGCTGGACATCATCCCGTTACAGTTCCGCGTCATCGTCACCCGCCGTCCTAAGTATGCCTGCCGTGCCTGCACGGACGGTGTCGTCCAAGCCCCAGCTCCGGCACGGCTGATCCAGGCTGGGCTTCCGACGGAAGCGACCGTCGCCCATGTGCTGGTCTAAGTATGCCGATCACCTTCCGCTCTATCGGCAGGCGCAGATCATGAGCCGCCAGGGCATCGATCTCGACCGCTCCACGCTTGCCGATTGGGTCGGCCGGGCAGCGTTCGAATAGCCC
The DNA here is from genome assembly GCF_017357225.1 of Rhizobium binae. Taxonomy (NCBI): domain Bacteria; kingdom Pseudomonadati; phylum Pseudomonadota; class Alphaproteobacteria; order Hyphomicrobiales; family Rhizobiaceae; genus Rhizobium; species Rhizobium binae. The sequence goes on along the minus strand of NZ_CP071606.1, from coordinate 117,302 downwards.
CGTCTTCGACGCACTGATTGCCAACCTGAAGCGCTCGACCAAGCTCTTCATGGACGAGACCCGTGCTCCGGTGCTCGATCCCGGCTCGCGTAAAACCAAGACCGGATACTTCTGGGCGCTGGCGCGGGATGATCGTCCTTGGAATGGCGGTGCTCCGCCGGGCGTGGCCTTCACCTACGCTCCCGGTCGGGGAGGCATTCATGCCGAACGCAGATTGCAGGGGTTCGAAGGCATCCTGCAGGTCGATGGCTATGCCGGATACAACAGGCTGATCGGGCCAGACCGGATTGGCCCAGATATTCGGCTTGCGTATTGTTGGGCACATGTTCGTCGCAAGCTGGTGGAGATCACCCGGAACGGAACAGCACCCATTGCCGAGGACGGCGTCAAACGCATCGGTGAACTGTATAGGATTGAGGCCGAACTGCGAGGCCTTGATTCAGAGGCTCGCCTCGCCGGGCGACAGGAACGGTCTGCGTCACTCGTCTCCGACATGCATACGTGGCTCGTCCATCACCGTGCCGGTGTTGCGACGAAGTCCCCACTCGGCGAGGCTTTGGCCTACATCGCCAAATACTGGGATGGTTTGAAGCTCTTCCTGACCGACGGCCGGATCGAGATCGACAACAACAGTGTCGAGCGCACCATTCGGCCGATTGCCCTCAATCGCAAGAACGCGCTCTTCGCGGGGCACGACGCCGGAGCCGAGAACTGGGCAACCATCGCCTCGCTCATCGAAACCTGCAAACTCAATGCCGTCGATCCGTTGGCCTATTTGACCGCGACGCTCACCGCCATCGTCAACGGTCACAGGCAGAACCGGATCGAAGAGCTTTTACCGTGGAATTATCCGGGCATGGCAAGCAACTGCCGCACGTAGTAGCCTCCCTTTTGCGTCCGACCGCCTCTTTCGGAAGGATGGTTCGTGAAGTAAAACACTTCAATGAAAAACAAACTCGTCCACGAAATCTGGCTCGATCCCGAGCCAGACGGTCAACTGCTCCCCGGCCTTTGTCTTGCTGGCCCAATGGGAGACGGCTTCAGAGCGCTCCTTAATAAGGGAGTTGTTAAGGCTGGTGAGATAACTGGGCATAGCCATTTCGATGTCATGACGAAATACTGGAAGCTGCAGGGCTGGGGCGAGTACCAGACGGAGCACCGCCAGGATCACGAGCCATATCCTGACGAATGGGTTCTCATCCAACGCCCCTTTATCGACAGCATGTAAAATTGGCGTTGTGGCCGCGATCAACGCACACCGGCCTTGGGTCTGAAGGCCGACCTTCAAAACGAGCCCTCGTCTTGGTGGTCAAGTGTCATGGGCACACCGCTTACGTCCTTGTCTCACTCTCCTCTCGCTCTTTTTTCCACCCGGGATAGACCGGCGGTGAAATCATGCGCCCGGCCCTGGGAATTATTTCGAAACCTATGGCGTGTATCTGTTGGATGGTGATCGGAAATAGACCGACTAACGATCAGAGAGCGTCCGGGATGAATACAGGCTCGAGTGACCGCAGCGTCCCCGCATCAAGCAGAGCGGGCTTGCGCGACTATATCGCCATTGCACGGCTCGATCATAGCACGAAGCATGTCTTCATCGTTCCCGGCATCATCCTCGCCTATCTTCTGCGAGGGGTGAGAAACGATGACCTTGTGTCCGCGATCGTGCTCGGGCTCGTGACCGCAGTGTGCATCGCATCCGCGAACTACTGCATAAACGAGTGGTTCGATCGCGACTTTGACCGCCATCACCCGACGAAATCGCAGCGGTCCGCCGTGCAAAGCGCGATGAACGGCAGGCTGGTTCAGCTTGAATGGACCGTGCTGCTCATCGTCGGCCTCGGCTGCGCCATTCTCTCAAGCAAACTTCTCTTCTGCGTCGCCTGCCTGTTTGCGATTCAGGGAATCCTCTACAATCTCGACCCGATCAGAAGCAAGGACAAGGCCTATCTCGACGTCATCTCCGAATCGATCAACAATCCGATCCGCCTGGTGATCGGCTGGTCGATGATCGACCCAACGAGCCTGCCGCCGGGATCGATCATCCTGGCCTATTGGTTCGGCGGCGCGTTCCTAATGGCGGCCAAGCGCTTGTCGGAATATGACGAGATCGTCGCGTCACATGGCAAGGAACTGCTGTCGCGGTATCGGGCGAGTTTCGCGCACTATACGCAGGTCTCGCTGACCGCCTCATGCATTGCCTATTCATTATTTTCGATTGCCTTCCTGTCCGTCTTCCTGGTCAAGTATCGCATCGAGTACATGCTCGTCCTACCCTTCGTCGTTGCCCTGTTCACAGCCTATTTCGTGATGGCGACAAAGCCGGGCTCTACGGCGCAAAAACCGGAAAAGCTGTTCCGCGAGCCAGGGCTGATCGCAATCGTCATGGCTCTGGTGGCGGCCTTCATCTTCACGACATTCGTCGACATTCCTCTTTTAGTGACCCTGACCGAGCAGCACTACATCACCATCCGATGATCATGGCGAAGGATATCGACTGGGACAGTATCCGTTTCGTCGTCTTCGACGTCGACGGAACGCTCTATAGCCAGAGAAGGCTGCGCCTTCGCATGGCGGGCGAATTGATCGCTCATGCGGTGGCGCGGGGCAGCCTGACCAATCTGCGTGTGCTTCGTGCATATCGTTCCTTGCGCGAAACCATCGGCGAGGAGGAGATCGACGATTTTCAGGCGAGCCTGATGGCGCGTATCGTCGCGCGAACCGGCGAACCTGCCGAAAGGATAGAGGCAATTGTCAGCGAGTGGATCGGCCGCCGTCCGCTCGCTCATCTCGCATCCTGCCGGTATGACGGGCTGGTCGAGCTGTTTTCCGGTCTTAGACGGCAGAACAAGGCGATTGGGATCTATTCTGATTATCCTGCCGAAGAGAAGCTGCAGAGGATGAACTTGTCGGCCGATTACATATTGACCGCAAGCGATCCGGGCGTCGGCATCCAGAAACCTCATCCACGCGGACTGCAGATGCTGATGCAGCGCGCCGGTGTCGGTCCGGCGCAAACCGTGCTGATCGGCGACAGACCGGAGCGAGACGGTCTTGCGGCGCGGCGCGCCGGTGTCCTGCCGCTCATTCGCTCCGCCGTAGCGCGGGAGGACTGGCTGACCTTTTCAAGCTATCTGGACCCGGTGTTCGCGGCGCTTCGGACAGAGGAAACTTCCGGATGATCTTGTCCAAGGCTGTTCGTTATGTGTTCACCGGGGGGCTCGCTGCATTCGTCGACCTCACGATGTTTCGCTGCGTGCTGGCGCTTGGCGTGCCGCTCGGCCTTTCGGCGACATCGAGCTGGCTGATCGCCGCCGCCGTCAATTACAGCGTCACCAGCCGCTATGTCTTCAATCAGGCAATAAGCCGCAAGCGCGCTTCACTGTTTCTGATCGGCGCCCTCGTCGGCCTGTCCATCAATGTCTGTGTGACGCTGATCCTCGCGCAGCAGGTCGGGCTCTCGCCCTTGTGTGCAAAGTTTTTCGGCATCGGGACGGCCTTCTCCTTCAATTTCCTGATAAACCTTCTCTGGGTGTTCAGGTAAGGGCCCCGAGCGAAGTGCGTGCCATATCTTTCCGTTCAAGGATCGTGGCTGCAATAGGAGCAAGTCTCGGCTGAAGAGTCATCCAGGTCCGTCGTCACCTCCTTCCGCATTACCTGGTCGACCTGAAGAATCTACAGCTCGTTTTCTGAGATGCGGCCTTCGGCGAGCACTATGGAGGCGACGAGCCGGTCGCCTTCTTCGCGAAGCAGCGCGGATTGCGTCAACCTTCGCTCATGGCCCTTTCACAAGGGCGGCGAAGCGCTATGCTGTCAGCACGCAGCGAGCGAGAGAATTCCATGGGACGATCACGGCAGAGCGAATTATGCGAACGGATCACGATCCTTGGCGACGTCAAGTCTGCCTCGTTCGTCCCGTGGATTCGCCGTCACGCCGACAAGCTCGGCCTTTCCCAAGATTTTTTGCACGCCGGCGCCGACCGGATCGAACTTGAGGTCGCGGGACCTGTCGAGCTGATCGACATGCTTGAAATGGGATGTTCACTTGGTCCGATCGATGTCTGGGTCGACGAGATTCAGCGCAGGATTGTAGACCCCGCCGACACACATCCATTCCCGTAGCATTGACCGATGCACTTTATTTAATCATTGTTGCCAATGCGAATCTTTTATGCAAGCCTCTGCGGCTGAGATTGCAAAGCTTGGGAAGCCGCGCTACATCAGTAGTGTCAAGCTACTGGCAAGATTGAGGAAATAACCGTCATGCCTTCCGATACGGCCGGCTCCTGGACGCCCGTCGCGCTTTCTGCCGATCTGCCGCCGGCAACCGTCATTCCGGCCTGGACCCCGGCAGGAGCGATCGCCCTCTGGCGCAGTCAGTCCGGGCGGGCATCGGCTTCTTCGGATCGCTGTCCGCATCGCGGCATGCGATTGTCTCACGGCTTCGTACGGGGCGAGGCGCTCTCCTGTATCTATCACGGCTGGAGCTATTCTGTGGCGGGGGGGTGCGTTCGCATCCCTGCTCATCCCGATCTTGCGCCGCCGGAAACGATTCGCGTCGCTGTCCAGCGAGTCGAAGAATCAGATGGTATTGTCTGGGTGGCAGTCGGCGAACCGGCACTGCCGCCGCCACGCCTTGGCGATCTCGTTCCGGTACGCTCGCTGACGCTCAGTGCCGAGATTGCGGCAATCGAAACGGCGGCCGGTGGAAAAGCGAATGCGGACGGGCTGATCCAGCTCGTCGAATCTCCGTGGATCCGGCTGCTGCCGGCGGCGCAGATCGGGGGCACTCTCGTACATGTCCTGGTCGAACTGGAGCGCACTGTCGCAGATCGGATTATGGCGTCCCGCATCGCCGAAGCCCTGCGCCGCCGGGTGGAGAAACGCCAGAAGGATGCCGCATGAACGAAGCCGGCGCGATGCTCGATGAATGGTACCCGGTCGGCCTCTTCAGCCAGCTCACCGAGGCAGGAAGCAAGACCGGCTTGATGGGCGAACCCATCGAGGTGATTCGCACAGCTGATGGCGCGGCGCGGGTCACATCGGGCGATGGACGTGCCCTGCCCGTTCGCGTCCGCTATGGTCACGTCTGGTCTTCTCTTGGCACCCCCGCCAAGGAGCTCTTCGCCATTCCCGAAGCCGATCAGCCCGGCCGCCGCTTTGTCGATGTCGGTGTCGTTCGGGTGCGCTGCTCTCCCTTAAGAGCAGTCGAGAATTTCCTCGACATCGCGCATTTTCCGTTCGTTCACACGGATATCCTCGGAGCCGAACCGCACACCGAAGTTCAAAATTATAAAGTGGAGATCCGTGAGAAAGAGGATGAAGTCTGGGCAACGCAGGTGAAATTCTTCCAGCCGCAGGCTGCAAAGTCGGCAACCGGGGGAATAACCACCGAATACATGTATCGCGTACCGGCTCCGACTTGCTCGGTGCTCTACAAGACCTGCCCTCCCCGCCCGGGCGAATGGGATGTCATTACCCTCTTCGTCCAGCCGCTTGCGGAAGACCTTTGTGACGTGTGGCCGTGGATGGCGCTCTTCGACGACGTGACGCCAATGACAGACCTCATCCATTTCCAACAGATGATTTTCCTGCAGGATCGGTCGATCCTCGAAAACCAGATCCCGGCGCTTCTGCCGCTCGACCCCGGCATGGAAATTCCGACAAGGGCAGACCTGACATCGATCGCTTACCGGCGCTGGCTGAAGCGCCACAACTATCTCTATGGCGCACAGCTGGTCGCACAATGAAGCTCTACGACTACATCCTCTCACCGAGCTGCTACAAGATCCGCCTGATGGCTGCCATCCTCGGCGTCAAGCTGGACATCCGCCCGGTCGATTTCCATCCCGGCATGGAGCATCGTGGTCCTGAGCTTTTGGCCCTCAATCCGGCCGGCTCGATCCCTATCCTCGTGGACGGCGATCTGGTGCTGACAGAATCCTCGGCCATGCTCGCCTATCTCGCCGCCCGAAGCGGGCCTGACTGGCTGGGTATGAGCCCGCCCGAGGAAACCGCGCGGGTGCACCAATGGCTCTCGTTTTCGCACCGGCTGACGACAAATCTCGGAGGGGCACGACTGCATCAGATGCTTCTGCGCCCCGGCAATATCGAGGCCCTGCGGGCAGAGGGGATCGCGGCACTGCGCGAACTCGAGGCCGGGCTCTTTGAGCAGCGGCTCCGCCAAATGCGGTTCCTCACATCAGACCGTGCGACGATCGCCGACATCGCCTGCTTCCCTTATGTGGCGTTGGCGCCGGATGGCGGAATCTCGCTCGATCCCTATCCGAACATCCGGCTCTGGCTGCGCGCCATCCGCAGCCTTGAGGGTTTCATCGAAATGCCGGGCATCCACCGGCTGCACGAGTTGAAGCCCGATCCTCATCCGGTCGACGGAGAGAAGTGAGATGGCGGGTTACCTTTTGAAGAATTGCGCAGCCATTATCGTCGACGACGGCAGTGGGCCTGCCGTGCGAAGAAATGCGGATCTGCTGACAAATGGCCCGGCGATCCAGGCAATCGGTACCAACCTACCGCAAGGGACGCTTCCTGACGATACAATCATTCGCGATGCATCCGGCTGGTTTGTCTACCCGGGCCTCGTCAACACTCATCATCATTTCTTCCAATGCTTCGTGCGCAACCGGGCCGATCTCGACTGGACGAAGCTCTCCGTGATCGAATGGCTCGACCGGATTTATCCGATCTTCTCACGGCTGAACGAGGATTGCTTCTATCATTCGTCGGTCACGGCCATGGCCGAGATGATCAAGCATGGCTGCACGACAGCCTTCGACCACCAATATTGCTTTCCCCGGCATGCCGGAAAGCGTCTGATCGACCGCCAGTTCGAGGCGGCCGAACTTCTCGGTATGCGCTTCCACGCAGGACGCGGCGGCAACACACTGCCGAAGTCCGAGGGCTCGACGATCCCGGACGCCATGCTGGAAACGACGGACGAGTTCATCGCCGATTGCGCCCGGTTGATCGACAGCTATCACGATGCCGGCACCTTCAGCATGCGGCAGGTGGTCGTCGCCCCTTGTCAGCCGGTCAATTGTTACCGCGAAACCTTCGTCGAATCGGTCGCGCTTGCCCGTGATCGCCGCGTCCGGCTGCACACGCATGTCGGTGAAGGCGAAAGCCCGGTCATCCAAGCGCGGCATGGGATGCGGACAGTCGACTACTGCGCCGAACTCGGCTTTGCCGGGCCTGACAGCTTTTATGCCCACTGCTGGGAGCTGACACACGAGGAACTGCGCAAGATGGCGGCAAGCGGCACGGGTGTCTCGCATTGCCCGGAACCGGTCTATCTGGTGGGCGCCGAAGTGACGGACATACCGGCGATGGCGGCGTTCGGCCTGCGTATCGGGCTCGGCTGCGATGGCGCGGCCTCGAACGACAATTCCAATCTCATGCACTGCATCCACTCTGCCTATATGCTGCAGTGCCTGACGGCCTCGACGCGCGCCCATCCGGTTCCAGCGCCGGTCGATTTCCTGAGCTATGCGACCACGGGCGGCGCAAGCCTGCTTGGCCGCAGCGATATCGGCCGGCTTGCTCCCGGCATGGCCGCCGACCTCTTCGCGATCGATACCAGGAGGATGGATTATGTCGGCACCCGCCACGACCCGTTGAGCCTGATTGCGAAGGTCGGGATCGGCATGCCGACCGATCTGACGATGATCAACGGGCGCATCGTCTGGCAAGCCGGCGAATTTGCCGGTCTCGACGAAGCTCAGCTTTTCGCCGCCGCGGAAGCGGCGCTTCAGACAGTCGAATTCTAAAAACCAAAAGAGGGAACTGACATGACCAACAATTTCACCCGCAGAACACTGATGAAGAGTGCGGCGGCTGCCGGTCTCGCGACTGCCTTTGCCGGCCGCTCGGCGCTTGCCGCCGACGAACCGCTCGGCATCGCCCTCGTCGTTCCCTCGCCTATCGGCGATGTTGGCTGGGGCCACGCGCTTGCCGCCGGCATCGACCCGATCAAGGCCACCTATGGCGACAAGGTGAAGGTCACGGTCATCGAAAACATCGCCGAAGGCCCGGACGCCGACCGCATCATGAACAAGACCGTCGCGGACGGAAACCATTTCCTGATCGCCGGCTCCTTCGGATATCAGAATGGCGCGCTGCAGATTGCCCGCCGTAATCCCAAGGTTACCGTCCTGCACGCTTCAGGCTTCCAGGTCGCACCGAACTTCTCGCCCTTCGCCGCCAAATATTTTCAGGGAACCTACCTGCTCGGCATGGCGGCCGCGGCCGTCTCCAAGACCGGCAAACTGGGCTCGGTATCGGCCTTCGCCATTCCCGAGCTGATCACCTCCATCAACGCCTTCACCCTTGGCGCGCAGGCCGTCAAGCCGGATATCGAAGTGTCTGTCGTCTGGGTCAACTCCTGGTTCGACCCCGCCAAGGAGCAGGAAGCCGCCAAGGCGCTGATCTCGCAGGGCTGCGACGTGATCTTCTCGAATGCGCAGGACACCCCCTCGGTGATTTCGGCCTGTGAGGAAGCCGGCATCTATGCCTTCAACCTCAACTCGTCGATGAAGAAATATGCCGAGAAGACCTATCTCGGCTGCGTCGCCACCGACTGGTCGCCCTTCTTCAAGGCATCGGTCGACGCACATCTTGCCGGCACCTTCAAGGGCACAAACGCCTTCCTCGGCGTCGCCGACAAGGTTGTCCAGGTCGTCGACTGGAACCCGGCGATTCCGGCCGATACGATGGCCAGGATCAAGGAAATCGAGGCCAATATTGCCGATGGCAGCTTCTCGCCGTTTACCGGTCCGATCACCAAGGCTGACGGCAGCGAAGGTGTCGCTTCGGGGACCACGGCGACGGACGCAGAGATCGTCGCGATGGACTGGCACGTCAAGGGTGTGACGACGCCGTTGCCGAAGTAAGCCATGCTGAGCCCGCTCCTGTCGCTGCGCGGCATTACCAAGAGCTACGGCCCGGTCGATGCCAATCAGCAGATCGATCTCGACGTCGCTCCACGATCCATCCATGCCATCCTCGGAGAAAACGGGGCTGGCAAGTCGACGCTGATGAAGCTGATCTACGGCGTCGAACAGCCGGACAGCGGCACGGTCGCATGGAATGGACAGCCCCTCAGCCTTGCCTCTCCCGCAGAGGCAAGGCGCGCCGGCATCGGCATGGTGTTCCAGCATTTCTCGCTGTTCGAGAGTCTGACGGTCGTCGAGAATATCCGCCTGATCGTGTCCGGCAAGAAGAGCGAGCTTGCCGAGCGCATTCGAAAGCTCGGTCATGAGTTCAGCCTCGAGGTCGACCCACACGCGCATGTCCATTCGCTTTCCGTCGGCGAGAGGCAGCGGGTGGAAATCATTCGATGCCTGATGACCGATCCGAAACTGCTCATCCTCGACGAGCCGACATCGGTGCTGCCGCCGCAGGCGGTTGAAAAGCTCTTCGAAACATTGCGCCGGCTGCGCGACGGAGGCGTGTCCATCCTGTTCATCTCCCACAAGCTCGGAGAGATCCAGTCGCTCTGCGATCGCGCGACGATCCTGCGCGGCGGTCGCGTGACCGGTCATGTCGATCCACGCGAGCATGACGCCCACGAGCTCGCGCGCATGATGATCGGCCGCGACATGCCTGAACCCATGCCTCCCCTGGCTTTGGCCGAGGGCGAGAAGCGCCTGGAGCTTATCGGCCTCGAATATCGAGTGGATCCCCTCGCCGTGCCGCTCTTCGATGTGAGCCTGACGGTACGCGCCGGTGAAATCCTCGGCATTGCCGGGATCTCGGGAAATGGCCAAAGCGAGCTTGCGGCGTTGATTTCGGGCGAAACCGTCTTGCCGCGCGACCAGATCTTCATGATGGGCCGAGATGTCGGCGGGCTCGACGCCGCCGCTCGCCGGCGACTCGGTTTCGCCTTCGTTCCAGAGGACCGCCTCGGCCGCGGGGCGGTCCCCGAAATGTCGCTCGCCCTCAATAGTCTGCTGACCGCCCATCCGTTCGACCTCGTCAGGCATGGCCTGCTCGACAAGACACGGGCGAAGAGCTTCACCAATGAGTGCATCCGCGACTATGACGTACGCACCCCCGGCCCCGAGGCTGAAGCCGGATCGCTTTCCGGCGGTAACCTGCAGAAATTCATTGTCGGGCGCGAAATCATGCTGGCGCCCAAGCTTCTTTTCCTCGCCCAGCCAACTTGGGGCGTCGATATTGGTGCAGCGGCGGCAATCCGCCAGCGGCTCATCAGCCTTCGCAACGAAGGCATGGCGATCCTGATCATTTCGGAGGAGCTTGAGGAATTGTTTGAACTCTGCGACTTCATCCAGGTTCTGCATCACGGTACGCTGAGCCCGCCGCTGGTCACGCGCGACACAGAGCCTGAAGAGATCGGCCGCTATATGATCGGAGCCCAGCCGCAGCGCGGGAAAGCCCCCGCATGAACAGAACCTTCCTCGCCCTGCCGACGCTGGTCCGCCGCGAGCGGGCATCGCTTATCGCCAATCTTCTCGCACCGCCCATAGCCCTCATCGTCACTGTCATTCTCAATCTTGGACTTTACGTCGTCATGGGCCGCGATCCGGCTGCGGTCGTCTATGCGATGCTGGTCGAGCCGTTCTTCTCGTGGGCCTCTTTCTCCGAGGTGCTCCTGAAGACCGGGCCGTTGCTCCTCATCGCGCAGGGGCTTGCGATCGGCTTTCGCGCCAAGGTGTTCAATATCGGAGCCGAAGGACAATTCGTGCTCGGTGCGATTTTCGCCTCCGCCATTCCGATCTGGTGGCCTGACGCAACGGGCCAATGGATCTGGCCGGCAATGCTGCTGCTCGGCACGATGGGCGGCGCGTTCTGGGCGTCATTCACCGCTTTCTGGCGCGTCAGGCTCAATGCCAATGAGATCCTCGTTTCACTGATGCTGAGCTTCGTTGCCGTGCAGCTCCTCAATTATCTGCTGCTTGGCCCGTGGAAAGATCCGAACGGCTTCAATTTCCCGCAATCCGTCATGTTCCAGTATGACGCGATGGTGCCGATCCTGATCGAGGGAACGCGCGTCAATGTCTCGCTCATCCTCGCCCTCCTCCTGTCGAGTGCCGCCTGGGTTTTCATGCAGAAGAGCTTCATCGGCTACAAATTGCAGGTCGGCGGATTGGCCCCCCGGGCGGCGAGCTACGCCGGATTCAGGGAAAGCCGGGCGATCTGGCTTTCCCTGCTGATCGGCGGCGCGGCAGCCGGTCTTGCCGGTGCGGCCGAGGTCGCCGGCCCACTCGGTCAATTGCAGCGTTCTATCTCCACCGGATACGGCTATGCGGCAATCATCGTCGCCTATCTCGGCGGCCTTCATCCGATCGGCATCATCATCTCAGCCATCGTCATGGCGGCGCTCTATATCGGCGGTGACAACGCCATGGTCTCCGCCAATCTCCCGGTTGCTGCCGTCCGGGTTTTTCAGGGAAGCCTGCTTCTCGCCTATTTGGTCGCCATCGCCTTCACGCGCTACCGCCTTGCTTGGCGTCCGGCGGCAGCGAGGAGCGTGACGTGAACGCCATCGAGTTCATCCTCGCCGGAATGCTGGCGGCTGCGACACCCTTTCTCCTGGCAGCCCTCGGGGAACTGGTCGCTGAGCGCGCCGGGGTTCTCAATCTTGGCGTCGAAGGACTGATGGCATTCGGCGCCGTCATCGCCTTCATCATCGTCTACCACGGCGGCGGCCATGTTCTGGCTTTCCTGGCCGGCGGCCTCGGCGCCGCCCTCCTGTCGCTGATCTTTGCGGTAATCGTCCTCGGCTTCAACGCAAACCAGGTCGCGACGGGGCTCGCCATCGGGATTCTCGGGCAGGGCCTGTCCGCACTGTTCGGCAAGAGCTACGAGAGCCTGACGGTCAGGGCTCTGCCGAAGATCGCCATTCCCGGTCTTTCCGATCTTGCCGTCGTCGGCGGACTGTTTGTCCAGGACATCGTCGTCTGGCTTTCGCTGGCCTTGACCAGCGCGATCTGGGCGATGTTTTCCTATAGCAAGGTCGGTCTGATCATCCGCGCCATTGGCGAAAACCCGAAAGCGGCGCATGCCATCGGCTATCCGGTCATCGCCATCCGCTTTGCCGCGGTCGCATTCGGCGGCATGATGGCAGGCTTGGCGGGCGCCTATGCGGCGACGATCTACACCCCGCTCTGGGCGGATGGGATGATTGCCGGCCGCGGCTGGATTGCGATCGCGCTCGTCGTCTTCGGAACCTGGCTGACCGGCCGCATTTTTCTGGGAGCGTGCCTGTTCGGCGCAGTGTCACTGATGGGCCTTGCCGCCCAGGCAACCGGTCTTGCCGTTCCCTCGCAGTTGCTCGCATGCCTGCCCTATCTGGTGACGGTCATCGTGCTCGGCATCATTTCGGCGGACCGCCGCCTGCTCAAGCTCAATGGCGTCGCCTCGCTCGGCGAGCCTTTCGAGCGATGATTGTGACGCCGTCGGAGCCGGTGGCAATTGAGAGACAACGCGCTTTGCGAACGCAGCCGCGAACCGTAGCCAGAACAAGAGACCGAACAATCGTATCAGCCGAGGCCAGACTTCCTCTGCCCGCGAGGTCGAAATTCGACGAGCAGCGACTTGAGTTCGACCTCTCGAACACGACGCGCCGCCTCATCAGGGCTGACCCATTGGAGAATGCGCTGGCCTTGCTCCTTGAAGTCATTTTCGATCTTGGTGACTTCAATTTGAAACAGGTCGACGATACATGGCGCCACATCGCCGTCGTCCAATTCCTTCAGATAGGTGTAGCGGCCGACAGGTTTCCTTTTCACCGCCCCGCGCACGCCCGCTTCCTCCCAGGCTTCGATCGCCGCCGCTTCAAAAGGCTTCTTGCCCTTCATCGGCCACCCCTTCGGTACGACCCAGCGCGCGCGCTCGCGCGATGTGATCACGAGAATTTCGATCTTCGACCCAGCATTGCAATAGCGAAAACAGAGGGCGCCGTACTGTTGGCGGAACGCTCCGGAAAAGAGCTTTGCAGGAACCGCAGCGAGCTGCCGCAGCAATGGCTGAGACTTGTCCGGTCGGGACTTGCTGGGTTTTTTCGTAGGCTTCATGACGCTCCGTCTTCAGCTCATCGTGCGGGCCGCGCATGGCTTTATCGGCTGCTCGCGGGTTATTTGCCGGTAGCCCTGGCATTTAGGATCGTTATCGCAATGTCGGCAAAGCCAAGCCCCGCAGGTTGGGCGGAGATCCATTTCGGCACATGCTGCAGATGCGGAAGAACAGGAAGGATATTGCTGACGCCGAAAGAGTTCCGGATGAAGCCGAACATCGACGCATCGTTTCGAGAATCGCCGACGAATGCCGTGACGGAGGGGAGTTCCGCGGGATCGACCCCGAACATGCCGGTCAGGAGGCGCTCGCTCATAGCGCGTTTGTCATAGCCGCCAATCCAGGTGTTGATGTGGATAGAACTGATGGCGACGGTCCCGCCCATTCCCCTGATTTCGGAGGCCAGCTCCTCGACGGCTCCCGCGTCGTGCCCCTGAATGTCGATTGCCACGTCAGCCAGGCGGAAGACCTGATCATGGGCAATCTTGAAGGTGCGACCCTTTTTCGAAATCAGACCTTCGATCGCCTGGAGATGCCGACGCTGACGCTCGCCCTGCAGCGCGCCGTCCTCCCAGTAATCGAAAACAACCGCACCGCTGCGGCGCGTAACGGCATAAGCGCCGCTTTCGCCGATGACCGCGGCAACGGGCCAGGCGCGGACAATATGCTCGCACCATCCGGCTGAACCACCGGTGACCGGAACGACGGAAATCCCCGCCCGGCTGAGATCCCAGAGGGCATTGTAGGTCTGGGGCAGAAGTTTCCCCTCGGTCGTCAGCGTGTCGTCGATATCTGTGAAGAGATAACGCACGTGCTGCAACTCGACCGCGGACGGCACCTGATCTACGAACGTCATATCGTCTCCTCGCCGCAGGTCACCACCTCCATGCTGCTCTCGGCGAGCACGCTGGCGATGGACGCATCGGCCGGCAGCCGGTCGGTGTAAAAGCGGGTGATCTTGTTGAAGGGCGCGACGCGCACGCTCGCGTGGCGAGTCCACTTGCTGACGTCGGCCGCCAAAAGGCGCGTCTGCGAATTCTCGAGCAGCGCATTGGTGATCTGCGCTTCAGCATAGCTGAAGTCCATCAGGCCGGTCAGCGGGCTGAGGGCGCCGGCGCCGACCACTGCATGGGTCGCATAGAATTTTTCGACGAACTTGATCACATCACTGCCCACGACGTCACGATCGTCGTGACGCAACAGCCCTCCGGTGAGATGGACTTCGACACTGGGAGATTCGCATAGCGTCAAGGCGACGTGGATATTGTTGGTGATGACCCGCAGACCCCGGTGATCGCGCAAAGCCTCGGCGACGAACTGGACCGTGCTGCCGATCCCAAGAAATACCGTCGCATCCGGGCCGATATCGGCAGCGACGCGCTTGGCAATCTGTCGCTTGGCACGGCGATTGAGCTGGGCGCGGGCGTTGAGCGAGATGTTGCTGCCCTCGACCGGCACATCGACGCCGCCGTGAAAGCGGCGAGCATGACCGAGGTCGCACAGGGCATTGATGTCGCGCCGGATCGTCTGGGTCGTCAGGTCGTACCGGCGCGCCAACTCGTCGATATACTGGACGCCCTCGGTTTCGATCAGCGCCAGTATTTCGCGTTGTCGGCTCGATATGACCCGGTGCGCCATCGCTGTTCCCTACGAGAGATAAAGGCTCGGGTCGTCTGTTATCACACCGGTCAAGCCGGCATGCCAGAAGGATGCGAGTTCTCTAGGATCGTTGGAAGTCCAGGCGCGAACCTTGATGCCGTGACGCACCGCTTCTTCGAGAAAGCCGATGCTGAGAGACTTGTAGCCAAGATGGACCGTCGTCGCGGGAATCGATTGGAGCACCTCTTTCCAATCATCCGGCACTTTGCTCCACAGCATGGCGAGCTCATAGCTTGGGTTGATTTCGTGCATGCGCTTGAGCGCTGCAGCATCGAAGCTCGATATCATGATCTTGGTGCGCGGCGCACGTGCCCGAAGATGCTCATCAACCGTTCTCACCAGCTGATCGAGCGATTTGTGATGCGGGTGCTGCTTGATCTCGACATTGGCATTGAGTCCCAGTTCTCCCAAGGTGGTTACCACCGCGGCAAGGGTGGGCAGGGGTTCGCCCTTGAAGCGGGGATCAAACCATCCCCCCGCGTCGATCTTATCGAGATCGGTTGCGCTGAGGTCGCCGAGGTTGCCCTGCGAAGAGGAGCAACGATCGACCGACACGTCGTGAATGACGACCGCCGTGCCGTCGCCTAAAAGCGCGACGTCGAGCTCAACCCATTCGGCCCCCTGTTCAGCCGCCGCCCGAAAAGCGGCAATCGTGTTTTCCGGGGCGACGGCCGATGCGCCCCGATGCGCCTGAACCTCACTGCGATCAGGTCCAGACCGATGCTCTAACTTTGCCATTGTCTCGTCTCTTTCGTCACTTCTTGAGGCTTGAACATATCCGAGGCTCATGGCGGCCCCTCAGTCCGTGCGCCTTCCGGTCCTGCTGTTGAAAGGGTGCATCTGATCGATGCGGGCAAAGACATCGATCCTGGCGGACTCGGCAAAGTCCGGCCGCCCCTGAACGGTCAGCACGATCGTCTGCTGGCCCTCGCCCAACCTGACATGCAGGTGGCTTTCTCCGCCGATCGGCTCGAGCAACTCGACGATCGCATTCAGGCGAATGGAAGGCCCCACAGGCTTTTCGACCAGCAATGCATCCGGCCGAAGCCCGACCACATCCGTTCCCTCTGGCAAAGCGAGGGTGCCCCCTGACGCATGGAATATCTCGATCGGCACCAGATTCATCGGCGGCGAGCCGATGAAGCCGGCAACGAACAGGCTCGCCGGGCGGTCGTAGACCTCCACCGGCGTGCCCACTTGTTCGACCAGCCCGCCATTCATGACGACGAGCCTGTCAGCGAGCGTCATCGCTTCGAGCTGATCATGCGTCACATAGATGCTGGTGGTCTTCAGGCGGCGCTGCAGCCGGCGTATTTCGACGCGCATCTGCACGCGCAGTTTGGCATCGAGATTGGACAGGGGCTCGTCGAAAAGAAACGCCGCCGGTTCGCGGACGATGGCACGGCCCATCGCGACGCGCTGGCGTTGACCTCCCGACAATTCGCGTGGCTTGCGATCGAGCAGCGGCCCGATCTCGAGGATGTCGGCCGCCTCCTTGACGCGGCGATCAATTTCCGCGCGTCCCGTGCCACGGTTTTTCAGCCCATATTCCAGATTTCCGCGCACCGTCATATGCGGATAAAGCGCGTAGTTCTGAAAGACCATGGCGATGTCTCGCTCTGCCGGCTCCGCCTTGTTGACGTTGCGGCCGGCAATTTCGACTTGCCCGTCACTGATCGATTCCAATCCGGCAACCATGCGAAGCAAAGTTGATTTGCCGCAGCCGGAAGGGCCGACGAGCACGATGAACTCGCCGTCTGCAACAGCCAGATTGACACCTTTGACGGCGGGAACGGAACCATAGTTTTTCTTGACGTCGATAATATTGATCGTGGCCATTTCATTTCTCCGTTTCGACCAGGCCTTTGACGAAAAGGCGTTGCATGGCGACGATGACGAGGACAGGCGGCAAGGCGGCGAGGATGACCGCCGCCATGACGAGATTCCATCTCGGCTCGGCGTCCGCGACGGCCGCCATGCGCTGGATCCCCATCACGACCGTGTAAAGGCTCTGGTCCGTGGTGACGATCAGGGGCCAGAGATACTGGTTCCAGCCAAGCACGAAGAGGATGATGAACAGCGCCGCGATATTGGTGACCGAGAGCGGCAGCAGGATATCGCGGAAGAATTTCATGGGCCCCGCGCCGTCGACGCGCGCCGCCTCCATCAGTTCGTCGGGGACGGTGAGGAAGAACTGGCGAAACAGGAAGGTGGCGGTGGCCGAAGCGATCAGTGGAATGATGAGCCCGCCATAATTGTTCAGCATTCCGAGGTCGGCGACCACCTTGTAGGTCGGTACGATGCGCACCTCGACCGGCAGCATCAGGGTGATGAAGATCATCCAGAAGGCGAGCGTGCGAAAGGGGAACCGGAAATAGACGATGGCAAAGGCGGAGAGAATGGAAATGGCAATCTTGCCGACCGCGACGCCGACCGCCATGATCAGCGAATTGAGCATCATCGGCCCGATCGGCGGCGCGCCGGAACTTGTCATTCCCGACGACAGCATGGTCGAATAGTTTTCGATCAGGTGCGGTCCCGGCACGAGCGGCACAACGCCGGACAGGAAGTCGTTCGGACCGTGGCTCGATGCGATGAAGGCGATATAGACCGGGAAGACCACGATCGTGACGCCGAGGATCAGGACGAGGTGGGCCAGGACATTCAGGATAGGACGGTTTTCAACCACCTTTGACGCTCCTCAATATTGCACGCGGCGTTCGATGAAGCGGAACTGGACTGCGGTCAGAGCAATGACGATCACCATGAGGATGACCGACTGCGCCGCCGAGGAGCCCAGGTTGAGGCCGATGAAGCCGTCGAAATAAACCTTGTAGACGAGAATTTCCGTGGCGCGCGCCGGTCCGCCCTGCGTCGTCGCATGAACGATGCCGAAGGTATCGAACATCGCGTAAACGATGTTGATGACGACCAGGTAGAAAGTCGTCGGCGAGATCAGCGGAAAGACGATCGTCCAGAAACGCTTTACCGGCCCGGCGCCATCGATGGCGCCGGCTTCCTGAAGCGAGCGCGGCACGGATTGCAGCGCTGCCAGGAAGAACAGAAAATTATAGGAAATCTGTTTCCAGGTGGCGGCGATCACGATCAGGATCATCGCATTGTCGGGGTTGATCAGATGGTTCCAGCTGATCCCCATGCTGCGTAGCATATAGGCGACGATGCCGATCGACGGATTGAACATGAACCACCAGAGGATGCCGGCGATCGCGGGCGCAACGGCGTAAGGCCAGATCAGCAAGGTCGAGTA
The DNA here is from genome assembly GCF_017357225.1 of Rhizobium binae. NCBI lineage: Bacteria > Pseudomonadati > Pseudomonadota > Alphaproteobacteria > Hyphomicrobiales > Rhizobiaceae > Rhizobium > Rhizobium binae. Next base: position 99,322 of record NZ_CP071606.1, on the reverse strand, counting down.
CAGCCGAGACGTCCGTAGCACACGCATGGCCGCGGCGGCGAGAATGAGCGCAATCATCGTCGACAGGACCGTCACCGCGACAGCAAAGACCAGGGTGTGGCCAAAGGCGTCCATATAGAGCGGATCGGCGAAAAGCCGGCGATAATTCTGGAACCAGACGAAGTTCGTTTTGAAACCGAAGGCGTCCTGGCGAAGGAACGACTGCCAGAAGGCGGTAGCGGCTGGCCAGAGAAAGAAGACGACGGTTATCAGAAGCTGGGGAGCAATAAGCAGATAAGGCAATACCTTGTTGGGAAAGACGGTCCGTTTGGTTTGCATGGGCCCTCACTGACGAACGGCAAGGCAGGGGCTGGCGCAGCCGTCCCCTGCCCCGCGAGCCCTTAATTGGCAGACTCAAAATCGCGAAGCTGTTCGTTGCCGCGCGCGACAACGGAATCAAGCGCTTCCTTCGCCGTCTTCTTGCCGCCGAGCAGTGCCGCGAATTCATCATCGATGATGCCGCGGACCTGGACGTAATTGCCGAACCGGATGCCCTTGGAATTTTCGGTCGGCGTGACCCGCGTCAACTGCTTGATGCCAACGTCCGCGCCAGGATTCTTCTCATAATATCCCTGTTCCTGGCTAAGCTTGTAAGCATCCTCAGTGATCGGCAGATAACCTGAGAACTGATGCCAGTCGGCCTGGACTTCCGGCTTCTGCAGGTAGGTGAAGAACTTTGCCACACCCTTATATTCTTCTTCCGGGCGCCCCTTCAGCGTCCAGAGTGTGGCGCCGCCGATGATCGAGTTGAGCGGCTGCTTGATGACGTCGTCATAATAGGGAAGCGGCGCAAAGCCGACCTTGAAGGCCTTCGCATTGTTGATGACACCCGCCCGCCCGGCCGACGAGTTCATATACATTGCGCATTCCTGCGAATAGAACATCGGAGGCGCATTATCGCCGCCGACAGGTCCGCCGAACTTGAAGAGCCCTTCATCCTGCCACTTCTTCAGGTTACCCCAGTGACGGACCGTCAGATCGTTGTTGAAGGTGAATTCCGCATCCAGCCCACCGAAACCGTTCGCCTTGGTGGAGTAAGGCTTGTCATGCAGGGCATTGAGATTTTCGGTCTGAATCCAGGAGATCCAGGCGCTGGTGAACCCGCACTTGGCAGCCCCCGACTTGATGATCGTACGCGAATAGGACTCCACATCCGCCCAGGTTTTGGGCGGGGTCTCCGGATCGAGGCCAGCTTTCTTGAACACGTCCTTGTTGTAATAGAGGATCGGCGTTGAGGAGTTGAACGGCAAGGACAAGACATTGCCGCTGGTGTCCGAATAATAACCGACGACGGGCGCAATGAACTTGTTCTGATCCCAGGACTCGCCTTGATCCTTCATCAGTTGGTACACTGGGTAGACGGCTCCCTGCGCTGCCATCATGGTTCCGGTGCCGACTTCGTAGACCTGCACGATCGCAGGCTGCTGGTTGGCGCGGAAGGCAGCGATGGCGCCCGTCAGCGTTTCGTCGTAGGTGCCCTTGAAGACCGGCACGATTTCATAATCGGATTGAGATGTGTTGAAGCCCTTGGCGATTTGCTCCAGCTTCGCGCCGTTCTCGCCGCCCATCGCGTGCCACCACTGGATCTTCGTGGCGGCCATCGCCGGAACGGACAAGGACAGGCTGGTCAATCCTGCGGACAGGAAAAAAGCGATCTTGTTCATAGTCTCTCCCACTTTCTCTCGGTCCGCAGCCTCCCGCTCCAGACGCGCGGCAATGGTAGCAGCCGAGTTTCACTTTGCAACAACGGAATGTTCAAATGAACATTTGAAGCGCTCGCAAACCAAAGGCCGAACCGGCCTCTTGCTTTCCAAAGCGTGATTAGCTGGCGGATTTCGCCACCAGCCGCTCGGATCCTCGATACAGTGTTCAAATGAACATCTTGTGTCAGTTGGCGCCGAAATAACATTCTGTCGCGCGAACGCGGCCGCAGGCACCGTTCGATCCTCGCTTGAAGCTCAGCGAAAGAAGGGTGCACATGATTGCCCAGGCGCGTCGAGCCGAGCGATACGCGCGAGCAGCGTTTCATCGACTTGTTTTCGCTCGACGAAATGGAATGCTGGTGCTTGTTTCTTCCAAATGAACTAAACTCGTGCGCCAGCTTGATCGAGCTGACATTCATCGGATCATCATCATGAATATCACGCAGATGACCGAGATCGCCGAGCAGTGGCTAAGGACATTCATTCTGAACGAATGGACGTTCTTTCAGCTTGCGATCATCGTGGCGGGCTTGGGTTTTGCGTCCTTACTTGCGTCACGCACAGAGCCTGCGATGGAGGCAAAGGCGCGCCGAATCAAGGGCAATCCAGACCTGCTTCGGGTCATCATCGCTCCTATGCGGCGGATGATGTGGCTTTTCCTTGTGGGTTGGTTGTGGCTCGCCAATGTCGTGCTGAGCAAAAGCGCATGGCCCTCGCAACGCTGGCTTGTGTCAACGGCTCTGACGCTGGCGGCTGCATGGTTCGTCATCTCCGTCCTGACCAAAATTATCCGCAATCCGACGCTGTCACGCGCCGTCGCAATCGGCAGCTGGAGCTATATCGCTCTTTATGCAGTCGGGCTTGACGGCCCGGTTCTATCTGTTCTTGACGGGCTCGCAATTAATTTGGGTGCGGTGAGACTCTCGCTTCTGCTTGTACTCAAAGCCTTCGTGCTGGCGATCGCCCTGATCTGGTTGGCCGTCCTCATTGGCAATATGCTTTCCCACTGGGTTCAGCAGTCGGCCGACCTGTCGCCTTCCATCAAGGTATTGATCAGCAAGTTCATCAAGATCGGCCTGATCATAATCGCTGGCGCTATCGCTTTGTCGGCGACCGGGGTGGACCTGACGGCGCTGACCATTTTCTCAGGCGCAGTCGGCGTCGGAATAGGCTTCGGCCTTCAAAAAGTGGTCTCGAACTTCATATCCGGCATAATCATCTTGATCGACAAGTCGATCAAGCCGGGTGACACGATCACCCTTGGCGACACGTTCGGGTCGATCCGTGACCTGCGCTCGCGGTTTGTTTCCGTCATCACCCGCGATGGCAAGGAGTACCTCATTCCAAATGAAGACTTCATATCGCAGCAGGTCGTCAACTGGTCGTTCTCAAGTGATTATGTACGCATAGACGTGGACTTCGGGACGTCCTACGACAGCGATCCGCATCAGGTGGTTAAGCTCGCCATTGCGACAGCATCGACCGTACCCCGCGTCGCAAACCAATATAAGCCACCCGTCTGCTGGATGACCGCCTTTGGCGCCTCGTCGCTCGACTTTCGGCTTCGCTTCTGGATCTCGGATCCAGCGAACGGGCTGACGAATGTGCGTGGGCAAGTCCTGATGGCGCTGTGGGATGCCTTCAAGAAAGCGGGAGTCTCTATCCCGTTTCCGCATCATGAAATCATCATGAAAAGCCCGATAGAGATCAAACAACCGGACTGACCTGCCAAGCTCCTTCAATAAGATCTTGGCAGGGGACGAGGTGTTCGCCGCGATCAGCCGCTCCGACAAGGCTCAGGCGGCGGCCGTGGTTATCCGAGGAGACGACGCGGTTCCTCCTGCGGTCGGTCGCCGTTCTCCGTCGCGCCGGTTTTCCGCATGAGGTATTCGCAGACATGTTCGCGGCCCATGGGTTTGCCGAACAGATAGCCCTGCAGCGTGGTGCAGCCCATTTCCAGCAGACACATCGCTTGCCGATGGCTCTCTACGCCTTCGGCCGTGACCTTCATATCGAGTTTGCGCGCCAGATTGAGCACCAGCTCAACGATTGCAAGGCTCGATTCATCCACGAGCATCGTGTCGATGAAGCTCTTGTCGATCTTGATGATATCGACCGGCAGGCTTCGCAAGTGCGTCAGCGATGCATAGCCAGTCCCGAAGTCATCGAGCGCCACTGTCAGGCCTTTCTTGCGCAAGCGCTGCAGGATTGTTGCTACAGCATCTTCCAGTCCCTGCAGGAAGACCGTTTCCGTCACCTCCAGAACAAGCTTGTCCAGCGGAATGCCTCTTGAAGCGAAGGCGGCAACGATCCGGGTTTCCAGGTCGCCCCTCATGAAATCAGAGGCGCTTATATTGAGACCGACCCGCCCGAATTCCAGCCCGCGGTCGATCCAGCTTCGAATGTCGGTCGCGACCTGCTCGAGCATGCGGGTCGTAATGTGGTGGGCAACGCTTGGATCTGTGAACGCCTCGTGAAATTGCGCCGCCGACATGATTGAACCATCCGAACGCTGCATTCGCACAAGCGCTTCAAACGCCCATACCCGACCGTCGGCACAACCGACGATCGGCTGATAGTGCGGCACCATCCGATGTTCAGTAAGAGCCGACTCAACCTCCCGAATAATCTGAATGCGTCGCGCTATCCTCGAACGCAGGCTGGGCTCGTAGTGGACATAGCTGCCGCGCCGCGTTTCTTTGGCATGATAGAGGGCGAAGTCGGCGTTTTGCGAAAGCGTTGCGGCATCCATCTTGCCCTCCGAAATCGCGCCACCCACGGTTATCGCCGGATTTATCATCGACCCCCCAACTTCCAGAGGGCGACCGATATATTCGATCAGGTGGCGCGCGAGTGAGCCCATGCGGCGCAGGCTTGCGGGTGCGTCCAGAATAACGGAGAACTCATCGCCACCGAGGCGAAAAACCTTTCCTCGCTTTCCCAAGCGTTCATCCACGCATGATGCCACGCCTTTCAACAGCAGGTCACCTGTCGCGTGGCCGAGAATATCGTTGACTTGCTTGAGGCGGTCGACGTCGATCAGCAGCAAGCCGATGGAAGGAGCGTCGGCTGCCGTGAGCCGCTCCATATGAGCATTGTAGGCGGCCCGGTTGGCAAGTCCGGTGAGGGGATCGGCGTTTGCCGCCTGCAGCAGACGTTGCTCGTAGAGCACTTTTTCGGAAACATCCTGAACGATGCCGAACAATCGACTGGGCTTGCCGCTCAAGCGCTCGATATCGCTGACCACGCGAACCCAGCGCTCCTGCCCCTCTGGCGTAACGATGCGATATTCCCTGTCGATGCCGGCCGCAGAACCATCGAGGACATCGCGTATCCTGCGTCTGACGCTCTCGCGCTCTTCGGGAGCATAGCAGCCGATCACCTCCTCCGAGGTCATGCGTTTGCCGACCGGTAGTCCGACCGTGCGGTAAATCTGGTCCGACCAAATGATCGTGCCGGTGTCGAGATCCATCTCAAAGCCGCCGACCTTGGCAGAGCGTTCGGTCTGCTCGAAACGGGCCTGCTTCAATTCCAGCTCGCGTTGCTGCTCTCTCAACAGGCTTTGCTGACGATGTTCCCGGATGAGGCCGACGACGACGCTTGCCAAACTGCGAAGCTGTTCGATATCCCGATCGCCGAAGCGGCGGTTCTTCGTGTCGAGGACGCAGAGGCTGCCGTAGCAGGTCCCCCCTTCCGAAAGCGGCACGCCCGCATAGAACCGGACCGAACGCTCTCTGACGAAAGTGTTTCCGGAAAAGCGAGAATCCTTCTCGGCGTTTTCGATGACGAGCGGCAACTCTGTTTGCACGATATGGCTGCAGAAGGAATGCTCGCGTGGCGTCTCTTTCAAAAAGAGGCCGTGCTCGGCCTTGAACCACTGCCGATGCCCGTCGACAAACGACACCGCCGCCATCGGCATGTCGAACACACTGCAAGCCAGCCGCACGATAGCATCGAACTCTTCCGTCGGCGGCGTATCGAGAATGCTGGCCTGGTGGAGGAGATGCAATCTCTCATCTTCTGAAAGTGACATGCGACCTTGGGCTCCTCGCAGCGCTTAATGACGCGGAGTGAAACCCTTCATGGGTCATAGAAGCGGAAGAACTAACCGCTGACGCTCTATAGAATTGCATAATCTGGTTGCCAAACATTGAAGCTGTCGACATATAGCTTGGTCGTAAGACGCTGGCCGCCAGCGACCTTCAAAAGACATAGGCCACGCGGCTCGCATCCGTGTAACGCGCTTAGCCAACTTCGCCTTTATGAGCGCGTAAGACGGCTTGAACATGAGCCTTTGACGCCTCCGTCTTCCTCTTTGTAATTTTCGACATACATTAAATACTATGTACGTCCCGCAGGTTGTCACGCGGGATTAAGCTGTCGGCGATGGCAACAGCCAATCTTCACTTATTGTTTTTGCTGCTTTCAGCTTGGGGCCTCGTCGCACTGTCGGCGTCTCAAGGTCAACGGCGCCATTGGCCCCGCGATAGCTGACTACGTGGTACGAGGAGTCACGATAGTTGCAGCTGCTGTCGGATAACCGGCAGAGCCAAGGTAAGGAGCAGGGCGAAAACCATGAGGACGCCGTAAGGTATTTTCCGGCTCGTCCGGATTTCGTCGATTCGCACGAAAAAGCCGAGATGTGCGACGCGCAGCGGGACCGGCAGCCGCAGGACCAGCAGCGTCACGATGCCGAGGACGAGGAGCAAGAACGAAAACGGCAGCATTCCGTGCCATCCGACAAAAAGGCCGATCGGCAGGAAAAGCTTGGCGTCTCCTGCGCCAAACAGCCGGAACGCCCATAGCACTACCCCAAGCATGAACATCAGCAGACCGGCCCCGACGTCACCGCCAATTCCGCTCGAAGCAAAAAGTGCCGCGCCGACATCGTCGGACCCAAGTAGCACGACCACCGCGCGCAGCGCATAAAGCGTCATAAGCGCAAGCACAACCGTATTGAGAATCTTCCATGTACGGAAATCGGTCCAGGCGGCATAGAGAAAAAGTAATACTGAAAGCGAATTAATAACAACGACCGCTTCAAGCATAGGCTTCAACCTTTTAGGCTATGATTAGCTATCACGTAACTTCGATTTTCACTCAACTTCGGCGAACTATCCTGTTTTTGCGGTCGACCCCCCGGCCTTTCGTCTTAACCATAAGTATAAATCTCAATTCGTGCGGGTATAAAACAATTGACTAAATTAGAATTAACAGACTATTAATATTCCCAGTCGAGGCGGTCTCGACGACAAGGCGGCCCGGGGGATCTACGGCCGCAACTTACCGGAGGAAAATTCTCGATGAAAGCATTTGTAAACAGCGTACGCGCTTTCGCGCGGGAAGAAGATGGGGTCGCACTCACGGAATACCTTATTCTGCTTGCCTTGCTGGTTGGCGGCGTGATCACGGCGGTGACTCTGGCCGGCACCAATCTGTCAAACGTTTGGACGGCATGGGCGGGATGGTTCACCACCGCGCTCGCCGTCCCAGCCTGATATTGGCCTGCAAGGAAGAGAGGGGTTTTGTTAACCCCTCTCCTCTAAATTAGCAAAAATGAATGGATGCACTCCGTCCAGTGTAGCGAGTAACCGTGATGCGTTCTTCAACGATTCTCAGTCTCGTCATTGCGTTTGTACTCGCGGCAGCAGCAGTTTTCGGCATGCGCGAGTATCTCTCCGACCAGAAGGCCCGGCTGCTGGCGATGAACGGCATGAAGGCCGAGGAACGGACGCTTGTCGTCGCCGCCAAGCCAATGCGCTTCGGCGACCGGATCCGATCCGAAAATCTGAAAGCCATTCCATGGCCCTCCAATGAAACACCTGCAGGCTCCTTCGTCAGCATCGAGACGGTTGTCGGCAACGATGCCCAGCCGCGCTATGCGATGGCGGCGATCGACCCTGGTGAGCCGGTGCTATCCTCGAAAATCACCGGTACCGGCGAACGCGCCACGCTGTCGGCGGCGCTCGACCAGGGCATGAAAGCGGTTTCTATCCGCGTCAACGACGTGCTCGGTGTTGCCGGTTTCGTACGGCCCTCCGACCGCGTCGACGTGCTTTTGACGCGGGTCGTGCGCGGGCCGGCAGGCAATGATCAGACCTTCGTCGACGTGCTTCTGCAAGGCGTCAAGGTCCTGGCGGTGGACCAGACGGCAGACGAGCGCAAGGACGAACCATCCGTCGTCAAAACCGTCACCTTCGAAGTCACGACCGATGAGGCGCAGCGTCTTACCCTCGGCTCCAGTATCGGCACACTGTCGCTGGCGCTTCGCAATGTTGCCTCTTCCTCTGTCGAGCAAACCCGACCGATCACCGTCGCCGACCTTGGTGGCGGGGCGATGGCGACGGAATTGGGCAAGGATCTGGAAAAGAATAAGTTGCCAGAGCCTGAAAAACAAGTGCAGATTGTGGAACAAAAGGTCGAACCGGTGTTGCCGGTCGAGCCGAAATGGGTGACGGTGGGGGTCTGGAACACGACGAAGCGTGAGGAGCACCGAGTCGGCCTGGTCCAGTGATGTTGTTTAGCCGGCATGCCGCTGGTGCGGCTAGCCGAACGAGGGGGCTAAAGCAGGCATGGCGAATGGCAAGAGAAGAATCGCAGCGGCCAAAGGCCTTGCGGCACTGGCGGCAGTGTTTTCGGCCTGTGTGTGTTTTGGGCCTGGATCTGCCGGCTACGCCAGCGCACAGGAAAAATCGGTCACGCTCGGCAAATCTGTCCAGCGCGTGACCCTGCCTCCGAACGCGACGCTGACGATCAATACCGGCCAGGCCTTCGGCGATCTCGTCATCGGCAGTGCCGATATGATCGACGTGGTGCCGCTTTCCGACCGGTCCCTGTTCATCCGCGGCAAGAAGATCGGCGCCACCAATATCTCGGTCTATGGCGACGACAAGTCGCTTCTCGGCGTCATCGATGTCCGCGTTGCCAGCGATTTTAGCGAAGTCGCCTCCGCCATTCGTTCTGCCGCGCCCTCGGCCCGGGTTATCGTGGCCAACTCCAACGACCGCATTCGCCTGACAGGCATGGTCCGTGACGGCGTCGAATTGCAGCGGGTGATGGACATCGCCCAGTCCTATTCCGACCAGCCGGTGCTGAACCAGTTGCGCGTCAGCGACAGCCAGCAGGTGATGCTGGAGGTCCGTGTCATCGAAGCCTCGCGCCAGACGGGTCGTGACCTCGGGATCGGTTGGTCCGGGCACGGCAATAACGGCATCGGCAAGGCAACGACCAGCCAAGGTATCACCGTGGATGATGACGGCAATCTGGCCCGCAGCCTCCTTGACCCCAAGGGTGCGGCGACGGGTATGCTGCCCTTCGGGCAGTTGATCGCCAAGGTGCTGGAAATCTCCGGCGGCCGCATCGACGTGGTCATCAACGCGCTCGAGCAGAAGGGATTGGTGCGTCGCCTGGCTCAGCCGAACCTGATCGCAATGAGCGGCTCGACCGCCAGCTTCCACGCCGGCGGTGAAGTGCCGATCCTGAAGACGACCAACAACGGCACGACAGTCGCCACCGAGACGGACTATCGCCCCTTCGGTGTGCGGCTGACCTTCAAGCCCGTGGTTCTTGATGATGGGCTTATCAATCTGGAGATCGAGCCTGAGGTTTCCGAGCTCGATCCGTCGATCAACGTCAACGGCAATCCGGGTTTCATCTCGCGCGCGGCCAGTACCACGGTCGCACTTCGCGACGGCCAGAGCTTTGCCTTGGCAGGCCTGCTGCAGTCGATTAACGCCAAGGACATCCAGCAATTGCCGGGCCTCGGGAAGATACCGATCCTCGGCGCACTGTTCCGTTCGACGAGTTTCCAGAAGAAGGAATCCGACCTGGTTATCGTCGTCACCCCGCACATCGTGCGGCCGGCCCGTCCGGGGGAGGACCTCTACAGTCCGCTCGACCAGACGCGGTCGTCCAACGACGTCGAACTCTTCGCGCTCGGTGTCCTGGAAGTCGACAAGGACATGCTTCGACGCTTTCGCAACGGCGAAGGCGTGACTGGGCCCTATGGCCACCGTCTCGACCTGAACCAGGGAGTCCAAGCCGTTGCTACAAAACGTTAAGCGCATCCTTCTCGTCTTTGCTGCCGCCGGCCTCGCAACCGGCTGCGCCGACTATATGAACCACCGCGACACGATCACATTCGGGGCCGGCAATGCCGTGGAAGCAAACAAGGCCATCCATATCCAGGATCCGTTCCCGCCGGAAGCCCAGCGAACTCACATCGCAAGCGACGGCAGGGTGATCCGCAGGGCGGTCACGCAATATCAGAACGGCGGGTTGGGCGTTGTTCAGCCCTCGCCAGCCATGGGGGCGGATGGCGCTTCCAACGGGGCATCCGCCACGCAATAGCTGGCGAAAGGCATGAACGGCGGCAGCGCCGGAGGGGAAATGCAAGAAAAGGGGTCATCACGGCGATAACGCCGTGATGGGGGTGGGCCAATGCTGAACAGGGTTGTCAGACGGTTCTGGAACGATCATCGCGGCTATGTCATCGCCTTGACGCTCGTCGCCATGCCAATGCTTCTCGGCTTTTCGCTGCTGGTCATCGATGTCGGCCGCAGCAGCAACCTGCATACCGATCTTCAGAACGCCGTCGATGCGATGGCGCTCGCCGGAGCCCGCGAACTCGATGGCCGTGACGATGCCATTACCAGGGCGCAGACGGCGATCGAGAAAATCGCCAACAGCGCGGCTTTTTCCGGGGGCGGGACCGGCATGTCGCTCGGCTCGCATATATCAGTGGCCTATGACGCTGGAAACGATGCCGGGAGCACTGTTACCGTGCTCTTTCTGAAAAACATCCCAGCCAACGACGATACGCCCATCCCATCGTCGATGGAAACGACAGTGGCCAGCGAAGCTTCCTATGCCTGGGTCATCGCCAAGCCGCAGGCGATGCAGACGATCTTTCCGATCCCGGTCGGATTCACCCGCGATACGATCAACATCGCTGCCGACGCCGTGGCAGTCTATCATGCCAGCGCCTGCGACGTGACACCGATCTTTATCTGCAATCCATTCGAGCCAGCAGGAAACACAAGCGAAAGCGCCAGCGAAGTCGCAGCGACGGCCTTGCACACCAATTTTGCGGCCGGCAATCTCTACGGGCGACAGATCGAGCTTCACAGCACCGCAGCGTCGAATCCCGGTCCCGGCAATTTCGGCTTCCTCCGGACCCCCTTGGGCAATGGTGCATCGGTGCTGGCGGAGGCTCTTGCGACCGGCAATCCCGGTACCTGCTACACCCAGGACAGCCTCGATACGGAGACCGGCGCAAAGGCGGGGCCCGTCGAGGACGGCGTGAATACACGCTTCGGCTTTTACTCATCATCGTTCAACAAGGCGAACGGAGATTATCGTTACCGGCCTGCCCAAAACGTGCGCGCGGCTCAGACAATCACCGGCAAGGGAAAGAAGGCCTGCGATACCTATGATCCAGTCATGGTCGGATCCGTTGTCGGCGATACCACCAAGGCTTTGCCGCTAGGCTACGGAGCGGCGATGACCTCGCTTGCCGGCGGCAAGATCAGCAGCGGCAACAATTGGAATTACGCGACCTATTGGAATGTCGCGCAGGGAACGGCTGCGCCCTCGGCGAGCACGGTCCTCAGCAACTACTCCAGTTATCCGCCGCAGGCGACGGGAGCACCGAGCCAACCCTCCGCTTACGATGTTTATCGCTACGAGCTTGCAAACCCGTCTCTCATCAGCCACGCCTCGGCGAATGGTGAGACCGGAACACCGGCAACGGGTGGCCAGTGCTATACCGGCCCGGATCTTTCGAACTATACGGCGGCCGAATTTGGTGACCGCCGCGAGATCTTCTCGGCCATCGTCAACTGCGGCTACGAAGCCTCGGTCGGCCATCTGAACGGCCACAAGGCCACGCGCGCCGTGGCCTTCGCCCGCATGTTCCTGACCAAGCCGGCGATAAAGGATGCCGGTGAGCGATATCTTTCACTGGAGATGATCGATATCACCGGCAAAGGTGGCCGGGGTACGCTGGACGAATTCCTGCGGGAAGAAGCGGAGCTGGTCAGATGATGGCGCTGCGCAATTTGATCCGGAACTGGCTTTGCCTCGGCTTCTGGCGGCGGGAGGAAGGCGCAGTGCTTGCCGAAGCGCTGCTCGCGATCCCCTTCGTGACGCTCTTTGCCGCAGGGATACTGGAGTTTGGCAGCATTTTCTGGCAGCGCATGCAGATCGACGCAGGCTTGCGCGATGCCGGGCGTTACCTCTCGCGCTGCCGGCCGGCGTCGGGAACCTATGTGCCGACATGCAATCAGGCGACGGCGAAGACGATCGCCTTTTACGGAACGCAGACACCCGCGGCAGACGCTGAACCCCGCGTCCCGGACTGGAAAGACCCTTCCGACATCACCATCACGGCCCCCGATGCGGATGGCAACATCACCATTTCCACTGCTCATCTCTACAAGAGCTCGCCGGTGTTCGGCTTTCTCGGGATCGATGCCATCACCATCAGTTCCTCCCATGAAGAGAGATACATCGGATGGTGACCTCTAGGGCAATCAAGACATTCTGGCAGGATAGCGATGGTGTCAGCCTTGTCGAAGCCCTGCTGACCTTTCCAATCGTCATGCTGGTCTTCGCCGCCTTCATCGAGTTCGGCTATGCCATGTCGCAGTGGAATCAGACGGTCAAGGCACTGCAATATGGTGCTCGTTTGGCGGCCGTATCCGATCCGTTGACGACCAATTTCAATGCCGTTTTCCCGATCGAAGCTGCCGATCCGCTCAATAACGGCAAAGCGGCGCCGAACGATGCAACAATATCCTCGACCTGCGGACCGGCTCTTGCCAACTGCACGACGGCATTGAACCGGATCGTGCTCGGAAGCGACGGCGTTTGCAACGTGGGAACCGACCCCCACCCCGGTATTTGCGACCTGAATTGGCGCATCACGCCGGATAAGCTGATGGTCACCTACCAGCGATCGGGGCTCGGCTATTGGGGCCGGCCGGACGGGCCTGTGCTGACGATGCGGCTGGAGGTGCGCGACATCACCTTCGATCTACCGATCCTCGGCGGACTGTTGGGACTGAACGACATCACCATCCCGGCCCATCCGGTGACGATCACGACGGAAGATCTAAAGACCTGCTCAACCTGCTGACTCCTTTTATCACGCGTAGGAAGGCGAAATGACAGCGCACATGAACATTGCCGCATCCACCAAGATCCTGGTCCTCTCCGACGACGCGGCTGCAGCGAGCTTCATGCTCGATACGTTCGGGTCGCTTTCGCGTTACGATGTCCGCCATCTGGCACTGAAGGCGCTCGGTGAAAAGGGCAGGTTCGATCCGACGCAGTTCGACTTGATCGTTCTCGACGTGGACAGGGGCGAGTCGCTGCAGCGTCCGGAGCTCTTCACGTTTCGCGCCAGCTACCGGGATATCCCCCTCGTCGTCGTTTCCGAAGATCTGCCGGACGACATGCTGCGGCTGCTCTTCCGCCTGAACGGCAATGACTGGCTGAAGAAGCCGCTCGAGCGCCGCGCCCTGATCGACATGATTTCGACCCATGCGCCAGGCACTGGGGCCAGCGACAGCCGGGTGCATGCCGTGGTCTCGGCCGTCGGTGGCGCCGGCGCCAGCATGATCGCCTCATCGCTTGCGCATGTGCTGGCCCAACCGAGCAAGAATTCCAAGCCGCGGGTTGACCTGTTCGACACGGATTTCTGCGCTGGGACACTTGGCTATTATCTCAACCTTGTCAACGATTACGATTTGAAGCCGGTCATCGCCAATCCTTCCCGGGTCGATCTGGAATTCATCGATCTGGTCAAAAAGCGTCATTCAGGAGGCTTTTCACTGCTGTCCTTCAAGCAGCCATCCGTCCTTCTGGCCCCGAAGGGCGGCGAGCTCGTGCTGCGGATGCTCGACGTCGCCGCCTTCGAGAGCGACCACACGATCATCGACATTCCCTATTATGAGACGCCGTGGAAATACGATGTGCTCACTTCGGTCAACAGCATCTGCATCGTCACCGAAATGACGGTTCCCGCGCTTTCTCAAGCCAAGGATTTGTTTGCCAATCTGGTGCGGCTGCGAGGCAGTACGGATCAGATATTCATCGTCATCAACAAATACCGCGCCAAGCTTTTCGGCCTCGGCGTGCGCCGACAACAAACGGAAAAGATATTCAAGGATATCCCGACGCATGTCATTGGGGATGACTGGGAGACCTTGAGCGAGGCGGCCAACCGCGGCGTGCTGCCATTTCAAGTGAATTCCCGGGCGCGCTTCTGCGCCGCAGTCGGCAAACTCGGAGCACTGGTGCGATGAAGGCGATCGACAGTGGACGCATAAGGTCCTGCCCCGCCTATGTCAGCCTTGTGGTTTTGGCAATTTTGGCCGCCGCCGGGGATGCCGCGGCAGCCGCGCTTGTCCCACGAAGCCTTGGGCCGACGACAAGCGCCGTAGTGACGATCGAACAGAACTACGCGCCCGGAACAATCGTCATCGTCACCGCGAACCGTACGCTGGATCTCGTCATCTCCCAGGGACGCGCGATCCGCTACAAGATCGGCGTCGGACGCGACGGCTTTCGCTGGAGCGGTACAGTCAAGGTTGGACGCAAGGCTGAGTGGCCTGACTGGCGCCCGCCTGCCGAGATGAAGGCACGCGCCGCCGGACTTCCGGATCTGGTGCCTGCCGGGCCGCTCAATCCTTTGGGGGCGCGCGGAATCTATCTCTACAAGGGCGGGGCCGACACGCTGTACCGCATTCATGGAACGAACGAGCAGTCGACGGTCGGGGGGTTCGCGTCGTCGGGCTGTTTTCGCATGAGCAATGCCGACGTCATCGATCTCTACGAGAGGGTGAAGGTCGGCTCCACGGTCATTGTAAAATAGTTCAGGGGTGGGAAGCATGGCGAACGGCATCATCGGGCGTTTCTATAAGCAGCAGGAGCCTGAAAGCCCGAAACCTCAGGAGGCGGCCGAGCTGTCTCTGGTCGGCGCTGCTCAGAACATGCCTGCCCAACCGGCTCCTGATAGCGCCGCGGCAGGTGTCGATGACGCTTCGCTCGGGCCGGACCTGGTTTCCGAGCGGGTCAATTTGCACCGCTACCTGCTCGATCGCATCAACCTCGGGATCCTCGACACGCTCGACAACGAGGAGATCGCCACGGAAATCCGGCCATTGGTCAAGGATTATATCCGGAATAACAACTTTCCGCTGAATGCCAAGGAAATCAATGATCTGATCCGCGACATCACCGACGAAATGCTGGGGCTCGGACCGGTCGAGCCGCTGCTGGCCGACGACACCATCGCGGATATTCTGATCAACGGCTACAACAGCGTCTATGTCGAGCGGAACGGCAAGCTCGAGAGCACGGCCGTGCGGTTCAAAGACGAGGACCATCTGCTTCGGGTGATCAACAAGATCGTCTCGGCGGTTGGCCGCCGCGTCGACGAATCGACGCCGATGGTTGACGCCCGCCTCAAGGATGGCTCACGTGTCAACGTCGCCATCAGGCCGATCTCGGTCGACGGACCGCTCGTTTCCATTCGCAAATTCACCCGCAAGCCACTGACATTGGAGCGCCTCGTGCAATACGGCGCCATGGCCGACGCGATGCGCATCCTTCTCAGCGCCGCGGTCAAGGGCAAGGTGTCGATGGTGATTTCAGGCGGCACCGGTTCTGGCAAGACCACCTTGCTCAACGCTCTCTCGTCGCAGATTTCTCCAAAGGAGCGCCTGATCACCATCGAAGATGCGGCCGAACTTCAACTGCAGCAGCCACATGTCGGACGTTTGGAAACCCGACCGCCAACGCTCGACGGACGCAACGAGATCCGCCAACGCGAACTTTTGAAAAACGCCCTGCGCATGCGGCCAGACCGCATCATCGTCGGCGAAGTCCGCGGCGATGAGGCGTTCGACATGCTGCAGGCGATGAACACCGGTCACGAGGGATCGATGACGACGATTCACGCCAACACGCCCCGCGACGCCGTCGGCCGGCTTGAGCAGATGGTCGGCATGGCCGGGATGCCGATGTCGCAGTTGAGCATTCGCTCGCAGATCTCGTCCGCCATCACCGTCATCGTGCAGGTCCAGCGCCTGAGCGACGGCAGCCGCAAAGTCGTCTCGATCTCCGAGATCACCGGCATGGAGGGTGAAGTCGTGCAGATGCAGGAGATCATGAAATTCAAGAAACTCGGCACAGATGAAGGCGGCCGGATCCATGGCGAATTCCGCGCCACCGGCATTCGGCCGCGCTTCGTCGAGGAATTTGCCGAGCTCGGGATCGAGATCCCCGTGGCGATTTTTGATCCCGGTAAACCGCTGCAAACGGGGCCTGTTCAATGACCCTCACTCTGCTTTACGCGGCCGTTTTCACCGCGGCGCTGGTTGCCGTCGAAGCGATCATGCGCGGCTACTTCAAGACATCCGAACGCCACCGCGCCGTGAACCATCGGCTGAGATTGCTCGAGGTCAGCGATGATCACCGCAAGACCTATGGCGACATGCTCAAGGAGCGCGGTGCTGCTGGCAGCTGGCGGCAAATCCCCATGATGCAGCGGCTGCTGCAGTTCTACGCCCAGTCGGGGATCAAGTTCGATGCCAGGCGATTTGCTCTCTTCACCATCGCGGGCGCACTCTTGACGTGGCTGGTCGTTCAGTTCCTTGTGCCGAGCAATCTGTTCAGAGTGCCGATCTTTCTCCTGATCTGCCTCATCATCCCTGCGCTCGTCGTCTGGCGCGCCCGGGCGCGCCGCATGAAGAAATTCGAACTGAAGCTACCTGAAGCGCTCGATGTCGCCACTCGCAGTCTGGCCGCCGGCCACCCGCTGCCGGCGGCGATTTCCTTGGTGGCACGTGAGATGCCTGATCCGATCGGCACCGAGTTCGGCCTCCTCTCGGATGAACTCACCTACGGCGTGACGCTGGACGATGCCCTTGTCAACTTGGCCGACCGGGTCGGCGTCGAGGATCTCAACCTGCTTGCCATATCGCTGAGCGTACAGGCGGGAACCGGCGGCAATCTGGTGGAGATCCTGCAGAACCTTTCGAAGACTCTGCGAGACCGGACAATGCTCAGGGCAAAGGTCAGGGCAATTTCCTCGGAAGGACGCATCACGGCGATCTTCATGTCGGTCTATCCGTTTCTGCTCTACGCGATGATCAAGGCATTGTCGCCGACCTACTTCGATCCCGTCTGGGACAGCGGCCACGGAACCACCGTTGTGTGCGCTTTGCTGGCCGTCATGGCGATCGGGAATGTCATTCTCTACAAGATGGTCAACTTCGAGTACTGAGGCGTTCATGTCGAGTGAGTATGCAATCTACCTCATCGTCTTCTTTGCAGTGCTGATCTTTTCGGCAGCAGCCTCGGAATTGTTTTTTCGACAGCGCGAAGTCTCGGTTCGGGTATCGAAGAGTTCGGCGGCGGCCGGCGAGGAATTCCACCTTGGCGATACCACGATTGCCGATCTCGGCGAGGCGGAAAACCGCCTGATCCGTCGCTATTTCGAGATTACCCGACGTGACACGAATGTGAATTCCACCCAGAACCGGCTGATTCGAGCGGGCTATTTCGCGGCCGGCGCCGTGACCACCTTCCAGGTGGTTCGCGCGGTGATCTGTATCAGCGTGCTCGTCGCGGCGGTCTGGGCCTTAAACCGTGTCGCGCCGAACATGTCGCAGATGGCGACTCTGATCGTTGCCATGTTTGCTGCGGGCGTAACCTTCATTCTGGTCAATATCTATATCGACCGGCGTGGCGCCGCCAAGGAGCGGGAATACCGCCGCCTCTTTCCCGATTTCATGGATATGCTGATCGTCTGCCTCGACGCGGGGATGAGCATCGAGGCAGCGGCGAATCGGGTTGCCCGGGAATTCGTCGACAAGCAGCAGGACTTCGGCCTGCATCTGTCGATCATGATGCTGGAAGTGCGGGGCGGCCGGCGATTGCGCGAGGCGCTCGCGAACCTTGCCACCCGCCTGCGGATCGACGAGGCCCGGGCCCTTTCCGTTCTGTTCCGCCAATCGGAGGAGCTTGGAACCAGCGTAACGCAGACGCTGCGGGTCTACAGCAAGGAAATGCGCGACCTGCGCATTGTGCGCGCAGAGGAAAAGGCAAACGCCCTGCCGGTCAAGATGCTGCTGCCGCTCGGCGCGTTCCTTTTTCCGGTAAGCCTCATCATCGTTCTCGTTCCCATTGTTATCCGCGTCGTCAGTCTTCTCATCGGCATGAAACCCGGCGGTTGAGCCAAGCGAGGTCGTATGCAGCATTCGCTCGAACAGAATCGTAACCACGCCATCATTTCCTTCGATCCGCGTATGCCGGTGGCACCGGCGAGCATAGAACAAGCGGGACTGGATCCGTCGTTCCTATTGCGGCTGGCGTCAAAATGTGCGGCCGAGCAGGATACGATCACGGCATCGTATCTGGCTGAGCGCATGAAACTGCCGAAAGTGATCGTCAATATCCTGATCAAGGAACTCGTGAAACTCGCCTATCTCGAGGCTCGCGGCCTGGCTGGTGAGGATGTACGATCCGATGTTCGATATGCGCTGTCAATGAAGGGGTTCGAATATGCCCACGTGGCGTCGCGTCAATGCCAATATGTCGGACCGGCGCCAGTGTCTCTGGATGCGTTCTGCCGGCAAATCTCTTTGCAGTCCATCCATGACGAGCGCGTCACCCCAGAGCGGCTGACCGAGAGCCTTGACGGGCTGGTGCTCGCAGACGCGCTTGTCGAAAAGCTCGGCCCGGCCCTGAACTCCGGTCGCTCTATCCTGCTTTACGGGCCACCCGGAAACGGAAAGACAAGCATCGCCGAGCGGACGTCACAACTGTTTCGCCAAACCATCTGGGTGCCCTATGCCATCGAGGTCGGCGGCCATGTCATCGGTTTCTATGATGAAGCCGTGCATCACCCCGTATCGGAGGCTGCCACGGAATCCCATCCGAAAGCGGATCAACGATGGATCGAATGCCGCCGTCCGGTGATCAAGACGGGCGGGGAATTGACCCTCGACCAGCTCGATCTCACCTTCAACGCGGGACCAAATGTTTACGAAGCGCCCATCCATCTGAAGGCGTCCGGCGGCGTTTTCATCATCGACGACTTCGGGCGCCAGCAGGTGGCGCCGCAGGCGCTGATCAATCGTTGGATCGTGCCGCTCGAGCGCGGCTATGACTTCCTGACGCTGCATACCGGCAAGAAGTTCAAGGTTCCCTTTGACGAGCTGGTCGTGTTTTCGACGAACATCGCACCGAAGGACCTTTCCGACGAGGCGGGATTGCGGCGCCTCAAGTACAAGATCTTTGTGAACACTCCGTCGCGCGACGAATATATCAGAATTTTCAAGTCCTATGCGAGCGCCACCGGATTGACTGTCTGCGATCCAGACCTGAACCTGTTCTACGATCGCAAGTATGACGGCGATGTGCTAGCCTCTTGCTATCATCCGAAGTATCTTTTGGATTTCGTCGGATCTTACTGCGATTTCAACGGTATAGCGAGAATCGCTTCGCTCGATATGCTCGAGCGGGCATGGGAAGGTGTATTCACGTCGGAATGATTGCGGATTTGGCGCTGAGCACGGCGTCCCGATTCCATCCAGTTAACGGGGGAGTAAACGAATGACCAGCATCCCGAGCATTGACGGCGAAGTAGGCGGCGCGAGACCGAGCAATTTGCGAACAGCTGAACCGAGAGCCGCAAAAAACCCGGTCCTCGTCGGCCTGCTCCTCATGCTCTTGCCGGTGAATGCCGGCGTTCTCATCTACACGGCCAAAAACTCGGCGGATGTTCGCGAGAGCCGCGAGACCATCGCCGCGCTGAAAAGGTCCATTGATGGCCTGAAAGGGCAAATGGAAAAGCAGTCGGGCAACATCGCGAGCAACGCCAAGGCCGACGAACTCGCAGTTATCAGGCAAGAGATGGAAAGCCTGCAAAAGGCTGTGCTTTCGATGAATGAACGGACGCGGAACGTCACTGGCGGAACAGGCTTTGGTTCAGCCTTGGTCCTGAGCGCACCCGGCAAGGAACCGGCACAATTTTTCGCACGCTCACCCAGTGCGCCGCCAGCGGAAACTCGAGATAGCAGTCTTACCTCGATAGAAGCCGCGGGAATTGCTGTCAGTGACCTGCCGCGTTACGAAAGAACACTCTCGCCGGAAGGCCAGCTCATACTTCGGAAGGCACGGTAAACAAACGACATCAGCGAAATCTCTAAAGCGCGCCGCGATCTTTCAGATTCGCTCTTGCGCCCGAGCTCTTTATTTCTCGCATTTCGATGACGCAAAACCGCCGCACACTTCGCGCGACATGTTTAAAGTGATCGCGGACTCTGCCAGGGCGCCGCCCGACGCTCCCAATGGGGCGCTAATCTCGATGCAGACGATCGCTCAAAAGCCTATCACCGCTGAGCGTAATTGACGCTGTTCTTCATCAATTCGAGATTTCGGGCAGTGACTTCGTTTCCGGGATCAAGCTCATAGGCTTTCAGGAAGTACCGTCTGGCAGTGCGCAAGTCACCGCGTAACAGGTGAGAATATCCGATATTGTTATAGTAGACGGGGGTATTGCCGATCATTCGCGCCAGTTGTTGGTAGGCGCGGTCGGAGGTATCGAAGCGGGCAACCATATCGGCCGAGGCCGCAAGGCCTAGCCAGGCGGCCGGATCCTGCGGGAAAACGTCAACAGCTCGCTTGTAAATGGCGTAGGATTTTCCGTAGTTCTTTTCCTGAAACTGCAGTTTCCCGTTGGTGATCAACTCGTCGTTCTTATAGAAGGCGACGGCAGAGTCATCCTCAAGGGTCTTTGCACTATCGCCATAAGCCGCGAGACCGTCGCTGGATGACTGGCAACCAGCCAAAATTGCGCCAGCCGCTATCAAAATCGCAATGCATTTAGTCCCGGCTCTGATCTGCAACATTGGCAATTTGCTCCCCCATCAGACATTCTTACCTGAGATTCGGATGCGTCCCCCGAGAATCATCGTAAAAAAAAGCTAACAACTCAAGAATTTGGGCAAATTGTCGCAAAAAAACGACAGATGCCGTCTTCGCCGGAACGCGCCAACATGGTAAACGCCAACCATTCAGAGTTGGTACCATGTGCCCGCTGATTCTCAGAGTAGAAAATTAATCAGCCTTGCCTACCCTGTTCGTCAGGTCAAAGGATGGAGCGCCTTATGCGGATCGCTATTTTCACCCTGATGCGACTTGGCCCATCGCTGGCTTACGCGATAGCATCGATCTTCATCCTCAGCATGCCGCTCTTGGAAAGCTACCCATCAAGTGCGTCCGCCTGGTGGCTGCATATGACAATTCTTCCTGTCATGCGCGAGCCGATCTATCTGCTTTTGGCAGTACCCGGCGTTGGAATTTGGAGCGCCATGGTCCTGCTGGTGCTTGCATCGATTTTCGGGATTCGAGTGGCTTTGCAACCGCAACGACACCACCGGTCAGGATTCATCCATGCCCATGTCGCGCTGTTCGCGACCGGTCTGGCGATGGGGCGGGCAGCAGTTGCGCAGGCCGGTCTTTCCGACGTTGCGATGCCTCAGCTCCAACGAGGCGACTGGTCGTTCCTGCCGCTGTCGTACTCACCGCTTGGCGCCTTCCTTTTTATATCCGTGTTAGCGGCGTGCATCTGCTGCCATCTCACAATCATCAAGCGGGTTATATCGGCGTGATGCAAAGGAGCCGAACCGCTCTCGCGCAATAGCAATCGCCAGAGTCTCGGCGTTCCTCGCTTGTTCGTAAACATGAGACCCCTCTTTCTTTTTCTTTGTAATTTCCGACATATATTAAACGAATTATGTACGTTCCGCAGATTGTCACGCGGGGATTAAGCTGTTGGCGATGGCAACCGCCAATCTTCACTTTGTTGTTTTTGCTGCTATCGGCTTGGGGCTTCGGCGCACCGTCGGCGTCTGACCGCGCGTCTGTCGTCCTCAAGGTGAACGGCGCCATTGGCCCCGCGATAGCTGACTACGTGGTACGAGGCATTCAGCGTGCTGGCGAGCGTGGAGCGGTCTTGATCATATTGCAAATGGACACACCGGGTGGCCTTGACACCTCAATGCGGGAAATCATCCGCGCGATCCTTGCCTCACCGGTGCCTGTCGCGAGCTTCGTCGCACCAAGCGGGGCACGGGCTGCCAGCGCCGGCACCTATATTCTCTACGCAAGCCACATTGCGGTAATGGCCCCTGGGACCAATCTAGGTGCGGCGACACCAATCGCGCTCGGCGCAAAGCCTTTCGGCGGTGATCAGGAACCCGAAAAGAAGCCGAGCGAACCTGGTGGCAAGCAGGCAGAGGCTCCAGACAATGCCAGCGAGGCAAAAGCCGTTAACGACGCCGTCGCGTACATTCGCGGGCTTGCGGAATTGCGCAATCGCAACGCCGACTGGGCAGAGCGTGCTGTCCGCGAAGCTGCGAGCCTTTCATCGACAGCGGCAGTGCGCGAACACGCCATCGATTTCATGGCAGTTGACGTCGCCGATCTCCTTGCAAAGGCACAAGGGCACATGGTGCGGGTCGGCCAAACGGACGTCCGGCTCGATACCGCCGGTTTGGCCGTGCAGGAATTCGAGCCTGACTGGCGCACGCGCCTGCTTTCCGTCATTACCGATCCGAACATCGCAATCATCCTGATGATGGTCGGTATCTACGGCCTGATCTTCGAGTTTCTCGCACCCGGGACAATGCTTCCTGGCACGATCGGCGGCATCTGCCTCCTCCTCGGTCTCTATGCCCTGGCATTGCTGCCGGTGAGTTTTGCCGGCCTTGGGCTTATTTTCCTCGGCGTCGGATTGACTGTGGCTGAGGCGCATTCGCCAAGCTTCGGCGCTTTGGGCATCGGCGGCGGGATAGCCGCGATCCTTGGAGCAACCATTTTGTTTAATACCGACATACCCGGCCTGGAAGTGTCACGCCCTCTACTCGGCGCAATCGCATTTGCGATTCTTGCCTTTAGCCTTGTCGTTGCTCGCCTGGCATTCACCTCGCGCTTGCGCCAGGTTGCCACGGGTGCAGAGGAGATGATTGGCATTTCCGGTAAGGTTGAGAGTTGGACGGGGCTCACGGGGTATGTCATTGCGCATGGCGAACGCTGGAAGGCGGTTTCCGCCGAACCCCTTGTTGCCGGTGATCTTGTCAGCGTGATCGGCCGCAACGGACTGGCGCTCGAAGTCGCCAGCCATCCAAAGGACACCTAACGGCGCTCAGGAAGCAGGAGGAGGAGTCATGGATATGTTTGCAGATCTTGCCTTCTATTTGGTGATCATTGTCATTTTGGTCGCCATCCTCGCATCGGCGGTCAAGATCCTGAGGGAATACGAACGCGGCGTCGTGTTCACACTTGGTCGCTTTACCGGAGTCAAGGGACCCGGTTTGATTCTGCTCATCCCCTATGTGCAGCAGATGATCCGAGTCGACTTGCGCACGCGCGTACTCGATGTCCCGAGCCAGGACGTCATCTCACATGACAACGTCTCGGTTCGTGTCAGTGCGGTGATCTATTTCAGGGTTATTGACCCCGAGAAGTCGACAATACAGGTCGAGGATTTCATGATGGCGACAAGCCAACTTGCGCAGACGACGTTGCGCTCCGTGCTTGGCAAGCACGACCTCGATGAGATGCTGGCAGAACGTGACAGGCTCAACTCGGATATTCAGGAAATCCTTGACTCTCAGACCGATGCTTGGGGGATTAAAGTAGCCACCGTCGAGATCAAACATGTTGATATCAACGAGTCGATGATCCGTGCGATTGCTCGCCAAGCGGAAGCCGAACGCGAACGCCGCGCAAAAGTTATCAATGCCGAGGGCGAACAGCAAGCTGCAGCCAAGCTACTGGAAGCGGCCGAAATTCTGGCCAAGCAACCGGAGGCGATGCAACTTCGTTACTTGAGCACGTTGAACGTCATCGCGAACGAGAAAACTTCGACGATCTTATTTCCCTTCCCGATGGAGTTGGGCAATCTGATGGCCATTAAGCCGAAGTGATTGTACGGCACTGGCTTTGATTGATGCAGGCTTGGATTTCAACGTTGAAAGCAAAATCAGGCTACGCTCAAGAGAAATAGTCGCATCAAACATGCGCGGATTAGCAACACGATATGACCGCTGCGCCGACAACTACATGGCCGCACGCAAGCTTGTGGCCGCAAGAGTATGGGTCGCCTCATTTTGCGAGTCCGCGTCCTAGCAGCAGATAGTGGCCAGTCAGCCGATTAGCGGGGAATTCTGAGGGGTCCAAGGTGGTTGTGGGCGCCCGACGTGCTATCCGCCTGTTGCGTTTGAGGAAAGCACTTCGAGTTGAAATGACGATGCGATATGTTCCGAATTGCGGCTGCGAGAGTTCGCTTTTTCAGACATGAAACTGATGCGACCCATTGGGTTTGGGTGATCGAGAAACAAGGCCACCGCCGGACGGATCGCAACGGCGGCGACAAACCACGGAATATGGGGAGCAGACAGTGAAACGAGAGGCCAGTTGTTCCTGTGGCCAGCTTTCGATCGCGGCCGATGGAGAAGTCGTCAAGATCTCCGCGTGCCACTGTCAGGCATGCCAGCGTCGCACCGGCAGTGCGTTCGGGGTGGCGGTCTTCTTCAACAAGAAAGACCTGACAATTTCCGGAGTGTCGAACAGTTATTCCAGATCGGGCGATAGCGGGAGATCGATCGAATTTCGGTTCTGCCCGGACTGCGGGTCGACGGTCTACTGGATGCCCGAGTTCCGGAGGAATCTCGTCGCGGTCGCATTGGGATGCTTCGCCGAACCAGCTTCTCTAATTCCGACACAAAGCGTCTACGAGGAAAGGCGCCTGGGGTGGGTGGGATTCAACCTGCCCGGTGCAGGCTGACTCCCGCGACGCTTCGCTCGCCCAGCCGGTGCAGACCGCTGACGGTATTATCAGTTTCCTCACACCCAAAAATGAATTAGTATCACGACATGATATTTTCAGCCACTGCGATAGGCCTGAAGCTCATCGGGTTCGTAAGTCCTGTCTTCCATCGGCTTCCGGAAGCCCCGAAGACGGACGCACGTGAGCATGTTGCTGTGAGCCTCCTGCTCGACGAGTGGTGCAGGCGTTCGGCGATCAGCCGAAGCGATCCGAAGGCTTATGCGACTATTGCAACGATAGTCGCGCACCGAGAGGCGGGAAAAACCATCGAGGAGGTGCGATCCGAGATTTTTTCGGAAGCCGTGACAGACGCCGAAGACAGGGAATAGGGGAACAGATGCGCAGATTCGACCTGGTGGATAGTCAAACCGCCTCGGCCTATCCGGGGCACGTGATCGTCGTCGCGGGCGACGAAGTCAGGACAACCGGCGAACTGGCGATCAGAGGCCAACCTCATCAAGGCGAGGCGGAACCTCTCGAAACCGCCATTCATCAAGCCCTCCTAGTAAGGCAGAGGGACGCGTTGCCGATTGCGGTAAAAGACGCTCTGGGACTGTGGCCGCCGAGGCTTGGCGAACTGGTTCCATGGACCCTGTAACGGATCGCTTGTAGGCGGCGGCCGCGATAACGTACAGGTCTGCCAGACGTCTGCAGCTCATCTGAGGTGAAGATGACTCTTATGGTGAGTGAGGTCTTTCATCTTGATTCCGATAATCCATCCGCTGAACCGGACGGCCCTTTTGGAAGCCTTGCATGATATTCACTCGCTCCGTCTTTGTGGGGGGCCGGCCTTTTAAGGTATCTTGCGACCGCTGATCCTGCGGCCATCATCTCACGGATAGCATTTGGAAGACGAAAACCATCAGATGATGATCGAGGGGTGATCGTCGCGACCCCGAACCGTCACAAGTCTGCTTCGGAGAACAGTTCGACGACCCAGTCGAGAAAGACCCGCACCCGCGGCGAAAGCTGGCGATTCTGCGGGTAGAGCGCGGTAAGCGGTGTCGGCGGGGGAAGAAAGTCGGCGAGAACCTCGACCAGCGTCCCCTCGTCCAGATCCCGCTGCAGGCGGTAACGCGGTGCCTGAATCAGGCCGAAGCCGAGGCGGGCGAGATCGGACATCGTGTCGGAGTTGTTGACCGTTAGCCGGCAGGGCAAGGTTACGAAGCGGACAGTGCTGCCGACCGTGAACTCGAGCGGCATGATCTGCCCGGTGCGGGACGATATGAAACCAACGGCGCGGTGTCCCTCCATAGCGGCGGGGGAGCGTGGTATTCCGTGCTTCGCTATATAGGCTGGGCTGGCACAGGTGATTTCAGCGATCAAACCGAGGCGGCGCATGATCAGGCCGCTATCAGCAATCTCTCCGGCGCGGATCACGCAGTCAATACCCTCCCTGACGAGATCTACCAGCCGGTCGCCCTGCCCGATCTGAAGGTCCAGCAGAGGATAACGATCGAGGAACTCATTGAGCCGCGGCAACAGGAATGTGCGTGTCAGCAAGGGATGGGCGTCGACGCGCAGCAGGCCGCGCGGTTGCATATCACGGAAGACGTTTTCCGCCTCGTCTACCTCCGCGAGGATCGCAACACATCGCCTGTAGAAGGCCGCGCCGTCCAGTGTCGGCGCGACGTGCCGGGTGGTTCGCTCGAGAAGCCGAACGCCGAGATCGTCTTCCAACTGCTTGATCGCCTCGGTGGCCGTGGAACGGGCAAGGCCAAGGTCGGACGCCGCCGCGGCGAAGCTACGCCGCTCGACGATCCGGATGAATAGATGCATGCGGTCAAGCCGATCCATGCCTTTATTCACCACAGCCGAATTCTATTGTCAAATGTTAGCAGATTGTTCTGACGAGGCATCCGCAATATCTCCTGTTCCGTCAAATAGGAGAAAGGTGCCATGACCATCAAAGGACAGCGCGTCGCTATCGTCACCGGCGCATCGAAAGGCATCGGCCGAGCCATTGCGCTTCGGCTGGCGAAAGACGGCATCGCCGTCGTGGTGAATTACGCAAGCAGCCGTCAGGCGGCTGATGCGGTCGTCGCAGACATTGAAATGGGCGGTGGGAAGGCTCTCGCGGTGCAGGCTGACATAAGCGGTCCGACCGCGGCTGCCGATCTGTTCACCGCGGCCGAAGAGCGCTTCGGCGGGGCTGATATCCTGGTCAACAATGCCGGCATCATAAGGCTGGCTCCGATTGCCGATATGGACGACGCGAGCTTCGAACAGCAGATCGCCATAAACCTCACAGGGACATTCCGCGCCGTACGCGAAGCAGCCCGTCGTCTCCGCGATGGTGGGCGCATCATCAATTTCTCGTCCAGCGTCGTCGGCGCTTACGGGCCGACTTACGGTATCTATGCGGCAAGCAAAGCGGCCGTCGAGGCGATCACGCACGTCGCCTCGAAGGAACTCGGCCGGCGCGGCATTACCGTCAATGCGGTCGCGCCCGGCCCCGTCGAGACCGAACTGTTCATGTCCGGCAAGCCCGACGACCTGGTCCAGAGAATCATCGGTACCATTCCGCTGGGGCGCCTGGGCCAACCGGATGACATTGCCTCGGTCGTTTCCTTCCTCGCCGGTCCCGAAGGCGGCTGGGTGAACGGCCAGGTACTACGCGCCAATGGCGGCATGATCTGAAGCAGAACCCCAAGAAAGGAGAGTCCCATGCCATTCGTTAACATAAAGACCCCCGAAGGCGCGCTCAGCCGCTCCCAGAAGGAAGAAATCGTACACCGCGCCACCGACATGCTGGTAGAGTATTTCACCGAGGCGGCACGGCCACACACAATGGTGCTGATCGAGGAAGTGAAGGACGGCGGTTACGGGCGTGCGGACGAGATTTTCATCCTTCCGGATGCCTATCGCGTCAAAGAAGACAGTTGATTCCGGGAGTGATCGGAACTGGTGCGGAGGTTCCGCACCAGTTCGCCGCCCTGGGCACAGTGGCGGCAATCACTCGTAGAGCTGATGAATTCGTGGCCGCTCGCTGAAGAAAGATGGGTTTCACTAATCTGGAGAGAGCTGCCGGCAGGGAAAGCCGGCCATAACACAGAAAAGAAATCCAACGACCGTGTCGACTGTTGCAGCCGTCCCGGTTTACTCGCGCCAGGAAAAATCAGCGTCATGCAGACGGTCCCAAAGCCGAAAGGGATCGCTTCGAGCCTGTTCCGCCTGGCGATTTACTCAACGACTAGGCGGCGGCCGGCGCGCAGCGGTTCACCTCAATGCCGCATTCATATGCCTTTGAGCCGGTTGGGGTGGTGTTGCGCGGACCTGGCCCCTCAAGCGCCCAGCGCTCGCCATTGTTGAAGCTCGTCGCGGTCTCGATCAGCGCGTCCGCGAAACTCGCCGACATGCCGCTTGCGATCATGCCCGCGCGGGCATCCGCGTATGGCACAGTCTGGTAAACAGCTTTCCGGCCGATGGCACTGCCGAGGATGTCGGTCGCCTTAGTGAGCGTGTAGTGCCCGCCGCCATGCAGTTCGATGACGCGGTCCCGCGGC
Source organism: Rhizobium binae (assembly GCF_017357225.1). NCBI lineage: Bacteria > Pseudomonadati > Pseudomonadota > Alphaproteobacteria > Hyphomicrobiales > Rhizobiaceae > Rhizobium > Rhizobium binae. The sequence continues at coordinate 71,168 of NZ_CP071606.1, read as the reverse complement.
CAGTGCCGTGAGTGGAACCAAATCCTGCATCGGCGTATTCTTTCGGAACTACCTTCATAGCGGGTAGCAAATGGCCTTGCGCATCAAACGAATCTACGAGCCGAAAGAAGACAAGGACGGCACGCGTATTCTGGTCGACAGGCTGTGGCCGCGCGGCTTGAAGAAGCAGGGGGCGGCCGTCGATGCCTGGTTGAAGGACATCGCGCCGAGTCCGGCGCTGCGCCGATGGTTCGGCCACGATCCCGCCAAATGGAGCGAATTCCAGCGCCGCTACCGTGAGGAGCTCAAAAAGAACTCATCGGCCGTGGAAGAGCTCGAACGCCGGATCGGGCACTCGGACGCCACACTTCTCTATGCGGCGAAAGATCAGGCCCACAATCATGCGATCGTACTTCAGCGCTTCATCAGGGAAAACTGAACCCACGATAGGCAACCATTTCCGCTTCGAAAATACCCGGGAACCTTTTCGATCTATCTGCATCCAATGCTCGCTTCCATCTGACATAGGAGATAGATCATGTTGAAACGAATGCTCGCCGCAACCTGCATCGCGGCGGCGCTCGGCACGGCCTCAATCGCTGCCGACGCCAAGCCGACCGACCCTCAGATCGCCCATATCGCCTATACGGCCGGGCAGATCGATGTCACCGCCGCGGAGCAGGCGTTGAAGAAGAGCAAGAATACCGAGGTTATCGAATTCGCAAAAACCATGGAGCGCGACCATAAGGCCGTCAACGACCAGGCGCTCGCCCTCGTCAAGAAGCTGAAAGTGACGCCGGAGGACAACGAGATCAGCCAGTCGCTCTCGACCCAGGCGAGCAAGGAACTGACGACGCTTGACGCGCTCGACGGCGCAGCCTTCGACAAGGCCTATGTCGAAAACGAGGTCGCCTATCACAAGTCGGTCAACGATGCCCTTGCCAAGGTACTGATCCCTTCCGCTCAGAACAAGGAGCTGAAATCGTTGCTGGAAACGGGCCTGACCCTGTTCAAGCAACACCAGACGCATGCCGAGCATCTCGCTTCGATGATCAAATAGGCCTGCGATGAGATCGCTGACGAAATTGCCGCCGCTGTTGTTGGCGCTGCTCTGGGCAAGCAGCGGAGTCGCCTCAGCGGCGGAATATCAGGTCAACATCGCAGCCATGAAATTCGATGCGCCGCCTGCCAAGCTGCATGTCGGCGATGTGATCGTCTGGCGAAACGATGATATATTCCGGCATACGGCGACGGCTCGCGACAAGAGCTTCGATGTCGACCTGCCGCCGAAATCGGAGGCGCGGATGACGGTCGGCCGGGCGGGAGCGGTCGATTTCTATTGCCGCTTTCATCCCGCGATGACGGGCAAACTGGACGTCCGGCCGTAAGGCCGCGCTCCGATCCAAAGCAATGCGGAGATTTGCATGACAGCCATTGCGGTTCCGGTCGCGCGACGCCGGCAGAACATATCAACACTCCCCGATGCCGAGCTCGTGTCCCTCGCAAAGCAGGGTGACGAGCCCGCCATCCGCGCCATTGTCCAGCGTCACAACCAACGCCTGTTCCGCACCGCGCGCGCCATCATCCGCAGCGATTGGGAAGCGGAAGACGTCGTGCAGGCCGCCTATGTCAAGGCCTTCACCAATCTGGCGACATTCCGGGGCGAGGCCGAGCTTTCGACATGGCTGACCCGGATAACGCTTAACGAAGCACTGGGCCGCGTGCGCGCACGAAAGAACACCACCGGGCTTGAGGAAATCGACATGCAGACGACATCGCGGGGCGGCGAAGTCCTCCAGTTCCCCTCCTCGCTCTCCGCAACCGATCCGGAAAGCGAGCTGTCGCGAAGCCAGGCGCGGCATCTTCTCGAACAGGCCGTCGACGACCTTCCGGATGAATTTCGCGCCATCTTCGTGCTTCGCGAGGTCGAGGGCATGAGCACGGAGGAGGCCGCATCCTATCTCGGCATCAAACCCGAAACCGCCAAGACGCGGCTGCATCGGGCGCGCAAGCTGATGCGCCAGTCGATCGAGAAACAGCTCTCCGGCGCATTCTCTGCGCTGTTTCCCTTCGACGGCGCCCGTTGCGCCTCCATGGGCGATCGCGTCATCGCAAGTTTCGGGTCCCAGGCTTGATGCGCATATTCAGCGGTACGCTTGTATCCGAGCCTTTGCTCGTGTGTGAGGTCGGCATGGCAAGCTCCTGTTTGCACCTATGTAGCGTAACGACAATATCTTTACAGTGATTTGCAAAGGCATTGTCATTACACAATGCACGCATCCCCAATTCGCGGCTGCACGCCATACAAACCTTCTTGGATGCCGCACAAGGAAATCGGGAATGCGGGCGCCTGATCAGAAATGAACCTTGATGAACCAAAGTGGTTCACTTACATTCATAATGAACTGGAAAGGGAATATTCATGACAGCATTCACAATTCGCGTGCCTGACGACGTAGCCGAGCGCCTAAACCAACTAGCTCAGAAGCTCCACCGTTCCCGCTCATATATGGCTGCGCAGGCCATTGAGGATTTTATAGCACGTGAGGAATGGCAGCTCGCAGAGATCGAGGCCGGAATTGCCGACGCAGACCGGGGCGATTTTGCCAGTGACGATGACGTCGCACGCGTGGTCAGCAAATACATCAAGACGACGTCTCTGTCATGAAGGCGAGGCGCATCCGTTGGACTGTTCGGGCGGTGCGACGGCTGGACGAGATCGGCGCATATATCGAACATGACAACCCGGATGCTGCAGCCCGGGTTATCGCTCGTCTCGTAGCGTCAGTTGATATGCTGGTAGATCTGCCTACAGCAGGACGTGTCGGTCGCATCGCAGGCACGCGTGAACTTGTACTGTCCGACATTCCCTACATCATACCCTATAGGGTTCGTCAGGATGTTGAAATCATCACCGTGATGCACTCTTCTCAGAAATGGCCTACGAGGCTGTAAGTGACCATGTCCAGTGGACCGTATCCCAGCAGCGACCGAGCAAAATGCGGAAGCAGTTCCTTTGCCGTTGAAGGGAGTCGAACCTGCGATCCGTCGGATTCCTGGCTCGATCGCTGTGAAACGAGTTGACTGGAGCAAACATTTAGCGCGGTGCAGAATGACTGAAATGGGGCCGATCGCAAGCATCTCGGGATGATCTACATTCCCTATGAGATGTTTTAACGCGATTCCGGCTGCCAAATTCTTTGGGGCGAAGACACGTTGCATCAGTCCCCATTCCCTTGCGTGTGGTCCGAAGGTATCTATTGTCGACGAAGGCCGGGGGTTGGGAGTATCTAATGTCGGCAGTGCCGTTCTCAAAGATTTCGACGCCGTTCACCGCGCTGTTCGCTACAATCGGTCTCTTGGTCGTTGCCGCACTGACGGCGCAGGGCCTTACTGGACAGGAGAGGCTTGTCCTTGAGCTGCTACTTGCGGCAATTTGGCTGGCCTATGTCCTCCAATTGAGCGGCACATTGCTTTCTCGGCGACACCGTTTGTCGGGCGGGATGCCGGCCATCGTGATCGATTTGCTCGCGGTTCTGGTGCCGGCTGCTGCATTCTTGTTCGTTGGGTCCCGCGATCGGGACCTCTATTGCGCAGTTTGGCTTCTCAAGCCGTTGCGCGACTCAACGTTCTTCAGGCTGCTGGCAAAGGTGGTCGTGAATGAATCGCGCAATCTGCTCGGCGTGACGTCGGTATTCGGCATCGTTCTTTTTGGCGCAGCGTTGGCCGGTTATCTCATCGAGCGAGACGTCCAACCCGATAGGTTCGGCAGCATTCCGCAAGCGATGTGGTGGGCGGTCGTGACGCTGTCGACGACCGGCTACGGTGACGAGATCCCGCAGAGCCTTGCAGGTCGAGTTCTAGCCGGATTGGTGATGATGAGCGGGATCGGTATTTTTGCTCTTTGGGCCGGCATCCTCGCCACCGGCTTCTACGAAGAGGTTCGCCGCCAAGACTTCGTTCGCAACTGGCAATTGGTCGCTGCCGTACCCCTGTTCCAGAAGCTTGGTTCCGCTGCACTGATCGAGATCGTTCGGTCGCTGCGACCGCGCATTGTCCCCGCAGGAGCCGTGATCTGCCGCAAGGGCGATGTTGGCGATCAGATGTTCTTCATTGTCGAGGGACGGGTCATCGTGGCGACACCCGACCATCCAGTGGAACTCGGTGCCGGCAACTTCTTTGGCGAGATGGCGCTGATCAGTGGCGAACCTCGCTCAGCGACGGTCAGAGCTGCAACCGAGGTATCGCTGCTGTCGCTCTACGCTGTGGATTTCCAGATGTTGTCGAGCAGTAGTCCGGAGATCGCGGAGACCATCCGCAAGACGGCGCTGGAGCGGCGGGTCGGCTCGCCGAAGGAATAGTCCAAGCCTGATAGCGGTGGCGTCGCCTTAAGAGTTTGATGGCCACGGAGATGGCATCTTGTGATGCATGACCGAATTCTCGGCCAGGCGCAACCGCCGCCACCGTTTTCCAGCCGAAATCATCGCCCATGCGGTGTGGCTCTATTATCGGTTCTGCCGTGTGTGCGTGATGTCGAAGACTTGCTTGCCAAGCGCGAAATTGACGTCTCGTTTCAGACCGTCGCCGAGTGGGTGGCGAAACTTGGCTTGAACTTCGCGCATCGTCTTCGCCGGCGCTCGCGCGGCAGCTTTGCCGACAAGTGGCATCTCGATGAGATCATTGTCTCGATCAAGAAGTTGCAGCTCGAACATTGGCGAGATGCTGCAGGTGCTCAAAACACACCGTATTGACCAGATCAACTAACAGAGCGGTTTTCTCGGCACCCTGCGAGAAGAAATCGCCAGACGCTGCCATACGTGATCAGGTTCAGATATGTAAAGCGCTCCCCAAAGCCTTCAGCGCCGCTTCCATGACCGCTTCACTGCGGGTCGGATGCACGTGGATGGTGCCAGCGATGTCTTCCAGCCGCGCGCCCATCTCGATCGCCAGGGCAAAAGCCGCCGACAGTTCGGAAACCCCTGCCCCCACCGCCTGCAGGCCGAGCACGACGTTGGTGTCGGCACGGGCGACGACGCGCACGAAGCCCTCCTCCGAGACCATCGTCATCGCCCGCCCATTGGCGCTGAACGGAAACTGGCCGGTGCGGATTTCATAGCCTTGCGCTTGCGCTTCCGCCGGCGAGAGACCGGCGCTGACGATCTCGGGATCGGTAAAGCAGACGGCGGCAATGCAGCGCTTGTCCCAGGCGCGCTTCTTGCCGGCGATGATCTCCGCCACCATCTCGCCTTGCGCCATGGCCCGGTGGGCCAGCATCGGCTCGCCGGTCACGTCGCCGATCGCATAAATGCCGCGCATCGAGGTGCGGCAGCGATCATCGATCCTGAGATAGGGACCGGCGCGATCGAGATCGAGCTCCTCGAGGCCTGATCCCGCCGTTCGCGGCCGCCGGCCGACGGTCACGAGAATGCGGTCGGCCGGCAGGCTTTCTCGCCGGCCATCGGAGGTTTCGACAAGCAATGCCTCACCATTGTCGGCAAGGCCCATCGCCTTCGCGCCTGTCAGGACCCTAATGCCGCTTTCGGTGAGCTTGCGCATGACGGGGCGGACGAGTTCGGCATCATAAAGGGGCAGCACCTGCGGCGTCGCCTCCACCACCGTCACTTCCGAACCCATCTTGGCGAAGGCCATTCCAAGCTCCAGGCCAATATAACCGCCGCCGACCACGATGAGCTTTTTCGGCAGCTCCGTCAGCGACAGCGCCTCGGTCGAGGAAATGACGCGGCCGCCGAATGGCAAGTTGGAAAGCTCCACCGGATCGGAGCCGGTGGCGATCACCACGGTCTCGGCGCGAATGATCTGCTGGCCGGTTTCCGTCTCCACCTCCACCGTCTTGCCGTCGCGAAAGTGAGCCCGGCCATGGACAATCTTGACTCGTGCCTTCTGCAAGAGACCCGAGACGCCGCCTGTCAGCCTGCCGACAATGCCGTCCTTCCAGGCGATCGTCCTGCCAAGATCGATCGAGGCGCCTTCGACGCGAATGCCCATCGGATTCTTGCCGTCGAGCATCTTCTGCGTGGCAGCGAACTCCTCGGCCGCATGGATCAAAGCCTTGGAGGGAATGCAGCCGACCGTCAGGCAGGTGCCGCCCGGCTTTCCGGCTTCGACGATCACCGTATCGATGCCAAGCTGGCCGGCGCGGATTGCGCAGACATAGCCGCCCGGGCCGGCGCCGATGACGAGGAGCTTGCAGACAATTTCTTTCATGGATCAGCCTTCGATGAAGATGAGCGCCGGGGTTTCGAGGAGCGTACGGATGCGCTGCACGAAGGTCGCCGCATCCCAGCCGTCGATGATGCGATGATCGAAGCTGGAAGAAAGGTTCATCATCTTGCGCGGCACGAACTGCGCGCCGTCCCAGACAGGGCGCGTGGCGATTTTGTTGACGCCGATGATCGCCACTTCGGGGTGGTTGATAACAGGCGTCGAGACGATGCCGCCGAGCGCGCCAAGCGAGCTGATGGTGATGGTCGAGCCGGAGAGCTCGTCGCGCGTCGCGGTCCCCGAACGAGCCGCTTCGGCCAGCCGGTTCATCTCGGCGGCGCAATCCCAGATGCCCCGGGCTTCCGCATGCCGCACCACCGGGACGGTCAGACCCGCCGGCGTCTGCGTGGCGATGCCGATATGCACGGCACCATGACGCGTGATGATGCCGGCATCGTCGTCGAAGGTGGCGTTGACCTCGGGCTGCTCAGAGATGGCCTTGACCAGCGCCCGCATCAGGAAAGGCAGCACTGTCAGCTTCGGGTGGCTCGATCTGCGGTCGCGGTTCATCGTGGCGCGCAGCTCCTCAAGCGCGGTCATATCCACTTCTTCCACGTAAGTGATGTGGGGGATGCGCGAGGTGGACAACACCATCTTTTCGGCGATACGGCGGCGCAGTCCGGTCAGCTTGATCTCTTCGGTCGACGTCTTTCTGGCGAAACCATTCTTTAGCGTTGCGGGCGCTGCTCCCTGAGACAGAAACTGTTCGACATCTTCGCGCAGGACGCGTCCCGCAGGCCCCGTGCCCTGCACTTGCCGTAGATCGACGCCGTTTTCCCTGGCGAAGAGCCGCACGGACGGCGCGGCAAGCGGCTTTTCGGCGGGCGCCGCCGCGGGTGCCGGCGCAGGCGGAGCGACCGGCCCGGGCCGCGCAGCTTCGAGCTTGGCCGGTGCGGCAGCCGGCGCCTGCAAGATCTGCGCAGGCGTAGCCTCGCCAACATCGCTCACCGTTTCGATCCGCACCAAAGGCGCCTTGACCGCGATACGGTCTCCGATCTCGCCGGCAAGCCAGATGACGGTGCCGCTGACGGGTGAGGGAATTTCGACTGTGGCCTTGTCGGTCATGACGGCGGCGATCACCATGTCCTCGCGCACCGGATCTCCTGCCTTCACGTGCCACTCCACAAGCTCGGCCTCGGCGACCCCTTCCCCGACATCCGGCATCTTGATGATGAATTCGCCCATGGTCAGGCCTCCATGACTTCGGAAAGCGCCCGCCCGAGGCGGCCGGGGCCGGGGAAATAGTCCCACTCCTGCGCATGCGGATAAGGCGTGTCCCAGCCGGCGACACGCACGACCGGCGCTTCGAGATGATAGAAGCAATGTTCCTGGACCAGCGACACGACCTCGGCGCCGAAGCCCGAGGTCAGGGTCGCTTCATGGACGACGACGCAGCGCCCGGTCTTGGTGACCGATTTGACGATCGTATCGAGATCGAGCGGCAGCAGGCTTCTCAGATCAATCACCTCGGCATCGATGCCGGCATCCTCGGCCGCGGCAAGCGCCACATGCACCATCGTGCCATAGGCAACGACCGTCACCGCAGACCCGGCGCGCCGGACCTCGGCCTTGCCGATCGGGATGGTGTAATGGCCGTCAGGCACCTCTCCGAGCTCGTGTTTCGACCAGGGTGTGACGGGCCGCTCGTGATGACCGTCGAAAGGGCCGTTATAGAGCCGTTTCGGCTCCAGGAACATGACGGGGTCGGGATCCTCGATCGCCGCGATCAGCAACCCCTTGGCATCATAGGGATTGGAGGGAACGATCACCTTCAGCCCGCAGACATGGGTGAAGAGGGCTTCCGGGCTCTGGCTGTGCGTCTGGCCGCCGAAGATGCCGCCGCCGGTCGGCATGCGCACGACGATCGGACAGGTGAAATCGCCGTTGGAGCGATAGCGGATGCGCGCCGCCTCCTGCGTCAGCTGGTCATAGGCCGGATACATGTAGTCGGCGAACTGGATTTCGACACAGGGCTTCAGCCCGTAGGCTGCCATGCCGATTGCCGTGCCGACAATACCGGACTCGCTGATCGGCGTATCGAAGCAGCGCGTCCTGCCGTATTTTGCCTGTAGGCCCTGGGTGCAGCGGAAGACACCGCCGAAATAGCCGACGTCCTCGCCGAACACCACGACATTGTCATCCTTCGCCATCGAGACGTCCATGGCGCTGCGCACGGCCTCGATCATCGTCATCCTGGCCATGTCAGTACCCCGCCCTCTGCCGCTGGCGGCGGATATGCGCCGGCATTTCGGCATAGACCCCCTCGAAAATGTCGCGCACCGAGGGCCTGCCGCCGGCGTGCAGCGTGCCGTGCGCCTCCGCCTGGCGTTGCGCCTCGATCACCTCGTCCATGATTTCGGCTTCCGCCTGCACGTGCCGCTCCTCCGACCATGCGCCCTTGACGATCAGATGTTTCTTCAGCCGGAGCACGGGGTCGCCGAGCGGCCAGGCTTCCGATTCCGTCTTCGGCCGATAGGCGCTCGGGTCGTCGGAGGTCGAATGGGCGCCGACGCGGTAGGTGACATGTTCGATCAGCGTCGGGCCGAGATTACGCCGCGCCCGCTCGGCCGCCCAGCGGGCGACGGCGTGAACGGCGAGATAGTCGTTCCCATCGACCCTGAGCGCCGGAATACCGAAGCCGAGGCCACGGGCGGCAAAAGTCCCCGAACCGCCGCGGGCAATGCCCTGGAAGGTCGAAATCGCCCACTGATTGTTGACGATGTTGAGGATCACAGGGGCCTTGTAGGTCGAGGCGAAGACGAGCGCCGAATGGAAATCCGATTCCGCCGTCGAACCGTCACCGATCCAGGCAGCGGCGATGCGGCTGTCGTTCTTGATCGCCGAAGCCATCGCCCAGCCGACGGCCTGCACATATTGGGTGGCGAGATTGCCTGAGATGGTGAAGAAGCCATGATCCTTGGAGGAATACATGATCGGCAGCTGCCGGCCGTGCAGCGGATCGCTCTCGTTCGAGTAGATCTGGTTCATCATCTCGACCATCGGATAATCATCGGCGATCAGGAGGCCCGCCTGGCGATAGGTCGGGAAATTCATATCTCCCTTGTTCAGCGCCTTGCGGAAGGCGCAGCTGACGGCCTCTTCGCCGAGATGCTGCATGTAGAAGGAGGTCTTGCCCTGGCGCTGGGCCATCAGCATGCGGGCGTCGAAGGCGCGCAGTTTCATCATGTTGCGAAGCCCGGTCAGCAGCTCTTCATCGGAGAGCGACCCCGCCCAGGGACCGACCGCCTCGCCGTCGCGGTTCAAGACGCGGATGATCGAATAGGCGAGATCGCGAATGTCCTCCGAGGCGACATCGACCTCCGGCCGCGGCACGGAGCCGGCCTTGGCAATCTTGACGTTGGAAAAATCAGGCTGGCCGCCCGGTCGGACGGCGGGTTCGGGGACGTGCAGGCTCAGACGAGCGGAATCCACCATGTTTCTTCTTTCCTCCCTTTGCCGACCCTGCCTCCCTCCCCGGAAGCGGGCCGGATGTCATCCTTGTAGATTGCGGGCAATGACCATGCGCTGCACGTCGCTCGTCCCTTCATAGATCTGGCAGATGCGCACGTCGCGGTAGATGCGCTCGACCGGATAATCAGCCATGTAGCCATAGCCGCCGTGGATCTGAATTGCATCGGAGCAGACGCGCTCGGCCATCTCCGAGGCAAAGAGCTTGGCCATCGAGGCTTCCGACAAGCAGGGCAGCTCCGCTTCCCGGAGAGAAGCCGCGTGAAAGACGAGCTGGCGCGCCGCCTCGATGCGAACCGCCATGTCAGCAAGACGGAAGGCAACGGCCTGATGTTCGAAGATTGGCTTGCCGAAGGCGGTACGCTCTTTGGCGTAGTCACGCGCCGCCTCGAAGGCCGCCCGCGCCATGCCGACCGCCTGCGCCGCGATGCCGATCCGCCCGCCTTCGAGATTGGCAAGCGCGATGCGATAGCCTTCGCCTTCCGCACCGAGCCTCAAATCCGCAGGGATACGCATGGCGTTGAAGGCGATCTGGCAGGTATCGGTGGAATGCAGGCCAAGCTTCTCCTCGACGCGGATCACCTCGTAACCCGGCGTGTCCGTCGGTACGATGAAGGCGGTGATGCCCTTCTTGCCGGCATCGGGATCGGTAACGGCAAAGACGATGATGACATTGCCGTTCTTTCCAGAGGTGATGAACTGCTTGGCGCCGTCGATCACGTAGTGGTCGCCGTCACGCCGCGCCCTTGTCTTCAGGTTCGAGGCATCGGAACCGGCCTGCGGCTCGGTCAGCGCGAAGCCGCCGATCCATTCGCCGCTTGCGAGTTTCGGCAGAAAGCGCTGCCGTTGCTCCTCTGTGCCGAATTTCAGGATCGGCACGCAGCCGACCGAGCTGTGCACGCTCATGATCGTCGAGCAGGGCCCGTCGCCGGCGGCAATCTCCTCGAGTGCTGCGGCATAGGCGATGACACCCGTGTCCGAGCCGCCATAGGTTTCCGGCACCAGCATGCCGAGCAGGCCGAGTTCGCCCATCTCCTTCAGCTCGTCGCGCGGGAAGAGATGCTCCCGGTCGCGCTTCGCCGCCCCCGGCGCCAGCCGGTCGCGGGCAAAATCGCGGGCGAGATCCGAGATCTGCTGCTGGAGTTCGGAAAGGATCATGTTGCTCCCCCTCCCCGCTAGTGCCGCTCGATGGCGACGGCCGTCGCCTCGCCGCCGCCGATGCAGAGCGTAGCCATGCCGCACTTCAGGTCGTAACGCGCGAGCGCCGCAAGCAGCGTCACCAGGATGCGGGCTCCCGAAGCACCGATCGGATGGCCGAGCGCGCAGGCGCCGCCATGTACGTTTACTTTTTCATGCGGCAGGTCGAGATCGCGCATCGCCGCCATGGCGACGACAGCGAAGGCCTCGTTGATTTCGAAGAGGTCGACATCCGAGAGTGCCAGACCCGTCCGGTCGGAGAGCTTCTGCAGCGCGCCGATCGGCGCGGTGGCAAAAAGACTGGGCGCCTGCGAATGGGTGGCATGGCCGAGGATGGTGGCGAGCGGCGTCAGGCCGCGATGTTCGGCCTCGGAGCGGCGCATCAGCACCAGGGCTGCCGCGCCATCAGAGATCGAGCTGGAATTGGCTGCCGTCACCGTGCCTCCATCGCGGAAGGCGGGTTTCAGCGTCGGGATCTTGTCTGGCTTCGCCCTGCCCGGCTGTTCGTCGCGGCTCGCCACCTGCTCTGATTTGCCTGACTTGACCGTCACCGGCACGATCTCGCCGTCGAAACAGCCGTCCGCGATTGCCTTCTGTGCACGCGTCAGCGAGGCGATGGCGTAGCTGTCCTGCGCCTCGCGCGTGAACTGATAGGCCTCGGCGCAATCCTCCGCGAAGCTGCCCATCAAGCGCCCCTTGTCATAAGCATCCTCCAGCCCGTCGAGGAACATGTGATCCACGACACGCCCATGGCCGAGCCTGTAGCCGCCGCGAGCCTTGTCGAGGAGATAGGGCGCATTCGTCATGCTTTCCATGCCGCCTGCGATCGCGATCGAAGCGCTGCCGGTGGCGAGCTGGTCATGCGCCATCATGACCGCCTTCATGCCCGAGCCGCACATCTTGTTGACGGTGCTGGCCCCGGTACCGAAGGGCAAGCCGGCATGGATCGCCGCCTGTCGCGCCGGCGCCTGGCCTTGGCCCGCCGGCAGCACGCAGCCGAAGACGACCTCCTCGATCGCCTCGGCGGCGACGCGGCTGCGCTCAAGTGCTGCGCGGATCGCCGCTGCTCCAAGCTCGGGTGCGGTGGCGTCTTTCAGTTCGCCTTGAAAGCTGCCGATCGGGGTGCGTGCTGCACCGACGATGACGATGGGATCCTGCAAAACCATCTTTCCTCCTTCGGGCGACGCGTTTACCGCGCGCCCATCCGCAATGCGCCGTCGAGGCGGATCACCTCGCCGTTCAGCATGTTGTTTTCAAAGATATGGCGCACCAGTCCGGCAAATTCTGCCGGACGTCCGAGCCGCGGCGGAAACGGCACGCTCTTACCGAGCGCTTCCCGCACCTCGGTCGGCATGCCGGCCATCATCGGTGTCTCGAAAATGCCGGGCGCGATCGACACGACGCGAATGCCGTGGCGGGCGAGTTCGCGGGCAATCGGCAGCGTCATCGCCGCCACACCGCCCTTGGAGGCGGCATAGGCGGCCTGGCCGATCTGGCCGTCGAAGGCGGCGACCGAGGCCGTATTGACGACCACGCCGCGCTCGCCTTCCGCATCCGGCTCCGTCTTCTCGATCGCCGCGGCGGCAAGTCGGATCATGTTGAACGTGCCAATGAGATTGATGGAAATCGTGCGCGCAAAGCTTTCCAAACGGTGCGGCCCGTCGCGGCCGATCACCTTTTCGGCGGGCGCCACGCCCGCGCAATTGACCAATCCCCGTACGCCGCCGAAGGCTTGGACCGCTGCGGCGACCACCGCAGCTCCGTCGTCGCCATCGGTCACGTCGGCCTTGACGAACTGCACATCGCTGCCGAACTCCCGGGCAATATGTTCGCCCGCTTCGGCATTGAGATCGGCGATCGTCACGCGCCCACCGGCCTCGACGAGCATGCGCGCCGTCGCCGCACCCAAGCCGGAGCCGCCGCCGGTTACGATAAAGCTTGCTCCATGGATCAACATGAATCGGTTCCTCCCTGCCGACCGCGCCCTCCTCCAAGCGCAACCGACGGGTACGATTCTATTCGCTCCACCTATTGCAAGCGATGACAGAACTGCTCCATTATTTCGGCCAGTTTTGCCATAGGGAGTGCGATGGCCGAAATCGAGCGACGAATGATAGCGCCGGCCTTTGTCGAGGAAGCCCTCGACAGCCTGCGGCGGCTGGATAAGCCGACAGAGCCTATTCTTGCGCGCGTCGGACTGTCGCCGCGGGTCGATCAGCCGGTGTCGGCCGAGACCTATGGTGCGCTCTGGCTGGCCATCGCCGCCGAACTCGACGATGAATTCTTCGGCATGGGCGGACGGCCGATGAGCAGCGGCAGTTTTACGCTGCTCTGCCACTCCGTGCTGCACGCGCCGACGCTGGGTCAGGCGCTTCGCCGGGCGCTGCGTTTCCTCGATGTCGTGCTGGATGACCCCAGGGGGCAACTCGTCATCCGCGACGGACTGGCCGAGGTCGAGCTCAGGGATGCCGGCAGCCCGCGTTCGGCCTTCGCATACCGCACTTACTGGATCATCCTGCACGGCATCACCTGCTGGCTGGTCGGCCGGCGCATTCCAATCCGCCTCGTCGACTTTCGCTGCCCCGAACCGAAACAAGGCGCCGACTACCGGCTGTTCTTCGGCGCGCCGGTGCGTTTCTCGCAACCGATCAGCCGCCTCGGCTTCGACAGCGCCCTGCTCGGTCTTCCGATTTCGCGCAGCGATCAGGCGCTCAAACAGTTCCTACGCGGAGCGCCGGCCAATATCCTGGTGCGCTATCGCTACGATGCCGGCATCGCCGCCGCCGTCCGCCGGCGCCTGAGCCAGACAACGCCGGCTCTCTGGTTGAACTTCGCCTCGCTCGCCGCCGAAATGCGCATGCCGCCCTCGACGCTCCGCCACCGCCTGCACGACGAGGGGCAAAGCTATGCCGCAATCAAGGATGAGATCCGGCGGGACCTCGCTGCCGAATTGCTGCTGAATACCTCGAAAACGATCAGCGAGATCGCCGTGCAACTCGGCTATTCCGAACCCAGCGCCTTCTTCCGGGCGTTTCGCAAATGGATGGGCAAGAGCCCTGAGACTTTCCGGTGGGAGGAAGCGGATTCGACTTAGATCAGTCGAACCGCTTAACGCGACTCGACTGGCTGCGCGCTTCCGAGAACATGGCGGCAATCTTCATCACGAAGGATTTGCTGAAGCGACCGAGGACCTCCTGATGAGGCTCGATATACCAGGAGTGCTCGACAATATCATGATTGTATTCGTCGACGACGATCCAGCTCTGCTTGAGATCCCCAAGTCCGGCCCGTCGGCGCTCGATATCGGGAATTTCTAAGGCAACCCTCCCCGGCTGCGGCGGCTGTGTGGTAATTGCCAGCAGCACGAGGTGCGTATTTCCATCACTGGTACTGCGGATTGCAATCACGACACAGACCGGCCGCTGTTTTCGTCCCTCGGTCTCACCGCGTTGATGCTGCCACGCCCAGAGATAGGGATAGGTGATCAGCTCACCAGGACGAAACTCATGGCTCATCGTCGTAGCCTTCACCCTTCGCCAGTCGCTCAATCGCCTCGCCAAACAGTTCGGCATGCTCGTCCGGCATCTCCGAGATGGCATGGGCGCGGCGCGGATCCGTACCACTGCGCATGCGCTCATAATGCTCATAGCTCATCAGCACGAAACGAGGCTTACTGTGGCGGGTAAGAACGACCGGTTCGCGGCTCGCGGCATCAGTGACGTCCCCGACCTGTTTGTTGAGATCACCCGTCGTGAACTGTCGCATCGAACAGCGCTCCTATTATTTCCATATGTTCCATATATTCCATGTTTTCCATATTTTCAAGAAACCGAACTCTTAAGCGCATTATTCGGAGACACTTTGAACCTTCCGCAACCCGCGCTACATATTTCAGCGGGAGGAGTGCCATGTTTGATTTCTCGCTCGGCGAAACCGCGGATGCGATCCGCGAAACGACGGCGCGGTTTGCCGCCGATCATATTGCTCCGCTGGCCACGGAGATCGATGAAAGCAACACGTTTCCACGCCAGCTCTGGCCTCAGATGGGCGCGCTCGGTTTGCATGGTATCACCGTCGAAGAAGAATTCGGCGGCACCGGTCTCGGTTATCTCGAGCATGTCGTCGCCATGGAGGAGATTTCGCGCGCCTCGGCCTCCGTCGGCCTGAGCTACGGCGCCCATTCCAATCTCTGCGTCAACCAGATCCGCCGCTGGGCCTCGCCGGAACAGAAGCATCGGCACCTGCCGAAGCTGATATCAGGCGAACATGTCGGCTCGCTTGCCATGTCCGAGGCCGGCTCCGGTTCCGATGTCGTCTCCATGCGGCTGCGCGCCGAGAAGAAGGGCGACCGCTACATTCTGAACGGCACAAAATTCTGGATCACCAATGCGCCGCATGCCGACGTGCTGGTCGTCTATGCCAAGACCGATCCGGCCGCCGGCGCGAAAGGCATTTCCGCGCTCATCATCGAGAAGGGAATGCCCGGCTTCAGCGTTTCCAAAAAGCTCTCCAAGCTCGGCATGCGCGGCAGCGACACGGCCGAACTGGTCTTTGAGGATTGCGAGGTGCCGGCGCAGGCGCTGATGGGGCGGGAGGGCGAAGGCGTGAAAATCCTGATGTCCGGCCTCGATTACGAGCGCGCCGTGCTTGCCGCCGGCCCACTCGGCATCATGCAGGCCTGCCTGGATGTCGTGCTGCCCTATGTGCGTGAGCGCAAGCAGTTCGGCAAGGCGATCGGCGATTTCCAGCTGATGCAGGGCAAGATCGCCGACATGTATGTCGCGCTGAATTCGGCGCGCGCCTATGTCTATTCCGTGGCGCGGGCCTGCGATGCCGGCCGCACGACGCGCACCGACGCGGCCGCCGCGATCCTTTTTGCCAGCGAGAACGCCGTGAAGGTTTCGCTGGAGGCGATCCAGGCGCTCGGCGGCGCCGGCTATACCAAGGACTGGCCGGTCGAGCGCTTCCTGCGCGACGCCAAGCTATATGATATCGGCGCCGGCACCAACGAGATCCGCCGCTACCTGATCGGCCGGGAGCTGATTGCGTCATGACGGTGATTTCGACCGCGATCGATCGCGAGAGCGAGAGCTTCAAAACCAACGCCATCAAGAACCGAGCCCTGATCGACGAGCTCTATGAGCGCTCGGCGAAGGCGCGCGAGGGCGGGCCGCAAACCGCGCGCGAGCGCCACACGGCCAAGAACAAGCTACTGCCCCGCGACCGCATCCAGCTGCTCATCGATGCCGGCAGTCCCTTTCTGGAGATCGGCACGCTGGCGGCAAACGGCATGTATGGCGGCGAGGCGCCGGGCGCCGGCATCATATCGGGCATCGCCCGTGTTTGCGGCCGCGAGGTGATGATCGTCGCCAATGACGCAACGGTAAAGGGCGGCGCCTATTTTCCGATGACAGTCAAGAAACATCTCAGGGCACAGGAAATCGCCCTGCAGAACCGCTTGCCCTGCCTTTATCTGGTCGACAGCGGCGGCGCCAATCTGCCGCATCAGGCCGAGGTCTTTCCTGACCGCGACCATTTCGGCGCAATCTTCTACAACCAGGCCCAGATGTCGGCCGAAGGCATTCCACAGATTGCCTGCGTCATGGGAAGCTGCACCGCCGGCGGCGCCTATGTGCCAGCCATGTCTGATGAAACGGTGATCGTGCGCAATCAGGGCACGATCTTCCTCGCCGGCCCACCGCTGGTGAAGGCCGCGACCGGCGAGGTCATTTCGGCCGAAGAGCTCGGCGGCGCCGAAACCCATGGCCGCCGCTCCGGCGTCGTCGACCATGTCGCCGAAAACGACGAACATGCCTTGCTTTTGGTGCGCGATATCGTCGCCAGCCTCAACAGCGTGAAGTCGATCGATATCGACATTCAGGCCCCCCGGCCGCCGAAGCTCGACGTCCAAGACCTTCACGGCATCATTCCCGAGGATGTGCGCTCGCCCTACGACGTGCGCGAGGTGATTGGCCGGATCGTTGACGGTTCGGAACTGCATGAGTTCAAGCCGCTCTACGGCACAACGCTCGTCTGCGGTTTCGCCCGCATCTGGGGCATGCCTGTCGCCGTCATCGCCAATAACGGCGTGCTCTTTTCCGAAAGCGCGCTGAAGGGCGCGCATTTCATCGAGCTCGCCTGCCAGCGCCGCGTGCCCCTGCTCTTCCTGCAGAATATTTCCGGTTTCATGGTCGGCGGCCGCTACGAGGCCGGCGGCATTGCCAAGGATGGGGCAAAGCTGGTGACAGCGGTCGCCACCGCGACGGTGCCGAAGGTCACCGTCATCATCGGCGGCAGCTTCGGCGCCGGCAATTACGGCATGTGCGGCCGCGCCTATCGCCCGCGTTTCCTCTTCACCTGGCCGAACAGCCGCATCAGCGTCATGGGCGGCGAACAGGCGGCCTCCGTGCTTGCCACCATCCGCCGCGACGCGCTGGAGGCGCGCGGCGAAGACTGGCCTGTTGATCAAGAGGAGGCCTTCAAGGCGCCGATCCGCGCCGGCTATGAAGCCGAGGGCAATCCCTATTATGCCACCGCCCGCCTCTGGGACGACGGCATCATCCATCCCAGCCAGACACGGGATGTGCTGGGCCTTGCCTTTTCCGCCTGCCTGAACGCGCCGATTCCGAAAGGGCCGCGCTTCGGCCTGTTCCGGATGTGAGGCGGCGATGATGGAAAGCCTTCTCATTGCCAACCGGGGCGAAATCGCCCGCCGCATCATCCGCACGGCAAAGACGCTCGGGATCCGCACGATTGCCGTCTATTCCGAGGCCGATCAGAGCTTGCCTTTCGTGCGGGAGGCCGACGAAGCGATCGCGATCGGCCCATCGCCGACCCGTGAAAGTTACCTCTCGCAGGAACGCATCCTGGAAGCCGCCCGCAAAACCGACGCTGCGGCGATCCATCCGGGCTACGGTTTCCTCTCAGAAAATGCCGAATTTGCCGAAGCGGTGGAAAAAGCCGGTCTCGTCTGGGTCGGCGCGCCGCCAGCTGCCATCCGCGCGATGGGGCTCAAAGACGCGGCAAAGGAATTGATGCAGGCGGCCGGTGTGCCGGTGACTCCCGGCTATCTCGGCCCGGACCAGAGCGAAGCAAGGCTTATGGCCGAGGCTGATGCCATCGATTATCCCGTCCTCATCAAGGCCGTTGCCGGCGGCGGCGGCAAAGGCATGCGCCGCGTCGACCGCCCGCAAGATTTCGCCGAACTTCTCGCCTCCTGCCGCCGCGAGGCATCCGCTTCCTTCGGTGACGATCGCGTCCTGATCGAACGCTATATTGCCAATCCGCGCCATATCGAGGTGCAGGTTTTCGCCGATCAGCACGGGAACTGCGTCCATCTCTTCGAACGCGACTGCTCACTGCAGCGCCGTCACCAGAAGGTCATCGAGGAAGCTCCCGCCCCCGGCCTCGATGCCGCCACACGGGCTGCGATCTGCGATGCGGCAGTGAAGGCGGCAAGGGCAGTCAACTATGTCGGCGCCGGCACGATCGAATTCATCGCCGATGCCTCGCAAGGCCTGCATCCCGACCGCATCTGGTTCATGGAGATGAACACGCGCCTGCAGGTGGAGCATCCCGTCACCGAAGCGATATCAGGCGAGGATCTGGTGCTCTGGCAGCTGAAGGTCGCAAGCGGCGAACCGCTGCCGAAAAGCCAGGACGAGATCACCATGAAAGGCTGGGCCTTGGAAGCCCGGCTCTATGCCGAAAATCCCGCCGCCGGCTATCTGCCCTCGACCGGCCGGCTCGAACATCTCAAGCTCCCCAGAACCGTCCGCGTCGACAGCGGCGTCGAACAGGGCGATGAGATCACCGCCTTCTACGATCCGATGATCGCCAAGATCATTGCGCATGGACCGAACCGCGACGCCGCACTGTCGAAACTCGCGGCCGCCTGCGCCGGCATCGAGGTTTGGCCGGTCAGATCCAATGCCGGGCTTCTCGCCCGCATCGCCGCCGCCCCGGATTTCCGCGCCGCCCGGATCGATACCGGATTCCTCGACCGGCACGGCGAAACTCTGGTGGCGAAGGTACCGGATCAGACGGCAATCGACCGTGTGGCCACTGTTCTTTCGCAGACACCCGGCGATGATCCCTGGTCGGCGCTTTCCGGTTTTCGCATCGCCGGGCCGAGTGACAGCCGCGTGCGCCTCCGCATCGACAGCCACCTCTATTGGGGACAGGCACGTCCGGAGCTTGAGACAACTACCGCCAAGATTGCGGAAACGACGGTGCTTTTCGATACCGGCAATGCCTGGTCGATCGGCCTGCCGCTTGCGAGCGAAATCGAGGCCGACCACGGCGCGGGCGACGGCGCGATCCTCTCGCCCATGCCCGGCCTCGTCATATCGGTCGATGTCGCCGAAGGCGATCTGGTCACCAAGGGAGACCGTCTGCTGACGGTCGAAGCGATGAAGATGGAGCATACGCTGCGGGCGCCCTTCGACGGCATCGTCGGAAAACTGCAGGTTTCGCCAGGAACCAGGGTCTCGGAAAACCAGCTGGTCGTCACCGTCGTGATGGGAGAGGAGTGATGGCTGGCCGCTATTTCGACGAGTGGACGGTCGGCGACCGCATCGCCCACGACATCCGACGCACCGTCACCGAGACCGACAACCTGC
Organism: Rhizobium binae; assembly: GCF_017357225.1. Lineage (NCBI taxonomy): Bacteria > Pseudomonadati > Pseudomonadota > Alphaproteobacteria > Hyphomicrobiales > Rhizobiaceae > Rhizobium > Rhizobium binae. Next base: position 51,621 of record NZ_CP071606.1, on the reverse strand, counting down.
TCTTTACCACGCTCTCCCACAATCCTCAGCCGCTGCATCTCGATGCCGAATATGCGGCCGGCACCGAGTTCGGCCGGATCGTCGTCAACGGCACCTTCACTTTCGCGCTCACCGTCGGCCTTTCGGTCGTCGACACCACGCTCGGCACGCTCGTTGCCAATCTCGGCTATGACAAGGTGACGATGCCGAAACCGGTCTTCATCGGCGATACGCTTAGAGTGGAAAGCGAGGTGACGGAACTGCGCCGCTCGAACTCCCGCCCCGACGCCGGCATCGTCACTTTCCGCCATGTAACGCTGAACCAGCGCGGCGAGATCGTCTGCCAGTGCCTGCGTACAGCCATGCTGAAGGTGAAACCGTCATGAGGCTGCGCTCGCTGCTCTTCGTGCCCGGCGACCGACCGGAACGTTTCGAAAAGGCGCTCGCCTCGGGCGCCGACGCCGTCATTCTCGATCTGGAAGATTCCGTCGCGCCTGCCAACAAGCCAAAGGCCCGCGAAAGCGTGCACACCTTCGTGCAGCGCCATGCCGGCGAGACCGCTCTTCTGGTCCGCATCAATCCCCTGGCCTCGCCGGAATTCGAGGACGACCTCGCCGCCCTGAGCGGTCTTCAGCCTTTCGCGCTCATGCTGCCGAAGGCCGAAGGCGCCGCATCGGTGCGCAAACTTGCAAGCGCCCTCGAATCGGCTTTTCCCATCCTGCCGATCGCAACCGAAACGCCGTCGGCTATCTTCGAGATCGGCAGCTATCGTGAGGTCTCGGACAAGCTCTGCGGCCTGACCTGGGGTGCTGAGGATCTGCCGGCCGCGATCGGGGCTTCGACCGCGCGCAGGACGGACGGCCGCTATACGCCGCCTTACGAACTGGCCCGCTCGCTCACGTTATTTGCAGCCCATGCGGCAACCGTTCCGGCGATCGATACCGTCTATCCCGATTTTCGCGATCTCAATGGTCTGCGGGCCTATGTCGGCCGCGCCCGGCGCGACGGTTTCTCCGGCATGATGGCCATCCATCCGAGCCAGGTGGAAACGATCAATCACGCCTTCACGCCGGATGCCACCGAGATCGTCTGGGCGGAAAAGGTCACCGCCGCCTTTGCCGGCAGTCACAACGCCGGCGTCATCCAGCTCGACGGGCGCATGCTCGACCTGCCGCACCTCAAGCTCGCGCTCCGCATTCTGGAGTCTGGACGATAGGCAAAACCTCCGGCCAATCAGCCCGACTTTGCAATTGGCTTGGAGGCCACCTGCTCCGGCTCGAGGTAGCCGGCGCCAATCGCGACATAAAGGTCCACATAGTCCTTCGCCACCTGCTGCACCGTGGCGGCAAGACTTGCCTCGGCATCGGAGACCGAACGCTGGGAGTCGAGGACATCGAGCAGCGACGAGGCGCCATCCCTGTAGCTTACGGTCGAAAGCGCGAGCGACCCCTGCGCCGTCTCTACCTGCCGGCGTAGCGGCGCCAGCGTCTGCGTGTCGCGGCGGACCGCGGTAAGCGCGTTTTCGACTTCTTCGACGCCGTTCAGCACCGCCGCTTTCCAGGCGAGATACTGGGTCTTCGCATCGGATTTTTCGATCTCGACATTGGCGCGCAGCGTGCCGCCATCGAGGATCGGCAGGTTGAGCGATGGGCCGAAGGACCACGTGGTCAGACTTCCGCCGCTGGCGCCCGACGATTTGACCCAGCCCGGCGAGATCGAGCCGGACAAGGTGATCGACGGATAAAGCTGGGCTTCGGCTGCGCCGATATCGGCGACGGCTGCCGCCAGTTCGCGTTCGGCCTTGCGGATATCAGGTCGATTGCGGATGAGATCGGCCGGAATACCGGCGCTGATGTCGCCGCGGTACACCGGCTGGCCCGCACTCCTCTGCAGTTCGTCCATCAGCGCGGATGCCGGCATTCCGATGAGCGTGGCGATGTGATGGGCCGATTCCGTGAAGCTCTGCTGAAGGCCGGGAATGTCGGATTTTGTCGACTGTACCAGGCCCTCCGCCTGCACGACGTCGAGGCGGGACGCGGCACCGGCTTTCAGCTGCAGCTGCGTCAGTTCATACGTCTGCTGGCGGGATTTCAAACTCGCTTCTGAAAGCGCAATGCGCTCCTGATAGTAGCGGGCGTCGATATAGCTCTCGACGAGGTCCTTCAGGAAAGTGAGCTTGGCATTGTCGGCCGTTGCATAGGCGGCCCCGAGCGAGGCGATTGCACTTTCCCTCGAGCGCCGATACTGGCCGAAAAAGTCGAGCAGCCAGGAAAGGCTGGCTTCGCCGCCTGATGTGTTCGTGGTGCCGACGCTCGTGCGCAGCCGTCCCTTCTCGCCAGATAGCGTATGCGATGCGCCGACGGTCAGGCTCGGCAGGCCTCCGGCGCCGGCGACGGTGACGTTAGCGGCGGCCGAATTGATGCCTTCGAGCGCCTGCAGCACATCGAGGTTCTCATGGAGGCCATGGGTCACCAGTCCGTCGAGCCGCTTGTCGCGATAGGCCGTCCACCATTCAGCGGTCACGACATTGCCGTTGCTCTTGCTGCCGCCTTCCTCGAATTTGGCGGAAAGCGGCATTTGCCGTGGCACGTGATCCGGACCGCTGACGCAGCCGGCCACCAGAAGTGCCAGTGCGGATGCTGAGAAGCGGAGGGGTGATAATCTTGTGCGAAGCGACGTACTCACGGGCGAGCCTTCTGAACCGGGATCGTGGGTTCAGGCTTAGCGACGCCAGCGTTAATGACGGTTAAGGAACTGTAAAGTTAGGTAAAACCGCCTTCATCAGATCAGCTTTCATCGCCGCCCGCGCCATAGGTCATCGGTCTTCTCGGAAGTTCCAGCGTGATTGCCAGGCCGCCGGCCTCCGGCAATGACGCATGCACGCGTCCGCCGTGGCGCTCGATTGCCTGCCGGGTAATGGCGAGGCCCAGACCGTATCCGCCTCTCGGCACGGCATCCTTTCCGCGGGAAAAAGGCTGGAAGATACGTTCGAGTTCGTCGCGCCCGATACCCGGTCCCTGATCCGCGACGCGGATCGTCAGACGCTCGGCCGTCGCCTCGCAGGACACCGATATATACGAATGCTCCGCCGTATGTTTGACGGCGTTGCGGACGACGTTTTCGAGCGCCCGGTAGATCAGTTCGCCTTCGACATCGGCACGGAAGGCGCCGTCGACGCCTGTCGTGATCGAGATCACCCGCGCTTGGGCTTCGAATGCCGCGTCGCCGAGGATTTCGTTGAGGAGTTCGATGACATTAAGGGTCTGCGTCTTCAGCGGCAGCCTGGATCCCGCTGTCAGCCTGGCAAGTGTCAGGACCTCGCCTACCAGCGTATCGAGCCGTTCGACTTCGCGGTCCATGCGATCCAGCATGGCGCCGAGTTTGGCCGGGCTTTGCCTGAGGACGCCGACGGCTGCCTGCAGGCGGGACAACGGCGAACGCAGCTCATGGGAGACGTCATGGAACAGTCTTTGCTGCGCATCATGCAGCTCCTGAAGCCGGGCGGCGCTCGCATCGAAATCATAAGCAAGTGCGGTGACTTCATCCTTTCGTCCGGCCATCTTGTCGCCGATGCGGAAGTCGAAACGGCCATGGGCGAGCGCGCTCAAGCCGTCGCGCAGATGCACGACAGGTCGAATGAGGTATCGCGCCAGCGTACCGGCCGCGATCGTGCTGGCGACCAGAATGGTGAGCCACGGCAGGAATGGGCCAAGGCTGTCGAAGGTGGAACCGGCCGGAACCGACACGGAAAGCCGATAGCAGATCCCATCCTTCAGCACGGATCGGGTGGTGGCCGTGTTCTTCTCGGCGCAGGCGTCAGCCCCGTCAGGCTCCGACAGGGTCAGGCCGAGCGGTTGCGTCTTTTCGCTCTTGGTCACGAAACGCGTAGCGGCCGCTTCGCCGTCATCAGCCAGAATTTTTGCGGTCAGGTTCAACACGAGCGTCCGCCGCTCATGTTCCAGCTCGCTTGAAAAGGGAACCGCCTGAAGCAGCTTGACGATAAGGATAATGGCAGCAAGGCTTGCCGCCAGAGTGAGCCAGATGATCCTGAAGAATTTCCAGAAAAGCCGCGGCATGGTCAGTCTACGAGAAGTTGGTAGCCCTGGCCGCGAACGGACTGGATCCAGGATTGCCCGTCCTCCCGCAGTCCGAGCTTCTGGCGAACGCTGCTGATATGGACGTCGATACGGCGATCGAACGGGGTCAGCGGCTTGCCGAAGGCCCGCTTCGAAATCTCCTGCTTCGACACCAGCTGGCCGGCGCTGCGGGCAAGCACCTCGAGCAGGCTGAACTCGGTGCCGGTCAGCTCCAAAGTCTCGCCGCGCCATTCGGCGCTTCTGCTGCCGGAATGGATCACGAGCTGTCCCGCCCTGATCGTATCGGTCGATGCGCCGCCTGTCGGCTGGCCCGCGCGGCGCAGGATGGCGCGCAGCCTTGCCGCCAGCTCGCCGGGCGAACAGGGTTTCGACACATAGTCGTCGGCGCCGAGATTGAGGCCCGATATCCTGTCGACGTCGTCGCCCCTCGCCGTCAGCATCAAAACGGGAACCTGGCTCAGTTTCCTGATCCGCTGCAATACCTCGATCCCGTTCATCCGCGGCATCATGATGTCGAGAACGATGATATCGACCATATTGCCGGCGGCCGCGGCGATGGCGGCGCGGCCGTCCGTATCCGTCACTACGTTATATCCTTCCTCGACCAGATATTCCTGCAGAAGCGTCGTCAACTCGGCATCGTCGTCGATGAGGAGAACCTTGTTCATGTGCTTAGTCCGTCATTGATCGGGCAAGCCATACAGCACATACGCGCTCGCCCGGCGAAGTTTTACCTAACTTAACACTAAGTTGACCGCGCTTAACGTTCGTCCCGTTACTTATCCTGCCCATGACATCGACGCGCACCGGGACCGGGTTGCCTCGACATGAGCGGCACTCCTGCGTCGCGTTCGCGCGGATCCAGAGGCACCGATGCCTTTGACCACAAGGAATGCTTTGTTGAGAAAACCATCCAGAATACTTGCCGCTGCGCTGGTTGCGGCAGTTCTTGTCTGCCCCGTCCGTCTTGCCATGGCGGAACAGGCAGCCGCAACCGCGCTCACCGTCTCCCTGACGGCGCCGGCGCAACGGAACTGGCCTGAGACCGTTCCCGCGAGCGGGTGGTTGAAACCGTGGCAGGAAGCGATCATCGCCTCGGAGACGAGCGGCCTGCGCATTACCGAGGTTCTGGCCGATGTCGGCTCCGCCGTCACGAAAGGACAGACTCTCGTCCGGCTTTCGCAGGAGAGCGTGCTCGCCGACCTGCGCAAGCAGGATGCGGCCGTCGAGAACGCCAAGGCAAGCCTTACGAAGGCCAAGGCCAATGCCGACCGGGCACGGCAGCTCCAATCCTCGGGTGCGCTTTCTGACGAGAAAATCGTCGAGTATCTGGCCGACGAGCAGACGGCGACGGCAAGCCTTGCAGCGGAAGAGGCCGCACTCGACAGCGAAAAGATCAAGCTGGCGCAAACGACCATCACAGCGGTCGATGATGGAGTCATAACTTCGCGGTCCGCCAATCTCGGCGCTGTCGTCTCTACCGGCACCGAGCTGTTCCGCATGGTGCGCCAGCAGCGGATCGAATGGCAGGCTGAGGTTTCCGCCCGCTACCTCTCGCGGATTTTCGAAGGCTTGAGCGTCAGGATCAACGGGCCGGACGGCCAACCCATCGAGGCCAAGGTGAGACTTGTCGGACCGTCGGTCAGCACAGATACCAGCCGGGCGATCGTCTATGTCACGCTTCCAGCCGACATGCGCCTGCGCACCGGGCTTTACGTGACCGGCAACATCGAACTGCAGACCTCCCCGGCGCTGACCGTTCCCGAAACGGCGATCGTATTCCGGGATGGCATTAGCTACGTCTTCACCGCGGGCGAGGATCAACGGGTGCAAAGGATCCGGGTGGAAACCGGCCGCCGCAACAATGGCGAGGTGGAAATCGTCTCCGGCATAGACCGCTCCGCAAAAGTAGTGAGCTCCGGCGGCGCGTTCCTGTCGGACAACGACCTCGTAAAGATTGCGGAGACGAACTGATGAACTTCTCAGCATGGTCGATCCGCAACCCCGTACCGGCAATATTGCTGTTCGTGATGCTTGCCGTCGGCGGGCTCTTGGCCTTCAAGCAGCTGCCGATCCAGAACTTCCCCGATATGGATCTCCCGACGATCAGCGTCACCGCAACGCTCGACGGCGCAGCACCGACGCAGCTCGAGACCGAGGTCGCCCGCACCATCGAGGATAGTCTCGCCTCGCTCAGCTATCTCGACCACATCACCACGACGATCACCGATGGTACCGTCTCGATCAAGGTTTCCTTCAAGCTTGAGAAAGACAGCGAAACGGCTCTGAACGAAGTCCGCAACGCCGTCGACAGCGTCAAGGGCGATCTGCCGGCGCAGATGGAAAGCCCAAGCGTCACCAAGGTCACGGTACAGAGTTCCGCGCTCGTCACTTATGCCATTCGCTCGACCGCTCTCAACGAGACCGAACTTTCCTGGTTCGTCGACAATGATCTGACCAAGGCGCTGCTATCGGTGCCGGGCGTCGGACAAGTCAACCGCATCGGCGGCATCGACCGCGAGGTCCATGTGGATCTCGACCCTGCGACCATGGCGTCGCTTGGGGTCACTGCGGCGACCGTGTCATCGCAGTTGAAGGCGGTGCAGGCGGATACATCAGGCGGACTTGGCGAAATCGGCGGCACCCGCCAAACCTTGCGAACGCTCGGCGCCCTGCCCTCGGTCGAGGCGCTGAAAGCGCTTAGAATTCCGCTGGCGAACGGCCAGCAGATTCGCCTCGACGATATCGCAATTGTCACCGACAGCTTCGCCGAACGCTCCTCGATGGCCTATCTCGACGGGAGGCCGGTGATCGCGGTCGAGCTCAAGCGCTCGAACGGGTTTTCGGACAGCGGTGTCGCTGAGAACGTCGACACAGCGATCAAGCAGTTTGCCGCCAAGCATTCCAACGTGCAGATCGAAGACGCCTACAGTACGATCGGACCGATCATCGAGAATTACAGCGGCTCGATGCACATGCTGTACGAGGGTGCGATCCTGGCGATCGTCGTCGTCTGGCTCTTCCTGCGGGACTGGCGGGCAACGATCCTGTCGGCCGTGGCGCTGCCTTTGTCTGTCATACCGACCTTCCTCGTCATGTCCCTCTGCGGCTTCAGCCTGAATATCATTACGCTGCTTGCGCTGTCGCTCGTGGTCGGCATCCTCGTCGACGACGCCATTGTCGAGATCGAAAACATCGCCCGCCACTTGCAGATGGGAAAGCGGCCGATCGATGCCGCCCTCGAAGCCGCCAACGAGATCGGGCTTGCCGTCATCGCAACCACCTTCACGCTGGTCGCAGTCTTCCTTCCAACCGCATTCATGAGCGGCATTCCGGGACTGCTATTCCGTCAGTTCGGCATCACCACCGCCGTCGCCGTCATCGCCTCGCTGGCCGTCGCGCGCCTGCTGACGCCGATGATGGCTGCCTATTTCATGAAGGCCCATCCTAAGGAGGAAAAGGACGGCCGTATCATGCGCGCCTATATGGCAGTCGTGAAAGCTGCCATGAACCGCCGGAAAACGACGGTGGCCGTGACCGCCATCGTCGTCGCCCTTTCGCTTTCCACCATTCCCCTGCTGAAATCGGGCTTCCTGCCCGCTTCCGACGACGCGCGAACCCAAATTACGCTCACCATGCAGCCGGGCGTCACGATCGAGCAGACCGACGACGCGGCGAAGAAAGCAGCCGATATCGTCGGCAAACTCAATGATGTCACACGTGTCTTTTCCTCCGTCGGCTCCGCATCCTCGGGCGGCGGCCCCGACAGCAGCACGACGAGCGATGTCGGCTCCGCCACGATCGTCGCCGTCCTGTCGCCAATCGGCGATCGCGATCGCAAGCAGTCGGAAATCGAAAACGACATGCGCCAGGCGCTGTCCGTCCTCCCCGGTGTACGCGTGGAGGTCGGCAGCGGCGGCAACGGCACGAAACTCGATATCACACTGGCGAGCGACGATGCGAATGTCCTCGACAGTGCAAGCACGGCGCTCGAGGAACAGCTGCGCACGCTGCAGGGTATCGGAGCAGTGACGTCAACCGCCGCCCGGCAGGCGCCCGAAATCCAGATCACGCCCGATTTTGCGCGTGCAGCAGCGCTCGGCGTGACGTCGAGCTCCATCGCCGAGGCCGTGCGCGTGGCGACGAATGGAGAATATTCGGCCGACCTGCCGAAGCTCAACCTGCCGCAGCGCCAGATTCCGATCGTCGTCCGCTTCTCGCCCGAGACACGCACCAATCTGGACGACATCAAGAACATGCGGGTGGCGGGCACGAACGGCAATGTCGATCTCGGATCGATCGCCGATATGAAGATCGGCGGCAGCCCTTCCGAAATCGACCGCATCGACCGGATGCGCAATGTCACCCTTTCCGTCGAACTCAACGGCCGCATCCTCGGCGACGTCAATCGCGAGGCGCAGGCACTGCCGGCGCTCCAGCACCTGCCGTCGGGCGTCACCCTCGTTGAACAGGGCGAGCTTCAGCGCAGTTCGGAACTGTTCCAGAGCTTCGCCCTTGCCATGGCGATCGGCGTGTTCTGCATCTACGCGGTTCTGGTGCTGCTCTTTCACGATTTCCTGCAGCCGCTCACCCTGCTGATGGCTCTGCCGCTCTCGCTCGGCGGCGCGCTGCTGCCGCTCGTTTTGACCGGAACCAGCTTCTCGATGGCGGCCGTTATAGGTTTGCTCATGCTGATGGGCGTCGTGACCAAGAACTCCATCCTTCTCATCGAATATGCGATCATGTCGCGCCGCCAGGGCATGCCCCGCTTCGATGCCCTCGTGGATGCCTGCCACAAGCGAGCCCGGCCGATCGTCATGACCACCATTGCCATGGCGGCTGGCATGCTTCCGGTCGCGCTCAGCCTGACCGGCGGCGATTCGAGTTTCCGGCAGCCGATGGCGATTGTCGTGATCGGCGGCGTGATGATGTCGACCTTCCTCAGCCTCATCGTCATCCCGGTCATCTTCACCTTCGTCGATGAGCTGGAACAGATCGTCAAGCAGTTGTTGCGCCGGATCGGGCTTGTTGAGGAAACCGCTGGAGATAAGCCGCATGCGTCCAACGATCACGCGACGATCGCCTTCCAGCCCGAGCAATCGCGGCGGGGGCACGGCTAGCGATGATCTCCGCCGCCTTCCAGTCAGCAGCCGGTGACGGCGACCTCTTCGGTCGCGTTCCCTCCCCACGGGAACAGACCGCGGGACGTGTTCCCCCGCAGGCGGCCTCAAGCCGCCTGCGCGTCCTGCATTCCAATCAGGAGGTACAGAAATGGTTCGGAACGCGCGTGATGCCCTGTGTAGAGTATCCGTTTTGGTGGAATTGGGTGCTCAGATCTCACAGTTCAACAGAACAGCGCTGCTCTCCATGCTGAATGTCGCCAAGTCTCACGACAATGATTTCATCGCCTCGAAATCGGGCAAAGCGCCGCTCGCGTAGCCGACGGCCCCGAGCGAAGCGATGGCGATCCGGCCGTCGCGGATCGACAGCAGCGGTCCGTCCCGGCCTTGCTCGTAGAGATCCGGATGGGCAGCGGCAAAACGCGCCTTCTCCGCCTGCGGCGCCCCTCGCATGCCGGCCACATAGTGATGGCCGTTGCGCTCGACATGGGAGAGGCCGAGCAGCGAAACCAACGCCAGATCCTGCTGCACGGCAAGCCCGGCCTGGCAGGTCAGATCCTCGCCGGAGAGAAACAATCCCGGCACGCCTGCCGTTTTGATGCGGATCGCCTTCATGAGCGAGCGGTAAATGCCCTTGCAGGTTTTCGAGGAAACGCCGGTATAGCCGAGCGGCCGGGCGCGGGCGAAGGCACCATCGCCATCATCGCTCTCATCGATCAGAAAAGGCAGCTGCGCCGCCAGATCCCCGAGCGGCGTTACCATGGTGATCGCGCGCGAGAACGGCTGTTCGATGAAGGCAATGGCCGCACGCAGCCGCACCAGTCGCGGCATGGCCGCGATCCGCGCCAGCAGGGCGGCAAGCTCGTCGGCGGCGGCGAACTGTTCATTGCCATCGACCGTCACCCGATAGTCTGGCAGACGGTCCAGCACGGCGGCGATCCGCGCCAGCCGGTCGATATCGGCATCGATCGCGCCGGACAGCTTGATCTTGAACCAGCGATTGCCATAGCGCGCGATGACCGCCTCGAGGCTTTGCGGCAGTCCGTCATCGACATGATCGACGATCTCGCTCTCGGTAATCGGGTCGAGAAGCCCGATCGTATGCCGGGCTGCGATCGAGACGGCGGGACGAAGGCTTGCGAGCACGGCTGACGCTGCATCTGCGGCGATATCGCCGGGCAGCATCGGGCCGCCGATGCCGATGACATTGCGCCTCACGGCATCGAAAAAGGAAATGCCGGCAAGGCGGCAATAGGCGTCCAGCACGCCGCGGGCGATCAGCGAAGGGCCGAAGCCGGTGGCCAGCGGATTTCCAGGCAGGCGGCGGGCGGTTTCCATCTGGTTCAACTGTGCAGCGGCAAACAATGTCGCAGGCGCGGACGCTTCGAGCGACGCGGCGGCCGCGGTACGGATCGAACCGCGCAATTGATCGACATTCTGCGCTGGCGTCAGCGCCGGATTTTTGTCGAACCATTTTGGCACCATCATTTCGGCGGCCGCGCCGATGGCGGTTTTCCCCTCCTCGTCCTCGACACGCACCCTGAGAAAGGCCTGCGGCGCCTTTTCCAGCGTCGCCGCGCCGAAGCGGAACGGCAGGCGCAGGCTGATCTCGCGCTCGAAGGCGTCTATCTCGACAATTCTGATGCGCGGCGCCGTCACGAGACTTCCGATACTTCTGTCCATGCTCATGCCATCCGCTCCAGCATGGCGCGCGACACTTCATGTTGGAGCGGTTCTTCGCGCAGCAGCCGGCCGATCTCGTCCACCATGGCCCGGCCCTGGGCGAAATGCGCCTCCTCGGTGTGGCCGGCGGCATGCGGCGAAATGGTGACATTGGCGAGCGCCGGGTCGCGGAACGGGCTGTCTTGAGGCAGCGGCTCACTGTCGAAGACATCGAGAGCAGCCTCGATGCGGCCGGAGCGGAGCTCGGCAAGCAATGCCGCCTCATCGACCAGCTCGGCCCGCGCCGTGTTGATGAACAATGCGCCGGGACGCAGCAGCGCCAGTTCGCGGGCGCCGATCATGCGGCGCGTTTCGGGCAGGACGGGCGCATGCAGGGACATCACATCGCTTTGCGCCAGCGCATCGTCCAGTGCTGTTCTGACGACACCGAGTGCCGCGGCCTCGCTGTCACTGAGATAGGGATCGACGACGAGCACACGGCAGCCGAATGGGACGAGCAGGCGCATGACCGCCCGCCCGACATATCCGGCGCCGACGATGCCGACCGTTCTGGCGCCGAGCAATCTTTGCGGCACCGCGGCGCGGACGTCGAGCCATTCACCGCCGTCACGCAATCGATGATGCAGAAGGTGAATGCCGCGCATGGCAAGCAGCGCTTCGGCGACGACGAACTCGGCAACCGAGACGGCAATTTTCGAGGCGGCGTGGCTGACGCGAAGGCCGTCATCGAACAGTCGCGCCGGAACGAGCTTGCGGATGCTGCCTGCGGAATGAGCCACGAGAGAAAGGCGCGGATGACGCTGTCGCAGGGCAGGATCGAAGGGCAGCGTGCCCCATCCGGTGAGGCAAGCCGTGGCGTCCTGCAGCAGCCGGTCGACATCGGCAGCATCGATCGTGGCGCCGGCCGGCCAGCGCACCTCGCCGAGGCCGTTCACCTCAGCGGTCGCCGCATCGTCCAGCATCATGCGGCGGGTCTTTTCTGTCAAAAGGACGGCAATGACGGGCGCCTGTTTGCTCATGGTCCTACTCTTTCGCTGCGGCGACGAGGCGCCTGAGATGGGCAAGATCGGCGCGGGCCTTGTCGAGCGCCTGTTCCCGGGGAAGACGGTATTGCGAATGCACCGAGAGCACGCCGGCAAAGCCGGTGGCGATGAGATGCGGGACGATGTCGTTCCAGGGCACCATGCCTTCGTCGAGCCCGTACCAGTCCGAATGCCATGCGCGCTGGCCGTGGGTTCCATAAGCGCCGGGAAACCAGCCGCAATTCTTGACACCCATGCAGCAGAACCAGGGATCGAGAAGATCAAGGGTCAGACGCCAGTCCTCGCTGCCCTCGCGAATGAGCTGATTGGCCGGGTCGGGATAGGCGCCGATCCTCATCGTGTCGCGCCCGGCCAGCAGTTGCGCTGCCAGCGCACCCGAAGCATGGAGGGTCCCGCCGTGAAGCTGGATGGTGAGCTTGATGCCGAATTTGTCGGCGAGACGCTCGAAACCATCGAGGTCGCGCCGCGCCTCATCGAACTGAACCTGCCAGCGCCGCGACGGATCATAGCGCCAGAAGCCAAGCCGGATCTGCCCGATTCCGGCCTCGCCGCAGCAAGCAAGCAGCCTGGACGCTGGATCGTCCGGCTGCGTGGCGTCGATCGTCGCCATCGGGATGCGCAGACCGGCCGCAGCAAAAAGCTTGCCCGCCTTGACGATCTCCTCCGGCCTGTCGGGTGAGACGGCGTGACCCTCGCGAATAAGTAGATCGGCGCAGTCGAAGCCAAGCTCCGCCGTGATCTCCGCCGCCGTCTCCACCGGCAGGCCTTCCAGGGTCTTGGTGAAATAGGCGATGTCCATTGTTTTCATTGCTCATCGACGAGAGGCACAAAGCTCGCTGTGGCGGCCGAACGCATCCCGGGCGCGCACCGCGTAATGCGCACCCGCCGGCGGCGACATCTGCAGGAATGCTGTCGAGATCAGCGGCGCGGGACTGACCTTTTCAAAGGTCTCGCCATCGGTGCTGACGAGGACATCGTAGAAGATGGCGGGGCTGGCATCGCCGGCCGCCCAGAACAGCATGCGCTCCTCCCGCCCGCCGAGGCCAAGGTAACGTTCGACGGTAAGGCCGGTGGGTGTAGCCGGGGGCGCGCCGATGTCGGGGACGACGAGCACCTGCGTCAGCGACGGCAACGGCACATCGAGATCGACGCTGATCCGGCCCTCGTCGCATTCGACGACGCTGATCGGATGCAGCAGGGCAGGCTCCTGGGCGCGGCGCAATTCGGCGAACTGCGCTTCATCAGGCACAAGCGGCGCGCCGACCGGCTCGAAGGGCCCGCGCGGATTGCTTTCGTCGCGCTGGGCCTCCCAGACCTCCATCGGATTGGTGAATTCCTCGTCGATGCGCAGCAGGCACAGCGCGTGGCGGCGGGGAGCGAGCCCAGTCACCTCGAGCCGCACGGCGGTCCGGCCCGAACGGTTGATGGCATCGACGCTATGGATGAGGCTGATCGAAACGCCGCCGCCAGGCATCCGCGTCGGCAGGATCGCCAAGCCATCCTGATCGGGTGTCAGCGGCGGCTCGGCCGTCACCTTGCAGACGGTGTCGCCGAGCGTCGCCAGCAGTTCCATCGAGGTGAGACCAGGCTTTTTGATGATATCGAAGGGCGGCGCGCTGTCGATGTCGGCCACCACCTTGTCGAGCTCGGTCTTGTGCTCCCACTGCGCCTTGGTGAAATTGCGCGGACCGAAATAGGCGAAGATTGTGCGCTGGCTCCAGCCGCCGATAAAAGCGTGGTCATTGCTGAGGAAAGTGAAATTCGCCGCCTTGGGGGCGATGATGCGCCGGTCGTGCTGTTCGATGATCCGGGCGATGATGCCGGCGTAATAGGCCTTGCCGTGCCAGCTGTGGTGATCGCTCCAGCCGAGCTGCGGGTCGCACTCGTCGTTTATGATCGGCAGGCCGGCAAGCCGCGGATGGTGCTCCTTGAGATAATCGACGACGAGCAGCGTCCGGTCGATGATGGCATTCGTCTTCGGCGTCAGGTCGTCCTTGCTGCCGTTGACGCCCTTTTCGTGGATCGAAATGTAGTCGAGGCGCGGCGGGCCGTCGCAGGTCAGGCAACTCGTGCCGCTGTCGCAATGGGCCATCAGGGCGCGAAAGATCGGTGAGAGCGTGCGGGCGGTGCCGGGACCGCCCATCGGCAGGCTGGGATCCACCGCATCGAGCCCTGCGACGCAGGCGTCGTAATAATTGGTGTAGCCCTCGATGCCGTAGGTCCACCAGCCGGAATCGGCCTCGTTCGTCGTTTCGAAGTACCATGTCCGCAATTCGTCCATGCCGTAGCGCGCGCCGTATCGATCCGCCGTCGCCGTCACCAGGTCCCGCCAGCGCCTGACCTGATCCATGTCCTCATAGTCGGTGAAGAGCCCCGAGGGATTGCCCATCAGCTCGAAGAACGGCTTCAGACGGTGCCCGATCATCACGTCGAGCGCCCGGTCGAGCAGCGACCAGTCGTAGCCGCCAAGACCACCGGTCGAGCGCAGCAGATTGTAGAGATAGTGGACGCGCAGGAACCGGATACCTTCGTTCGGCAGGCTGCCCATATAGGCGAGCATCTGGCGCATCTCGGGTTCGAGCAGCAGCTCGGCCGGCGAAAAGCCGGTGCCGCGCCAGAACCGGCTGAAGGGGCGCACGGCTTGGCCGGCATCAACGTTTATTCGCGTACGCTCACGCATGGATCATCTCTCCTAGGACGGAAATCTGGCGATGCCTGCTGCCGGCACCGGCTATTTGAACTTTTCGCGCATCGCATCGATGCCGGGGATGGTCTTGGTCAGATGCTGATGGGCGGGATCGAAGCGCTGGATCAGCCCGCGGCGATGCTTGCCGACGAGGATGGTGAAGATGTAGCCCCGATGGCCGGGCGAGGTGACGGTCGGGTGATAGCCTCGATCGACCAGGACAGTGTCGCCGTTGCGGGTCATCAGGATCTTGACCGGACCGTCGTCGTCATAGGTGATCTGGCTGCCGAAGCCGGTCTCGGGTCGGAAGCGATAGTGATAAAGCTCCTCGTGCAGCGTCTCGGCATCGCCATCTTCCGTATCGTGCTTATGGGGAGGATAGCCCGACCAGCAGCCCTCGCCGGCATAGAGTTCGCTCACCAGCAGATTGCCGCAGCGCCCGTTCTGCCTCTGGCCGAGCAGGTGAACGATGCGCCGCTGGCTGTGTGTATCGGGCGAGCCGACATTGACCGCATCGACCTCTTCGGGCGTGACGCGGAACGGGGCGTAGCGCCTGTCGCAGATGCCGCCGGCAATCGCGACTTCCGCCGGACCCCCACGGGCCGATATCCGGACGTTGGCGTCGACGGGCGCGTAAACCGAGTCCGCATCGCCTTCCCAAATATCGGCCCGCCGGCCCACCGCTTCGAACCTGATGTCATCCACCTCGATATCCACCTGACCCGACAGCACGACGTAGAGGCTTTCGTGCAAGCCCAGCCGCCGCGTGTCCCGACCACCGGCCGGAAGCGTGACGAGGTCGAAGTAAATGAGATCGAGCGTCCTGGAGGAGGTATCGACGATGGGACGCTGCTCGGAGCGTGGAATGAATTCGGGCATCAATTGAACTCCGGAACGGTACGGTCGGCAAAGGGATTGAGCGACAGGGTTTCGGCATAGTGACAGGCCGCCGCGTGCCCATCGGCCGTAATGGTGCGCAAGGACGGCACCTCCTGCCTGCAAAGCTCGGTGGCGTAGCGGCAGCGCGGATGAAATGCGCAGCCGGGAGGCGGATGCGCGGGGTCGGCGACCTCGCCCGCCAGTCGGATGCGCTTGCCGTGGCGGCGCATCCTGGGATCGGCGATGGGCACGGCCGACAGCAGCGCCTCGGTATAGGGATGGAGGGGGCGCGAAAAGATCTGCTCCGTCGGCGCCCTTTCGACCACCCGGCCGACATACATGACGGCAATATTGTCCGAGATGTGCCTTACAACCGAAAGGTCGTGGGCGACGAAGAGATAGGTCAGGCCGAATTGTTCCTGCAGATCCTGCAACAGGTTGATGGTCTGGGCCTGCACGCTGACATCGAGCGCCGAGACGGCCTCGTCGGCGATGACAAGGCGCGGGTTGGACGCCAGCGCCCGGGCAATCCCGATGCGCTGGCGTTCGCCGCCGGAGAAAGCATGCGGATAGCGGCGCATATATTCCGGCCGCAGGCCGACACTCTGCATCAGTTCGGCGACCCGGTGCTCCAATTCCCGGCCCTTGGCGATGCCGTTGACGCTGAGCACCTCGCCAATGATGTCGATGACGGGAAGGCGCGGATTGAGCGAGGATTGCGGGTCCTGAAACACAATGCGCAGGTCGCGATGGATTTCGTCGAGGGCCGGACCTGACATGGCCGCAAGATCGATCGTTGCGCCGCTGCGGTCGCGGTAGCGGATCTCGCCGCTCGTCGGCCGATAGATGCGCAGCACGGTGCGGGCAAGGGTCGACTTGCCGCAGCCGGATTCGCCGACAATGCCGAGCGTCTCCCCGTCCTCAATGCGCAGCGAAACGCCGTCGACCGCCTTGACATGCCCGACGACCCTTCGGAACGCACCCTTGCGGATGGGGAAATGCATGCGGAGCTCGTTCAGCTCGAGCAGAGGGCTTTTCTGCAGGGTGGGATCGGCCATCATTGTCCTCCCTCATAGAGCAGGCAGCTGGCGACGTGCCCGTCGCCGATGAGGACGGACTCCGGGTCCTTCTGATCGCACAGCCCCGCCCTCGCTTGCCTGCATCGGGGGTGAAAGCTGCAGCCCGCAAGCCGGGCGAAACGCGACGGCACCATGCCCTCGATGGTCGCGAGCCGTTCGCTCGGTTGTCCATGCATGCGCGGTACCGATTGCAGCAGCGCCTTCGTGTATGGATGAACAGGCGCATGGAAGATCGTGTCGACATCGCCCGCCTCGACCACCCGGCCGACATACATGACGACGACCTCGTCGGCGATTTCGGCAACCACACCGAGATCATGGGTGACGAACAGCACCGAGAGCCCGAATTCGGCCTGCAGCGAGGCGAGTAGGTCGAGGATATTGGCCTGGGTGGTCACATCGAGCGCCGTGGTCGGTTCGTCGGCGATCAGCAGTTTGGGGCGGCAGGCGAGCGCCAACGCGATGCACGCACGCTGACGCATCCCGCCGGAAAACTGGAAGGCGTAACTTTCCATGCGCTCGGCCGGCCTGGGAATACCGACAAGAGCGAGCGTATCGATGGCATGTTCGCGCGCCTCCTTCTTTCCCATCTTCAGATGCAGGCGGATCACCTCCACCATCTGGTTGCCGATCGTATGGACGGGTGAGAGCGCCGCCATCGGCTCCTGGCTGATCAGGCCGATCTGGGCGCCGCGGATCGCCCGCATGTCGCGGCCGCGCGGATCGAGCGCCGCCAGATCGATCGCGGGTGCGGCCGGATCGGGCCGGTAGCGGATCGCGCCCGAGACGATCCGCCCGCCGCGCGGAACCTGGTTGAGGATCGAGCGGCCGGTGATGCTCTTGCCCGACCCGGATTCACCGACGACGCAAACCGTCTTGCCGCGCGGGATGGAAAAGGAAACGCCGTCGACCGCCCTCACCGTGCCCGTACCGCCGAAGAAATGCGTCCTGAGCTCGTCGACCTCGATCAACGGGTCACGATGCCGGTGCAGGCTACCGGCCGTGGCGAAATTCGCGTCAGTATTCATAGGGATCTGCAGCATCACGTAATCCATCACCGAGGAAATTGAGCGCGAGCACCGTGACGATCACCGCCAGGCCCGGAAGAAACAGCCAGGGCGCGCTCGAGACCGCGAGAATGTTCTGGGCCTCCTGGAGCAGCACGCCCCAGCTGACCACCGGCGGCCGCAGGCCGATGCCAAGGAAGGAAAGTGCGGTTTCGGCGAGAATCATCGTCGGAATGGCGAGCGTGACCGAGGCGATGATGTGGCTCATGAAGGAGGGGACCATGTGCCGCCAGATGATGCGCATCCGGGAGCAGCCATCGAGACGGGCAGCGATGACGAAGTCCTCCGTCTTCAGCGACAGGAAACGGCCGCGCACCACGCGCGCAAGGTCGGTCCAGCCGATCAGCGACAGGATGATCGTGATCCAGAGATAGACCAGGATCGGATCGGCGCTGATCGGAACGGCGGCGGCAAGCCCCATCCACAGCGGGATGGTCGGGATCGAGTTGATGAGCTCGATGGAACGCTGGATGACATCATCCACCCAGCCGCCGTAAAGACCGGAGATGCCGCCGACGATGATACCGAGGACGAGGCTGATCGCCACGCCGATCAGGCCGACCGACATCGAAACCCGCGTGCCATGCACCGTCCGGCTGAAGACGTCGCGCCCCAGCCGGTCGGCGCCGAACAGGTAGAATGGCTTGCCCGCCTCGACCGGGCCGATCAGGTGACGGTCGAAATCGAACAGCCCCCAGAACCGATAGGGTTCACCTTTCACGAAGAAGCCGACGGGAATGACGACGGCGGGATCGGGCACGTAAGTGCGGCTGAGCGCGATCGGATCGACCTTCATCGAATAGCCGTTGACGTAGAGCGCATGAAACTGGCCCGCCGCGTCGTAACCGGCGACTTTGAGCCGCTGGGGCGGCGCATAGGTGTAGCGGGAATCGTAGGTCTGCGATGAAACCGGGGCGAGGACCTCGGCAAAGAGCGCGACCAGGTATATCAGGAGAATGACGAACCCAGCGGCCAACGCCAGCCGGTGACGACAGAAGCGGCGCCAGATCAGTTTCCATTGGCCGGCGACGGCATCGGAATTGTGAACAGCTTCAGGCGCCAGCGCGATAGCGTGATCGGTCATTGGTATCGTCCTTCAGCCATTGCGAATGCGTGGATCGAGCCAGGCGAGCAGCAAATCGGAGATCAGGGTGCCAATCAGCGTCAGCATGCTCATCAGCAGGATGAACGTGCCGGCGAGATACATATCCTGGGCAAACAGGGCGTTGAGCAGCAGCGGTCCGGTGATCGGCAGGCTGAGGACGATGGAGACCACCACCGAACCCGAGACGAGGTGCGGCAGCACCCAGCCGACCGTCGAGACGAAGGGGTTGAGGGCGACGCGCACCGGATATTTCAGCAGCAGCCGGATTTCGCTGAGGCCCCGGGCCCGCGCCATGTCGACATAGGGCTTGTTGAGTTCGTCGAGCAGGTTGGCGCGCATGATGCGGATCAGCGCCGCCGTCGCACCCGTGCCGAGCACGACGACCGGGATCCACATATGCGAGATGAGGTCGCCAAGCTTGGCCCAGCTCCAGGCGGCGTTGATATAAAGGGGCGAAAACAGCCCGCCGACGCTCTGGCCGAAATACTGCGCGGAGACGAACATCAGCACCAGCGCCAGCAGGAAGTTCGGAATGGCAAGGCCAAGGAAGCCGAAGAAGGTGGCGACGTAATCGCCCACCGAATATTGCCGCACCGCCGAATAGATGCCGATCGGAAAGGCCACCGCCCAGACGAAGAGCAGCGTGGTCACCGAGACCACCATCGTCAGGCCCATGCGCGCCCAGATCAATTCGCTGACCGGCTTGTTCCAATCGAGGGACTGGCCGAAATCGCCGCGCAGCAAGATGCCGCTGATCCATTTCCAATATTGCACCGCCCAAGGCTGATCGAGGCCGTAGCGCTCGCGCAGGCCGGCGATGACGCCCGGATCGATGGTCTCGTTCTGCGAGGCAAGACGCGCGGTCATCGCGGTCAGGAAATCACCCGGCGGCAGCTGGATGATGATGAAGGTCACGACCGAGATCGCGAACATCATCGGGATCATGTATAGCAGACGTCTGATAATGAAGCCGGCCATATTCAAGCTCCTTCAACCGGCAATCGCCGATCGCTTTGGGTGATGGGGCGAGGCTGTGCTTTGGGAATGGCGCCGGAGACGCCATTCCGCCGATCGGAGGCCCTTATTGCTGGTAATAGAAGGTCTCGGGCTTGGCCGGTCCCGGCGTCATGTAGAAGGACGTGCTGGGAATGACCTTCGGGACGTTGTGCATATTGGTCTTGACGATACCAACGCGATCCGGCTCGAGGTTGGTGCCGATGACGTAGAATTCGTCCCGGGTGATGGCCAGCAGTTCCTTCATGGCGGCCAGCTGCTTTTCGAGCGTCGGGGCTTCCTGCACCTGCCGGTAAAGGTCCATCTGCTTCTTGGCGGCCGGGCTCGGTTCCTGAGCGTTCGGGTCCTTGGGATTCTGGTAATAAAGACCCCATGCGGTCGCGAAGCTCGACTCGTATTCGTGCGGGAAATACCATTTGGGATCGAGCAGGCCGAGGAAGTCGTAGCCGCCGCCACCAACCCATCCGAGGCCGTCATTGTCGTTGTTCTGCAGGCGGGAGAAGATCAGCGACCGTTCAGCCGGGCGCGGTTGCATGTCGATGCCGACCGCCCGCCAATAACGTTGGATCATTTCCAGCGCGTCGACCTGGATCGGGCTGCCGGTCAAGGCGTCGATCGCGAAAGTGATGCGCTTGCCGTCCTGACCGAGGCGAAAACCCTCGGCATCTTTTTTGGTCAGGCCCGCCTTGTCGAGATATTGATTGGCGAGGTCGACATTATATTCGAGATACTGCGTCGCCATCTTCTCGTCGTAGAGCGCGGTGCCTTCGCGGGGCGCCGCCTGATAGGGTTTGGCCTGCCCGGCATAGATCAGCTGGTTCAGCTCCTCACGGTTGATGGCGTAGCTGAGGCCGATGCGGAAATCCTTGTTGGAGAAGACGGCGCGCAAGGCCGGGTTCTTGTGGGTCTGGTTGAGCGTGATCAGCAGGGCGTTCGACCAGGCCGGCCGGGCGATGAACAGGCCGTAGCCGCCCTTCTGCTGGTTCTGCACGATGACGGTGCGGGCGTCCGTCGTCTCGATGAAGCGGTTCTGCATGTCGATTTCGCCGCTGATCGCCTTCAGGATGATCGCCTGCGTATCCTGCATCACGTCGATGGTGACACGATCGAAGTAAGGCAGCTGGTTTCCCGCGGTATCCACCTTGGCGTAGTAGGGATTGCGTTCGGCGACGACCTGGGTCGTGCCGTTATAGGGCGCGGTCAGCACCCAGGCGTCGAGCGTCGGCCGGCCGAGATCGCGCCAGCGGCCGGGAAAGCCGATCTTGTTGTTGAAGAGCTGGACCCAATCGGCCGCACCTGCCGCCTTCACCAGGGCATCGATGCCATCGGGATTGAAATCCTTGTGGAACTGCTTGAGGTAATGTGCGGGTGCCGCCGCCAGGATATCGGAGCCGCGCACGGTCGCCATGTTCATCAGGAACAGGCCGTTCGGCGCAGCAAATTTGAAGACAACTTTGTCGTCGCCAAGCTTTTCGACCTTGACCGGTTCCCCGCCGGCCGTCAGCCAGTCGGGTGCAGCAGGCGTGATCTTGGTGTTGCGCAGCACATTCTCGTTCCACCACACCAGGTCGTCTGCGGTGAAGGGCTCGCCGTCCGACCAGCGCGTGCCTTGACGCAGCGTGAAAGTATATTCGGTGGCATTCGCATTGACCTCGACGCTCTTGGCGATATCGGGGATCACCTCAGTCCATTCCGGGTTCCAGCGGACCAGCCTCGTATAGCCGATCGAACGCTCGATCTCGCTGTCGCCGCCGCCGAAGGTGGCCGTGCGCCAGGTGCCGCCATAGGTGCCGACCGATTCAAGCGGGGTGAGCACCAGCGGCTCCTTGGGCAGGCGTTTATCCACCGGCGGCAGCTTGCCGGCATCAACAAGCGCCTTGAGTTCCGGCGCCTCCTGGAAACCGAGCGCGGCGCCGGCCCAGCCGGCCCCGATGAGGATGGCCGCGGCAACGGTCGAAACGACCTGCCGTCGTAGAATCCTGACGTGCTGCATTCTCTCCTCCCTGTGTTCGAGTAGGTTATCGTTAACGTCTTCTCCTCAATTGGGAACGTTAACGTTATCGTATGATCTTGTCAAAAGGATTCGCATTGACGTGATCCAAACCTGCAAAGGCTTGGTTTTCACCGAAACTATGTTAGTTATCGTTATCGTAATTTTCCTGCCTTCTCAGAGACAGCCTTTGAACAGCCCCAAAGAACCAGATTCCAAAATAACCATCGCCGATGTCGCCCATGCCGCAGGCGTGTCGCCAATGACGGTCTCGCGCGTGCTCAACGGCCGCGGCGGCGCCAGCGCCGAAACCAGTCAGCGTATTCTCTCCGCGGCAAACGAGCTCAACTATCGCCCCAATCCTTTTGCGCGCGGATTGCGGTCGGACCGGTCAAAGACCATCGGTCTTCTTGTTCCCGACATCACCAACCCGTTCTTTCCAGAGGTCATCCGGGGCGCCGAGGATGCGGCGAGCGCGGCCGGCTACAATCTGCTTCTGTCCAACGTCGTCGAAAACAGCAAACGGGAAGAGGAACTCATCGAAGCGCTGCTCAGGCATCGGGTCGACGGGATCATCGTCTGCAGCGCCCGGCTGCCGGATGCCGCGCTTCATAAGGCGCTCGCACCCCACCGCGCCGTCGTGCTCATCAACCGCGAGGCTCCGAACGAGATCGCCGGAACCATTGTCACGGACTACGAGACCGGCGCGTCGCGGGCCATCGACCACCTGGTCGAACGCGGCCGCCACAAAATCGCGATCATTGCCGGGCCGCGCAGCTCCTTCGGCGGCAAGAGCCGTCTCGTTGGCTTCCGCAAGACGCTGGCTGCCCATGGGCTGAAGGCGCACGGCATCGTCTACTGTGATCCCACCGCGGCCGGCGGACAGACGGCGGCGGCGCAATTGCTGGCGGAAACGCCCGATATCGATGCCCTCGTCTGCTACAACGACCTCAATGCGATCGGCGCGATGAAGGCCTGCCGGGCTGCCGGGATTTCGATCCCCGGTCAGATCGCGCTGATCGGTTTCGACGACATCCCGACAGCCGAACTGCTGTCTCCGGCGCTCACCACGCTGCGCGTGCAGAAACGGGAGATGGGAGAGGAAGCCGTGCGCCTGCTGCTCAGCCGCATCGCCACAAAAAACCGCCAGCACGGCATCGTCATCGTGCCTGAGCTCATCGTCCGCGAAACGACCTGATCGACGATCAACAGGAGGATATCACATGGACGCCGACAGTCTGCAGTCACTGGCCCTGCCCGACGAGAAGAAGGCCTGGTTCGTTCACGACCGGTTCGGCATGTTCGTGCATTGGGGGCTCTATGCCCTGCCGGCGCGCCATGAATGGGTCAAGAGCCGCGAAGAGCTTGATGACACCGACTACCAGAAATATTTCGATCATTTCGACCCCGATCTCTACGACCCGCGCGAATGGGCGAGACGCGCCAAGGCCGCGGGCATGAAATATGTCGTGTTGACGACCAAGCATCATGAAGGCTTTTGCCTTTGGGACACCAAGGCCACCGACTTCAAGGTGACCAACACCCCTTATGGCAAGGATCTGCTGCGCCCTTTCGTCGACGCCTTCCGCGCCGAGGGCCTGAGGATCGGCTTCTACTATTCGCTAATCGACTGGCATCACCCCGATTTTACCGTCGATCCCCGCCACCCGCAGCGCAATCATCCCGATGCAGCGAAAATCAACGAAGGCCGGGATATGCAGCGCTATGCCTCCTTCATGCGCGAGCAGGTGCGCGAGCTGCTGACCGAGTTCGGACGGATCGACATCATGTGGTTCGATTTCAGCTATCCGCAGTGGAAGCTCGGCGAACTTGTGGGAAAGGGCCATCGGGACTGGGAAAGCGAGAAGCTGGTGCGCCTGGTGCGCGAGCTTGCCCCCGACATCATCATCAACAACCGACTCGATCTTGCCGGTCTGCAGCCCGACATCGTCACCCCGGAGCAATATATGCCGCGCACCTGGCCGAAGCGCGACGGCCGGCGCGTTGTCTGGGAAGCCTGCCAGACACTCAGCGGCTCCTGGGGTTATCACCGCGACGAGGACACCTGGAAAAGCACCGAGCAGCTGGTGCAGATGCTTGTCGGCACCGTTGCGATCGGCGGCAATCTGTTGATGAATGTCGGGCCGACGGCACGCGGCACGCTCGACCACCGGGCGATATCAGCCCTTACTGCCTATGAGGAGTGGATGGCGCTGCACGAGCGCAGCATCGTCGGCTGCACCCAGTCCGACTTCACCGCCCCACCCGACTGCCGCCTGACCCAGAACGGCGACCGGCTCTATATCCACCTCTTCAACTGGCCCTATAGGCATCTGCATTTCGATGCCCTGGCGGGCAAGATCGAATATGCGCAATTCCTGCATGATGCCAGCGAAGTCACCTGGCTGCGCCCGTCCGCCAATACGCTGTGGACGAACACCCAGTTCCCCGTCGCCGAGAACGAGCTGACATTCGTCCTGCCGGTGCGCTGCCCCAAGGTCGTCGTCCCGGTCATCGAGGTCAAGCTCAAGGCTGGGAGCGACGCTGGCATTCAGGATTGATGCGTTTGTTCTGTCCTGATCCGTGCTTCAGGACAGGCTGATCGCTACCGATCTTTCGAGGTCGCGGGCGAGATAGTCCTGGATCTGGCGGACGATCTGGCTGGCATGGGCGATTGCCAGCCGGTCGGCCTGCTCGGCGTCGCCGGCCTCGATCGCAGCGATGATTTCCTCGTGTTCATCGACATATTGGCGCGGCAGGCGGTCGTCGAAGGTCGAATAATAGAGCCGAAGGATACGCCGGCCCTCGTCGAGCAGTTTGGCAAAGAAGGCCGTGTAATAGGCATTGCCGGCTAGCTCTGCAATCGCCACGTGAAATTCACGGTTCGCCTCGATCATCGCATAAGCGTCGCGCGCGGCGACGGCATCGGCAAAATCCTTCTGATGCAGGCGGATCGATTTCATGATTTCGCCGTTCCGCCGCTCGGCAGCCCCACGCGTCGTCACCCGGTACATCAGCGTCAGCGCTTCGAAATAGGTGGGCAGGCTGGCGAAATCGATCGGCGCGACGATCGTGTTCCGGTTCGGCAGGGTCGTGACCAGCCCATCGGCGACAAGCCGCAGCAGCGCTTCGCGGATGGGCGTCCTCGACATGCCAAAGCGCTCCGACAGCCGCACCTCATCGAGCGGACTGCCAGGTTCCAGAGCCATCGACAGGATCTCCCGGCGCAGGGTCACATAAACGCTCTGCGTGCCCGAGCCGCGCACCCGCACATTTTCCGTGTCATTCTGCATATGTCCCGCCTCTGTCCTGAAGCCTTTTATTGCGTTTCGGCCGGGTTATGCAACGGTCCTCATAAAGCCGGTTGAGTCTTGTCGACAGTTTGTATATAACACTCCTGATTTTAATGGAGTTCAAGTGATGACGACAGGATGGAAGGGCGTGTTTCCCGCCGTAACGACACAATTCAACGAAGATCTCTCGGTGGACTTGCCCTCGACCCAGCGCGTCCAGGACGCGCTCGTCAATGACGGCGTCAACGGCCTGATCGTCATGGGCACATGCGGCGAGAACAATTCGCTCGATCCCGATGAAAAGCGCACGATCCTTAAAGCCGCCGTCGAGGTCGTCAACGGCCGCGTTCCGGTTGTGACGGGCGTCTCCGAATTCGACACGCGCCGCGCCGTCGCCTATGCCCGCGACGCCGAAAAGCTCGGCGCCGACGGGTTGATGCTGCTGCCGGCCATGGTCTATGTGCCGAAGTCGGAAGAGCTGATCGCGCATTTTCGCACCGTCGCCGAAGCGACCTCGCTGCCGATCATGCTTTACAACAACCCGCCGGCCTATCGCGTCAATATCGGCGTCGACGTGCTGACGGTGCTGGCCGACGTGCCGAATATCAAGGCCGTCAAGGAAAGCGCGCCGGATCCGCGTCGCTTCACCGACCTCATCAATGAATTCGGCGACCGCTTCGATCTTTTCGCCGGCCTCGACGACGTCGCGCTCGAAGGCCTGATGCTCGGCGCCAAGGGCTGGGTCTCGGGCCTCACCAGCGCCTTCCCGGAGGAATCCGTGCAGCTCGTTGCCGCCGCCGAACGCGGCGATTGGGAAAAAGCCCGCGATATCTATCGCTGGTTCATGCCACTTCTGCACCTCGATGCCGAGCATGACCTCGTGCAGTCGATCAAGCTCGCCGAGCAGATCATGGGCCGCGGTTCCGAACGCGTTCGCATGCCGCGCCTGCCGCTGTCTGGCGCGCGGCGCGCGGAGGTCACCGCCATGGTCGAGAAGGCGGCCGCCACGCGTCCGTCGAAAATCGGCAAGGCCGCCTGAGCTAAAGAGAGGGCATAGCGCTGGTTTCCCGCTAAACAACTCCAAGGTAGGACGAAGCCTGAATGCTGTCATGCGGCTCGCTGTTTTCCAGCCAGGTTGAGCGGTTTTCGGTGGGTTGTCTTCGCGGCAGATCCCAAAGGAAATCGCTAGAGAAGGCGACGTGCTCCCTTCCGACCGCCACCGGGGCCGCGAGAATGAGACCTGCGGCACTGCCAGCGGCCGCAGCCGCTCCGGTCGTTCCGGCGATCAGGCGGTCCCCGAGACCCACCCTGCTGTCGGTTAGCGTCTGGCCTTCAGAAATACGCCTGCCGATGAGCTGGACGATCTCCGGCGATTCCGCGAACTTGCTATGGTGGAGACTGTCGCCAGCCTTCACCTTGGTCATGTCGATCACAGCGATCTTGTTGGCTTCGA
Source organism: Rhizobium binae (assembly GCF_017357225.1). Taxonomy (NCBI): domain Bacteria; kingdom Pseudomonadati; phylum Pseudomonadota; class Alphaproteobacteria; order Hyphomicrobiales; family Rhizobiaceae; genus Rhizobium; species Rhizobium binae. Next base: position 25,133 of record NZ_CP071606.1, on the reverse strand, counting down.
GTTCCTCCTTGTAGGGAGCCTGCTCCGGATCGATCGATCCAAGCCGGGGGATGTCGCCCCAGATCCTGCGCGAGAAGGCAAGAGCGCGGTCATCGCGCGATACGAACAAGGTAAAGCGGGGATGCTGCTTGCCCATGTCGACGATCTCCGAGCGGAACACGTCCACGTCGACGTCCGGAGCGGCAAGCATCACGTTCTTGAATTTCGCTGGCAGCCCGCCGTTGCGTATCGCCATTTGGCGCAGGCCTTCGAGGGCCAGCCAGTTGCCCATCGAATGCGCAAGGATGGAGACTTCCTTTATCTCCTTGTCGTCCGCCAGATACTGAAACAGTTTCTCGAGGGCGTTACGCGTATAGTTGGTGCTTTCGCGATCGTAACCATAGGCGAGCAGGCTGCCCCGTGACGGCCATGTCACGAGGACGGGCGCGCTGTGGACGCCTGAATCGTGGACGATCTGCGCAAAGCGGTAGACGGAGTCCTCGAACCGGTTGTTGAACCCGTGGATGAAGACGAACGCGCTGCCGTCGGGGCTTTTGCGGACTGCGGCGTTAAGCCAGGCCTTTGCCTGCTCCCGGCTGAGCTCATCCGCCTTCAGGGTTGCAAAATCAGTCGCCGGATTTGACGGAAGCCGTTTTGGCCATGCGACGTCGCCGACCTTGCGCACGCTCGCAGGTGGAATTGAAACGGTGATGTCGGCAAAGGCAGGAGCAAGGGCTCTTTCGCCGGTGAACATCTCGCCGCGATTGGTGGAAAGCGCCCGCGTCGTCGCAATCAACATGTCCACGCGGCTTGATCCGCGCGAGGTGTCCGCAACAGGCAGCAGCACGTCTTTGGGATGTCCGCCGCATCCGGAAGACAAAGCGAGCGCGGTGTAAAGAAAGAGCCGCCGGCACCCCTTGAATAACGCCGCCGGACGAAGTTACTGACGCTATGCAGAATGCCCACTGCACTTCCCCCCGGTCCCTCCATCGAGACCTTATTTCGGAAAGAGAAAAGTCATTGCCACTCGGAAGCCCCATCCCTCTGGGCCGTTTTCTGGGGCCGCGGCCCAGTAGCGCGCGCCTGCCGTGAAGCTGACGGGTTGCTTGTCGAACCTGACGAGCTTCGACACCTGGAAGTTGATCGGGACAGACCATTGTTCGTCTTCCCAATTGTAGGTGCTCTCGGTGTTGAGGGTAAAGGTCCAGGCGTCGGATGTCGTATAGGAAACGAAGGGCTGCAAGAAGGTGGAACTGACGTCGGGCCGATCCCCCTCGCCGGCAACCGACCAGATGTGGTTGGCGAGCGCCCCAACGGTCCAAGGGCCTTCCTGCTTGAGGACCACGGCGGTCGGACCGATGCCGAACTTGCCGCTGCCCAGGAAGTCGTCCGTTGCTGTCGGCAGCAGGAACGCGGGTCCGGCGCCCCAGATGATCCCGCCAGCCGTCGGCTCTTTGGGGGAGAAGAAGAAGCTCTGCGTAGTGTCTCCGATCCCAAATTGGCTGCCGGAGGGACCCGCAATGTCGTCCTGCCAGATCACCGGCACAATCGTGCGAGAGATCACATTCCAGTTCTCGTTCAGCGAGAACGGGATGACAGGTTGGATATTGAGAGTTTCGCGATTGCCGTTGTCGGGACCGAAGCCGTGATCATAATTGAACTGGAACGGCACGCTGATCAGCGACGCCACAGGATTGCTCAGCTTCTTTGCAAGATCGGTATCTGCCTCCCATGCCTGCGCGATACCAGTGGGCGCGATCGTCAGGCAGGGTATTAGCGTCATGACCAAAGTAACCTTCATTGCGTCCTCCAACTTCAATGACGGGTCATAGAATCCGCGTGGAATCGCACCACGGCGAGAACCTCACGCAACCGCGATTGCGTCCTGGCCGGGAAGTCCGACTCCTTACAGACCTCCACGCCAGCCTGGTTCTCAACGGCCTACTAGAAGTGAACCGCTATCCCTAAAATCGGCCCCTGCAGGACAGCGTCGAAGACAAACCCGTCATTGTTGCTGTAGTTCACGCCCGTCGCCCGATACCCTGCGATAGCGGAGACTGCGTTGTTAAATTTATAGCCAAGCCCCAGCGCCACGTCCCAATCGACATCCGCGCCACCGCCGCCGACAAGGCCCCATCCGGTGAGATAGAATTGCGGCGTGAAGAAATAGTTGCCCCGCACACCAGCCACAGCGTCGACCCACGTCGCGCTGTCATCCCTTTCACGTCCATCCAGAATACCGCCGTTGAACGCGATATTGGTGTCCGCCGACCAGACCCTCACACCGCCGACCAGATCGAGATGCCCCGACTGGTCCTCGAGCACTGAATAGCCGACGCCGACAATTCCGGCGAACGCCTTTGAGGTCACATCGACGCTGTCGGCCAGGATACCTCGTCGTGTATTAGCATCTGCGCCAAGCTTGACATAGAAAATGTCGCCGAAGACGCTGTAGCGGTCATATCGCGCTTCGCCCGCGCCCATGAAAGCGAAGTCCAGATTCTGCAGGAGATCGCTAAAGCTGGAATCGATATGGACCTCGGGCAGGCCGAACTGCGCAACATCTCCGGAAATCCCGGCAGCCCAGAAATATGGGGCGGCCGTAAACGACCATCCGCTCGGGGTTTCGACCACCTTCGCCTCCGGCGCCAGCGGTGTCAGGTCCGCCGACCAACCCGGCGATGCAACGGCAAGGCCCACGCAAAGGAAAGCTGCAGGTACAAGAATAGTCTTCATGATCGTCTCCGCCCCCTTCATCGGCGACTGATAAGCGCCAAGAGCGACCCCTCTCTTGATTCGCTGATAAATAATCTGCCCGAAAAGTCGAATGTACTTAAGTAACTTTTGATTGCAGCCGATCTCTGATCGACTCGCCAGATGATACACTGTCGATCCGCGATCGCGTGCGCTGTCGCATTTCATTCGGGAGAATGCGCCCGCCGCAGATCCTCGGTAAGACGAAGGATATTAGGATCATTCGGAACAAGGGAAAGCAGCCGCTTGGCATATCCAAGCGCGGCGGCGAAATTCCGCGCGTCCCGATTAAACGTTGCCAATGCCAGCAATGTGTCGCGGTCATTCGGATGACGCTCAAGGCTCGTTTCGAGCATCGCGATCGCGTCATCCCGACGCCCGGTCGAATGCAGTGCAACCGCATAGGCAAAGGCATATTGCGCCTGGTCGGGCGCAAGTATGGCTGCCTGACGCAGTTCGTCGAATGCGTCGTCGGATCGGCCCAGCCGAATGAGAGTAAGCCCGAGTGCGTAGCGAAGACCGGCATCCTCGGGCGACGCCTTCACCACTGCGCGTAGCACCTGCTCGCCATCCAGATCTCGCCCCAGCGCTCGGTAGAGGTCGGCCAGATTCACTGCCGCCGGCGCGAATCCGGGGCTGAGGCGCAACGCAGCCCGGTATTCACCTTCCGCCGCCGCGCCCATCCCGCGCTTGGCGAAGAAGCTTCCCAATGCGCTGCGCCCTTCGGGGCGGTCAGCATTGAGACGCTGGGCGGCGATGAACTCGGCTGCTGCCTGGTCGAAGCGTGCGCGATCGGCCGCCGGCTGGCTCGCTGTGGGAACCGAGGCCAACAGCGATACGGCCCTGAGGCGCACGTCGCCGACCGGATCCGAAAGCAGTGGCGAGATAATCGGCCAGAGCTCGTCGGCCGGGGCGCCTTCCAGCATGTCGAGCGCGCCGATGCGCACCATTGGATCGCGATCGGCTAGGCCGGACCGCGCCAGTTCAACGTTGGCGCCGGACAGATAGGCGTTCAACTCGGCCAGGGCGCTGGCGTGCACGAACGGTGAGGCTGCCGGATCGCGCGCGACTGCGGAGAGAAGCTTTTCGGCGTCTGCCTGTTCCGTCCAGGCCGCATTGAACGCCTCGGCATAGTTCTGAAAGCCTTTGCGGTTCGGCCCGAACCAGCCTCCGACCGCAGCGGCCGCCCATTCGGCGGATTTATCCTTGTGGCAATCGTTGCAAGCATTCGGTGTGCCGAGCTTGGTGGAAAGGTCCGGACGGGGAATGCGGAAACTGTGGTCGTGCCGCTGGTCGATCACCATGTAGGTCCGCGCCGGCATGTGGCAGGAGGCACAGGCGAGCGGCGCGTTCGACTCATCATGGTGGCGGTGTGCGGCGGTTTCGTATCTTTGCGGCGCGTGACACTGCCCGCAGACGCCGTCTTGGGGCGCACGCAGCGTCGCACTGTGCGGATCATGGCAATCGCTGCAGGTGACGCCGTGCGCAAACATCCTGCTCTGCTTGAAAGGCGCATAGTTGTAGGTCTCCTCCATGTCGCGCATCTGCCCGTCGGCATGAAACAGCGAGCGATCGAGGGCGGAAACATGGTGCGTATCGGAGAGGAACGATCCCGGCATCCAATCCTCCGAGAACTGGCTGCGCCGCGCATGGCAGAGGCCGCATGTCTCGACCTCTTTGCGCAGGGCCAATGGTGGCGAACTGCGCGTTGGCAACCCGGTCGCAGCGTCCGGCGTCCAACTCACCCCCTCGCGCTCGTCGAAGCGGACGACGAGACCCTTTTCAGGATCCTCCTCCCTGCCGAACGGCCACCAGCTCCGCCGGGCGCCCGCCCAGGCAAGGTGACGGGAGCCCATGCCGTGGCAAGCCTCGCAACCGACGCTGATTTCGGCCCAACCGGTGGCGAAGCGATCACCGGCCGCATCATAGTTCTTGCGGATACCGGTCGAATGGCACTCGGCGCACATGAAGTTCCAATTCTGGTTGAGCTTTGTCCAGTGCAGGATGTCGTCATGACCGATATGTTCGTCCGCATAGAGATGGAACCAGCGCTGCCCACCCACCGCCGTCGGCCGGCTGTCCCAGGCAAGCGGCAGCGCCTGGATGCGGCCGTCAGGAAATTCTACCAGGTATTGCTGCAGCGGCGCGATGCCGAATGTGTATTTGACCTCGAATTCGGCAAGTTTGCCGTCGGCTCCGTCGGTCTCGACCATGAGCTTTCCATCTTTGCGGAAGAACCGGGAGTTGACGCCGAAATGGTCGAAACTGGCATCGTGGAAATCGCCCAACACCGATTTCTCGGTCGCATGGTCCATGGCATGCTTGTGCTGGGAGGTACGCCACAGCTCTGCCTCGGCCTGGTGGCAGCCAGCGCACCTCTCGCTACCAACGAAGGAGACGACGTTCGCGGACGAGGATCCAAGGGCGGTTGATCGCGGTCCATCGTCCCGCGCCAGCCAGTTGGCAAACCCGCCGACGATCACGATCAGTGCTGCCGCGGCCGCAATTGCTATCTTCCACCGGCCCGTAGTATGGACTGATAGGTCCGGTGGCTCGGTTGGAGGAGGTGCGCTCGGAAGGCTGCGCTTTGCTTGACCGGGCTTCCGGTTGGACCGTCTCTTCCTCAATTCCTGCGCCTCCTCTCCCGCAGTTACGTTCGGCGGTCTGCCAAAATTCGCTAAGCGAGTAGGCAATGGCAAATGCCTGCCGCCCTAACAGATCGAACCACGCGACCCCGGCCTATGACGCGGCGCGCTGTCGGTCCGGTGCAGTGTTCACATCGGTTTCGCCCGATTGTTGCGTCGCGACAGCCATTGACCGATCATCGGCTGAATCGCGTTTGAGTTGAGCTGAACTTGGCAGCGAGGAGGAGAGTTCTATTCCTTCTCTGCGACAGGCTTCGAGGATTTGCCACTTGGCGTCGGCTTCGATACCACTTGCGCTGTCGGCGCGAATGACAAGCTTGAAATTGACCACCAGCGCGTTTTCGGTAATGTCGGAAATGCCCTTCAACTTGAGGGGCTCAAGGATGGCATCCTTATAGTCCGGGTTGTCCATCAGTTCGATTCCGACGCTCTTGGTGATCATGCGAAGTCTCTCGAGGTCCGTGTGACGAGCGAAATTGATCTGGAATTTGACCGTGGACCAGTCGCGGCTAAAGTTGGTGATCTGGCCAAGCTGTCCAAACGGGACGGTGTGAAGCTGACCGCTTTGATGCCTGAGCCGCACCGAGCGCAGCGTGAAGCCTTCGACCGTCCCCTTTACTTTGTTGCAATCAATGTATTCTCCAACCCGGAAAGCGTCGTCTGCAAGGTAAAAAATGCCTGAGACAATATCGCGCACCAGCGATTGGCTGCCGAACGAAACAGCAAGACCAAATATCGAAGCGCTGGCGATAAGAGGGGCTGTGTTGACGCCAAGTTCCGAAAGGACCATCAGCGTTGTGACAATCACGATCAGCACGCTGAGGGTCACCCGTACGACTGGCATAAGCGTTAGTATGCGGGATGACCGCATTCGCACCGAGGAGGAAAGGCTTGCGTCGGCTGTCTGGGGCGGAAGTGTTGCGGTGTCCATGTATTTGCCAACAATATATCTCATCGCTTCCCAAGCGATATACGCGACCAATGCGACGACACCGGCCCTTACCAATGCTTTCTTCCAGCTGTTCCACTGCGCCGGCGTGAAGATGCCCAAAGCCTCTCCGAGCCAGATGTGCAAGACATAGATCACCGCGCTGATGATGATAACAAGACGCGCGGCGCGGATGAGAACGCTGTAAAAGTGGCGCGACGGGGCTACGGTAGAGTCCTTAGCCGCTGCCGCCGCGAGCCTGCGCTGGAAAAACTTAAAGAGAGACTCGGCGAGGATGACCCCGATGACTACGTTGATGGCGGTCATCTCGACATGGTGCCCTTCCACGGCACCGTAGACATCCACGAGGCTTCGGAGAGCGATCAGCGGAAGCGCGACAAATAACCAGCCTTCAACGATTCGTTCCTGCTCTTGTCCGCTTTTCCACCATCCGAGGCTCGTTGCGACCAATTTTCCGATCGCCCGACGCCAATGAATGACGCACCAGGTGAGAACCGCTGCGAACGATAGCGCATTGATCAGGAGACCCGCCGCAATGGCGTCAGAGGAAACTCCTGCGGCCATTGGCACCAAGATCCAGCTCCGAAGGGCGTTCGCCGCAATGGTTATTGCCAAAAAAACAGATGTCACCCGGTTCGTATCGTCATCGAGTGCAACGATACGCAGGGACGGTCTCCGCGGCCGAAACCAGACCAGTATCACATGCCCATAGAAGCTCAGTTGGAGCACCACGTTAAGGAGGAGCTTGCCGACGCGCGCCTCAATTCCCATTCCGGCAAACCAGGTGCCCTTGGCAAGATCGCAGACAATCCACGCCGTGCTGAAAGCCAAAACATTCACGAGCGCGATCAAGCCGAAAGTCATGAGCGTCGGGGGCTCGTCCGCGGAAAGTCTATGATTCAGGATCTGGCTACCGAAGCTGATGACCACAAATTGTAGGAAGATGGCGGTGCCTATGGCGACCAAAACCAGCGACAGAAAACTCCCGGCATCGCGGCCATCAGAGTTCGTGTCATCGAGTTGATCGAAAGTGCTGGAAAAGACCTGAGGCAGCTGAGGAAGCGCGGTGATAACGGCAATCAGGCGGTGAAAGAATCGACTTGTTCCTGTATCCAAGTCTTGCTCCAGAATGCTCGCAGATTTTTCCGGCAAGACAGAGACCGGGTGGGATTGTGTCGAGGAAGCTACTGGTTTGTCCGCCAGCTTGCGGATCACAGCGTCGCTGACGTCGGTGACAAGTTGATCGAGCTGCTCTTTCGAAAGTGCGACCGTTGAGGAAGGCGAGCTGGTCTGCGCATTTTGCGCGTAACTGCTCACCTGTGCGGTGAACAGCAGCAGGCATAGGCAAAGCATAGTTCTCTGGAGTAGGCTTGTCCTCATCGATATTTTTCCTGAGGCAACTTCGGATCAGATCTCTCCGACAGAGAGGCTGCTTCCTGGGAAAGCAGCCTCAGCTTAGGCGTTACTGCATCTGCGACGGTCCGAGTTTGACCGAGACTTTCTCAAGCGTGCCGTTGAACTTGAACGGCACCTGGTAGTCGCTGTCGTTCACGCCCGTGCGCGTGTCCACGCCGAGGTCAAACGTCTCGTCTAAGCTCATGATGGCCGGAATGGTGTGCGGAATCTGCTGGGTGGCAACCTGCTGGCCATCGACCGTCAGAGTGCCGGTCCCGCCTTTCCCAATGCCAGGGCCATCATACTTGAAGTCAAAAGCAATGGTATGTTTTCCCGCTGCGAGTGCCGTGGCACCTTCCCAACGGAATTTGGCCAGGCTCAGCAGGTTGTAGGTGAAAATCGGCTTGCCGCTGACGAGATAAAACCCAAAGCCGCCGAACTTCCCTCCATTGGTCACGATCATCCCGCTGCCATCGGCGGGCACCTCGACGTCGGCTGTAATCGTGAAGTCTCGCGCCAGAATGTTGGGCGCATTGCTTGAAGCAATACCGGACAACTCGGCCGAGTAGACGAAGAAGTCCCGGCCCGCCACATAGCTCGGTTTCGGCGACAGTACGCGCGGAAGAACGCTGTTATCCAGCGGCAGGACGCCGTACTTCTCCGCCTGGATCAGGAACCGTTCCTGCATCTCCTTGAGCTTGTCGGGCATCTGCCCCGCCAGATCGTTGTTCTCGGAGTAGTCCTTGGCGATGTTATAGAGTTCCCACTTGTAACTCAGTACATCGGGCATCGCCTTGGTACCCATGAACCATGGGCCTTCCGGCGGAGTCGTCGCCGCCAGCCAGCCATCATGATAGATGGCGCGATTGCCGAATATCTCGAAATATTGCGTATCGCGTTTCGACGGTGCGTTTGCATTTGCTTTGTCGAAGGTATAGGCCATGCTGATCCCCTCGATGGGCTTCTGTGCAACGCCATTCAGCATCTGCGGTGCAGGGATTCCTGTCACCTCGAGGATCGTCGGCACGATATCGATCATGTGATGAAACTGCGGGCGGATGCCGCCGAGGTCTGCAATGTGGCCTGGCCATGAAATCGCCATGCCCTGCCGCGTGCCGCCGAAGTGCGAGGCCACCTGCTTCACCCATTTGAACGGCGTATCAAAGGCCCAGGCCCAGCCCACCGCCATGTGCGGCTGGGTGGCCGCCGTGCCCCAGGCGTCGTAGAACTTCATCTGATCGGCGACCGGGATTGGAATGCCTTGGAGGGCGGCCAAATCGAATGGGGTGCCGTTGGGCGTGCCCTCGGAACTCGTACCGTTGTCACCTTCGATATAGATGATAAGCGTGTTGTCGAGCTTGCCCATGTCCTTGACCGCCTGGATCACGCGGCCGATCTCATGATCGGTATAGGCCACGTAGGCGGCGAACACCTCAGCCTGCCGGATAAAGAGTTTCTGTTCATCCGCCGTCAGTTGATCCCAGTTCTTCAGCAAATCTTGCGGCCAAGGCGTAAGTTGGGTGTCCTTTGGGACAACTCCAAGCCGCTGCTGGTTGGCGAAAATGGTCTCCCGCAACTTGTTCCATCCGCCGTCGAACAGGTGCATGGCGTGGATCTTGTCCACCCATTCCTGCGTTGGTTGATGAGGCGCGTGCGAGGCGCCTGGCACATAGTAGACAAAGAATGGTTTCTCCGGCGCCTGAGCGTTGAGTTTCTTCAGGTGGTCAACGGCATCGTCCGCCATGCCGGTGATCAGATTGAAGTCGGGATTCTGCTCCCACGGAGCGATCTGGTTGGTATTGCGGAACAGGAACGGACGATGCTGGTCCGCTTCGCCACCCATGAACCCGTAGAAATATTCAAAGCCCATGCCGATAGGCCACTGATCGAACGGACCGGCATCGCTGTACTGATAGCTCGGCGTGTTATGGTTCTTTCCGAACCAGGAGGTGGCATAGCCGTTCTGCCTCAGAATTTCGCCAATCGTGCCGTTGTCGACCCCTATGACGCCATCATAGCCGGGGTAGCCAGTGGCCTGTTCGAGCACTACACCGGCGCCCACCGAATGGTGGTTGCGGCCGGTGATCAACGCAGCGCGGGTCGGGGAACAGAGGGCGGTGGAATGGAACTGCGTGTAGCGCAGGCCGTCGGCCGCCACCTGGTCGAGCGTTGGCGTCGGAATCACACCGCCGAAGGTGCTGGACACGCCATATCCGGCATCGTCGGTCATGATGAGGAGAATGTTCGGAGCACCCTTGGGCGGCACGATGTTCGGCTGCCAATAGGGCTTCGAATCCTTTGAGCTCAATCCGATTTCGCCGCCGAACGACGCTGGCGGATTGGGCAGATACCGCCCGTCGACCGTTGTCGTGGCACTCGGCGAGCCGGGCGTGCCGGTGACCTGTTGTGCAGAAGCCAATACCGCGCTGGACAGCAGCGCCGCAACCAATGCGACGATGCGAACGGTCACTTTGAGAACAATTCCAGGCATGTTCATTCCTCCCTTCGTGACGGCTTTTGCCGGTGGAGTTGCGGCCCTTGGGCGGGCTCATATCGAGGTTCCTTATGCTCCATTCGCTCCTCGGCAATGAGGTCCCTCTAGGAGATGACGGCACCTGCGAGCGCCGCCAGGCGGGTTCCGACGACTGAATTCAGCAGTAGTAGACGCCCGCCGCGCAGCGGCGCACCGTGCGACGGGCGACGCCGGCGTAGCTGACTGGCGTGAGAGGCCTGCCGATGATGGCCTGCGCTTCAGTCACGAAGCTCGCGCGCCTGCCACGGACGACCAGTTCTTCGTTCCATAGGAGGCCGGAAAAGCCGGCGGCGAGTGCTGCGGCTGTGAGCACGAAGGCTCGGACTAATCTGGTCATGATACAATCCTTGCTGATCTATGTTGGTACGCGGTTGCGTTCAGGCCGACCTTCACTTCGCCGGCCCACTTGGCGGGAGTTCGTCCATCTCGGCGAACATGTCCGCCGAGACCTCCTTTGCCCCTGCGGGCGGCTTGAAGGTGAACGCGGCATCGTCGACCGGCACGTCGGTCTTCCAGTCGCGGATGGTGAGCGTGTATTGGGGAGCTTGTCCGACCGCTTTGCTGGTCACGACCATCTTGCAGGGGATTGGATCGGAGCCGGCGCGAACCCAAAGCTGCCAGTCCGTGTCCTGCTGGCGGAAGGCAAGGTGTTCGCATTCGATGCCACCGACGACGCCCTCGCCGATATGCTTGGCGTCGATGATCTCTTTCGACAGTGTGCTGTAGACATCGGAGAGGAGCAGATCTGCGCCGGGCAAAGCGCGGCCGCGATCCCGCAGCATGTCGATGAGCTGGTCGACGGTGCCGGCCGCGGGCAGCTTGATATAGCCGTCAATGTTTTTGCCGAACACGGTGAATGTCTTGCCGTCGAAGACCATCTCGACGTCGGAATAGCCGCCGGTGCGGGTCGCGTGGATCTTGTCTGGACGAACCAGGTGCAGGCTGCCCGAATTGTCGAACTGGATTTTCTCCATTTGCGGCGTAACCACCTCGATCGATGAATCGAAGGCAACCGAAAGGTTCTTCTGCGCCGCCAGATAATCCGACATCGCTTTCAGGATCTTCTCCGCGTCGTCGCCTTCAGCGCGGGCGGGAGTGGTCGTCGTAGCGGCGACCGCCAACGATGCCGCGAAAGCGGCGCAGCAGAAAGTCAGTCTAACCGGAAGTATCATTTTCGTTCTCCCCTTGTTGCGTTTCGCCTGAGCCTATTGTGCTGGCCCAATAGAAATCAGATGCTTGTCTTGAGTTGTCGCCTGCGGCCTTCACTGCGGCTTCGAACTCGGCTTTGTCGGCCTACTTCGGCGTGGCCGGCTGCGATCGCCCCGCCGACATCGCGGCGCTCGTTAGGTCACCCGCCATGGTCGTGGTCTCCTGCCGTCCCCTTCGCAGCGAAACGCTGTTTGCGAAGCCCTGCAACGCACCAGAGCGTCAGCACGACGTGGCCGACAAGCGCCACCCAAAGCCCGACGCCAGACAGGGCAAGCCCGAAATAGGCATAGGCCAGCAGCGCCGCCGCGATGACATCGTAGATCAACAGCGACAGGACGAGGCCCGCCGCGGCGCGGCTCTCTTCGTCCTCACTCGCTTGCCAGCATGCCACGCCCAAGGCGATCAGCGCTGCGCCCGCGACACGCCCGATCAATTCCGGAAGCGCGCTATCGAGCGGTCGCCCCAGGAGGATCAGCACTGGGAAATTCGGCACGAGCAGGAATGCCAGTCCTGTCGCGCCCTCAGCGACTGCGGTGACACGGAGCAGCAAGCGCAGCATCATGGGCCTCCTCGCAACAACGTGGTTCAGGTGTGTATCAGGCAGAGTTTCGGCCGCAGCCCCAGCATCGCGGCTATTCCCGCCGCCAGTGTCGCAAAATCCGTATCGCGCCGGCGCAATAGTGGCGTCGATGCAAGATTGTGGCTGTCCATCTCTGCCTCCCGAAAATGCTCTCACTGTTGCGCGGGCTCCAACTTGAAGGTCAGCCTGTCGATCTTGCCGGTGAACTTGAATGGCGTGTCGTAGCGGTATTCGAGCAGCGCCACGCCTGTGCGCGTGTCCTGGCCGACATCGAAGGTTTCGTCCTCGGGGAAGGTCACCGGAATGCCGTGCTCCAGGGTGTTCGTGGCCACTTCCTTTCCATCGACGGAGAGGACGCCCTTACCACCCGTACCCAGTTTGGTGCTGTCCGTCTGGTAGTCGAAGACGATCGTATGCTTGCCCGCTTCGAGTTCGGGCCCTTCCCACATCGTGCGCTTGAGGTCGAGAAAGTTGTAGAGGTACACCACCTTGCCGCGTCCGACGCCAAAATCACCTTTGCTCAGGAACAGGCCGTAGCCGCCGAAGCGCCCGCCCTCGGTGACGATCATGCCTTCTGCGCCGCCCTCGGGGATGTCGACCTCGGCGGTGATGGTATAGGACTTGTTCAGGATATCAGGGGCGGCGCTGGCCGGCACCCCGCTCAACTCCCCAGAATAGGCGAACTCGGTCCGCCCGCCCGTCAGGTTTGGGCGCGGGGTGTTCCAGCGGGTAAGCGTCGAGTTGTCGAGCGGCAGCACGTTGTACTTCTTCGCTTCCGCATAGAAGAGGTCCTGCATGTCCTTGAGCTTGTCCGGCATCTTTGCGGCCAGATCATTGAACTGGGTGGGATCGTCACTGACGTTGTAGAGTTCCCAGTTGTAGCCGGTGATGACATCCGGAGGCGTCTTGGTGCTGAGCTCCCATGGCAGCGTCGCCGGCGTCGTCGCCGCCACCCAGCCGTCGTGATAGACGGCGCGGTTGCCGAGCATCTCGAAATATTGCGTGTCGTGACGGGTGGGCGCGTTCGCGCTGGCCTTGTCCCAGGTGTAGACCATGCTGACGCCCTCGATCGGGGCCTGCTTGATGCCGTTGATCATATCAGGCGCCGGAATGCCGGCCGCTTCGAGGATGGTCGGCACGATGTCGATGACGTGGTGGAACTGGCCGCGGACGCCGCCATGATCCGTGATGTGGCCGGGCCACGCCATGACCATGCCCTGCGCGGTACCGCCGAAATGCGAGGGCACCTGCTTGACCCATTTGAACGGCGTATCCATCGCCCAGGCCCAGCCGGCCGCGTAGTGTGGGAAGGTCCGTTCCGATCCCCAGAAGGGATACCAGAGAAACTGGTCCTTGACCGGCACCGGGATGCCATTGAAGGTCGTGAACTCGTTCGGCGTGCCGTTGAGCATGCCTTCGGCGCTCGCCCCGTTGTCGCCGCCGATGTAGATGATCAGGGTGTTGTCGAGTTCGCCGAGGTCGTCGACCGCCTGAATGATGCGGCCGATCTCGTTGTCGGCATAGGCAAGATAGGCGCCATAAATGTCCGCCTGTTTGATGAAGAGCTTCTTCTCCTCGAAGCTCAGCGAATCCCATTGCGGCAGGCCGTCCGGCCAGGGCGTCAGCTTGGCGTCCTGCGGCATGATGCCCAGCCGCTTCTGGTTGGCGAAGATCGTCTCCCGCATCTTGTTCCAGCCGTCGTCGAAGAGGTGCATGTCGCTGATCTTCTTGATCCAGTCCGGGGTCGGGTGATGGGGCGCATGGGTGGCGCCGGGCACATAATAGACGAGCCAGGGCTTTCCGGGGGCGATCTCCTTGAGCTGTTTGATGTAGCCGATGGCTTCATCGGCCATAGCCGTCTCCATGTTCCAGCCGGGATTGCCCTCGAAGGGATAGATGGCCGTGGTGTTGCGGAACAGGTTCGGCTGCCACTGGCTGGCATCGCCGCCGACGAAGCCGTAGAAGTAATCGAAGCCCATGCCGTTCGGCCACTGGTTGAACGGTCCCGCCTGGCTCGACTGATAGGACGGAGTGTTGTGGTCCTTGCCGAACCACGAGGTGGCATAGCCGTTTTCCTTGAGGATCGTGCCGATCGTGCTCTTTTCGATGGGAATGATCGAATCGTAGCCCGGATACCCCGTCGCTATTTCGCCGACGACCCCGTAGCCGACCGAGTGATGGTTACGTCCGGTGATGAGCGCTGCGCGCGTGGGTGAGCATAATGCGGTGGAATGGAAGTTCGTGTAGCGCAGCCCGCTGTTCGCGATTCGATCCATGGAAGGAGTGGGTATGACACCGCCAAAGGTACTCGGCGCGCCGAAACCTTGGTCATCCGTCATAATCAACAGAACGTTGGGGGCGCCCTTTGGGGGCACGACGCGCGGCGCCCACCAGGGCGTCGATTCCGAAGCCTTGTCCTTGATCACCCCGCCGAACGCAGGATCGGGCGCTGGCAATTGCTTGCCGTCGATCGTCGTCGTAGCGTCTGGAGAGCCGGGCGTGTCCGTGACCTCTAGCGCCGGGGCCGGCAGCACGCAGGACAGGAGCGTCGCGACAAAGGCAGTGCTCCACAGGGTCACTTTCCGAGTAGTTCTACACAGGTCCATTTTACCCTCCCGTGTGATGCAAAAGGCGCGAAGTCAGCCGCTCTACGCTAGTAGCAGGGTGGATAGGGATAGTAGCCGCAGGCCGGCGGGTATGGTGGGCGGTAGTATGGGGCAGCCCCGTAAGCGGCACCCGCAGCCGCGCCCGCGTACCAGGCGCCGCGATAGGCGGTGCGGCGGGCCGCACCCGCGAAGGATGCGGGGGTGCGCGGCAGCCCGATGATATCGATGAAGATGGAAGCCGGGCCATCGGCTTTCTCAAGATTGCTCTCCAGAACGTCGACGGTGAACGTGAGCGTATCGCCCGAAAGCTTCGGATCCTTGAGGACGACTACCGCATCTTCAGCCGTTGACGCCTCCTTGTCGAAGACCGAAACCGTTGCGTTCGGCGGGTCCTTTTCAAAGCTGCCGCCCGGTGCCCACTCCTCCAAGAGATGTGCGGTCAATCCGTGGCCGGCCGAGCGCACCGGGCGATCGGCGAACATGATCGAGTTGGGCGAAATGCCGTTGAGCGTTAGGGTCGTCCCCTTCAGGCTTGCGCCGTCGGCATTCATCACGATCAGGGACGGAACGATCTCCTGCTTGGCGGTGCCGATCGACTTTTGGGCGGGTGCCTTAATTGCATTCTCGGCAACGGCCGATCCTGTCACGCCGAGAAGCCCAGCGACAGCAATCGCCAGCGCAAATCCCGATACACCTCCGATAACCATCTTGTCCTCCCTTGATGCAAGCCGGGACTGGCGCGACTATCGTGCGACAGTCGTCCGCTCCTGAAAATCTGGTCAAGTGTCGTGCGCGAATACCGGCCTCGCGGGCAAAGTTGGCCCGTCCACCGACACAATCGTTTGATGCACATGAGATTTGAGCATGCCGTTCCCCAAAAACTGGCCACACGCTCTTTCCCTAACGCGTATATTAGTTCCTGGCTTTGATCTGGCGCAATCAAGTATAAATAAGTAGCAGCTAGTGACCGACAGTCATGACGTCACCGTCTACAAGCTTATCTAAAGGGAGTCGCAACAAGAACAGTTCAAAATCGTAACCCTAAGGTCGACCGGATCGCGAACTCTCGTCGCGAACCCGCATGATGGTCTGGCGGCTTGTTACGAATTTCCTGGCGATCGCTGAAATGCTCATCCCCGTTGCGAGATCGTCGCGCACATTCTGCTTCTGTTGTCGCTGAGCGTCGAGGGGCGGCCGAGGGTCTTTCCTTCCGACTTGGCGCGTTTGAGACCTGATTGCGTTCGCTCGATCAGCAAATCGCGCTCGAACTGGGCGACGGCGTTGAGCACGTTCATTGTCATCGTGCCGGCCGAGATGGTGAGATCGGCGCCGCCGAGCGCGAGGCAATAGACCCTCATGCCCATTTCGGTAAGCCGCCTGACTGTGGTGCTGACGTCGATCGCATCGCGGCCAAGGCGGTCTAGCTTGGTTACGATTAGAATGTCGCCTGACTCCAGTTTGTCCTTGAGCCGGGAAAAGCCACGGCGCTGCTCAATGGCGGTGCTGCCGGAAACGGTCTCGGTGACGATCCGGCGTGGCTCGACAGGGAAGCCGGGGGCTTCAATTTCCTGAATCTGGTTTTCGGTGGTCTGTCCTGTGGAGGAGACGCGGACATAGGCAAAAGTGCGTGGCATGGGTCCATTTCGTCCGAATAGGCCGTCCGAAATGTCAGCCATGTACGAAACTCAGCCAAGATAATTTGTGGACGGGGCGTTTTGGGCCTGTACGAAATCGACCGTTTCCGGACAGAGATTTGGCCACCAGCGCATATTTGTAAGGAGGCTGCTGCAGATCAAGCCTGGTCTCGAGGCGATGGTGGAAAGCAGCGACGCTTCGTCTTTGGTGCTGGCCACTGCGCAACATGGGAATATCCGCAAGTTCGCAGGAGCCTTCCTTCAGGCGTTTACGTTCCACTCGCGTCGCCGACACGATCCGCTGCTCGCGGCGATTGCGACTCTGAAAATGCTTTATGTGGAAGGGCGTCGCATCTTGCCGAATCGCGTGCCGGTCGACCATCTGGGAGCGATCGAGAAAAAGGTGATCTTCGAGAATGGAAAACCGGATCGGCGGCTTTACGAAATCGCGACGCTTACGCATTTGCGGGACCGACTGAATTCGCGAGACGTCTGGGTCGAGGGTAGCCGGTCATTCCGGCCGATAGACGAACATCTCATGCCGAAACAGGCCTTTGTCGCCCTGAGAGAGGAAAATGAACTCGGGTTCGGTGTCACGATCGACTGTGCGGCTTGGCTTGCGGAAGTTCGTCAGATGATGGACGTCAATCTCAAACGGTTGGCTTGGCGAGCCCGCTTCGGGAAGCTGGATGGCGTCAGAATGGAAGACGGCACACTGATCGTGACGCCGCATGCAAGCGACGTTCCCGCCGCGGCTGAAGCCCTCAACGCCGAAATCACGGAAATGTATCCGCTGGTCGAGGTGCCGGACCTACTCAGGGAAGTGCATGAATGGACCGGATTGCCGACCAGTTTACCCATGTCCGGACGGGAGATGCGCCACAAAACATCGCCGCTATGCTGGCCGGCGTTTTGGCGGATGGCACCAATCTCGGCCCGAAGCGTATGGCGGGAGCCTCCAAGGGTATCAGCGCCCACCAGATCGGCTGGATGCGCAGCTTCCACGCCCGCTCGGAAACCTATCGGGCCGCGCAGGCGTGCGTCACCGATGCCCACACGCGGCATCCGCATTCGCAAATTTGGGGCGACGGAACGACCGCTTCGTCTGATGGGCAATTCTTCCGCGCCAGCGACAGGGCCGCCAGGCGAAGTGACATCAACCTGCATTATGGCAGCGAACCGGGGTCGAAATTTTACAGCGGGCTTTCTGACCAATACGGTTATTACAGCATCCCGCCGATCAGCCCGACCGAGAGCGAGGCCGTTTATGTGCTTGATGGCCTATTCGACCACGACACGATTCTCGACATCGAGGAACTGTTCACCGATACAGGCGGTGTCAGCGATCAGCCCTTCGGGCTTTTCCCCATCGTCAACAGGCGCTTCTCGCGTCGCATGCGTAATCTCAAGGACCGGAAATTCCATACATTTTAGAAAGGAGATGCCTACCCGGAGCTGGCTAAACACATTGGTGTGCCGATCAATACCGATCTCATCCTGGAGCATTGGGACGAGTTCTTGCGGCTTGGCGTATCAATCACGACACGAACCGTTGCACCATCGACGATCCTGAAGTGGTGCTCATCGTCGAAGTCCAGCGATCTCGCCAAGGCCTTACGCGAGCTCGGCCGCATCGAGCGTACCTTGTTCATAATCGAATGGTATTCCAACCCGGCTTTGCGCCGGCGCTGCCAGGCCGGGCTCAACAAGGGCGAAGCCGCCCACAAACTCAAACGCGCTGTCTTCTTCCATGAGCGCGGCGAAATACGGGATCGCTCCTTTGACAGTCAGGCGTTCCCTGCTTCCGGGCTTAACCTCGTGGTCAGCGCCATCGTTCATTGGAACACCGTCTATCTCAGCCGCGCGGCGGCACACTTGCGCCAGCGGGGTCGGCATATTCCCGACCAACTGCTGAGGCACGTCTCACCGCTCAGTTGGGAGCACATAAATCTCACCGGCACCTATTCCTGGGACACCGAGGAACTGTTGCCCGAAGGCTTCAGGCCCCGGCTTCCCGGCCGAATCCTCCGAGCGGCGTGACGTTCACCGTTCGTTCGACCTTAGCGCAGGATTTTGAACAGATCTTGTTCCGACCCCGATCTCGGCGAAATGGTCGTGCGAACTGAAGGCGAGACACCGTTTGCGCCCGGGATGACGGTCTGGGCAAGTCCAATTGAAGGCGCGGAACACAGGTTCTGAGAAGACGAAGAGCGCCAGCCTATCGACACGCGATTGCTGGTTCGCGCGGCGATTCGGACGCCCCGCCTCACCCACCACTCATACTTTGAATATCTGCAACCAATGATTAACATGCAATCGTTGATGAATGGAGCCAGAGACGGCAAGCATGACGATCCGCAACCTGGACGATTGGTTGAAGCAGCGCTTGCGCTTGCGGGCGGTAGCACATGGCCGCTCCATGGAGGATGAAGCGCGGGATTTTCTGCGCACGGCGCTAGCAACCAACGAGCCAATTGCTCGCAATCTCGCCGATGCCATCCGCACGCGCCTGCTCTCGGTCGGCGGCATCGAACTCGACATCCCACGCCACGAGCCAATTCGTGAGCCGCCGGATTTTGCCGCGTGATGAGTTCGGTATATTCGTCCAATCCGTGCTTGGACCCTTCGCGGCCGAGACCCGACATTCTGACGCCGCCGAACGACGCCTCGGTGGAGACGAGACCGGTATTGACCCCCACCATCCATATTCGAGCGCTTCGGCCACGCGGAAGACCCGCGACAGATCGCGCGCTGGTGTAAACTTCATCGATTGGTTTGCCGAAGAGGCACGACGCACCATAGATAATTGCCCCCTGGCTTTAGCCAAGGGTTTCCCTGCTCCAGCCGCTCCAGCCTCAGGATCATCGCCAAATCGTCACCGCTTTCGATCATCAGCGATGCCAAGCCTTGAGAACGGCGCCGCGCTCTCCGGCTGTCTTCGTCGCCTACGGCGATGGCATCTTCGGTTTCCGCCGCACCGTCGCTCTCCGGCTGTCTTCGTCGCCTACGGCGATGGCATCTTCGGTTTCCGCCGCACCGAAACCAGGGACCGCGCCCAGCACCTCACCTGTCGCCGGATTTCGGACCATGGCCGACACGCGACCTTTTGCTTCGATCCACCGATCGCAATGGGGCATGCCTAGCAGGGAGGGATCATTCAGTCTCATGGGACACCTTTCAACAGACTGGGTGAGCGGCGCCCGGCTCGAAATTGAGATGCACTATATGTCCAGGATTGTGTCCGGCAATAGCCTCATGACCGAACGGCCTCCGCGCCTCGCCCGTTGCCGTCTCCGCGGAGAGTGGATACTATTTGCGGCAAGGCCTGCCCCCCCACGGCTCCTGCAATTCAAAGACGCTCCAGATTTGCTCGCTTGATCCCTGCGGGCCCGTATCATCCATCGCGCCTCCTGGGAACGGAGTTCGTGACGCCCTTATTCGGCCGCCGCTACTGCCGGTCTTGCCTCTGGAAAGAAGGCCGACAATTCGCCGACCACCTCACAGATACGGTTCGAAAGCGCATCGGATGAAACCGCGTAGTCCGCAAAATCACGGTCTGACGCATAGACGGCCGTCGGTAGCGTGTGGGCCATGAAGAAACCGAACAGCGGCCTCAGCTGATGCTCGACCATCAAGGCATGCCGGTCGCCGCCGCCGGTCGCCGTAATGATGATCGGCTTCGCGCGAAGCTCCTGTGGATCGATCAGATCGAGGAGGTGCTTGAAAAGGCCAGGGTAGGAGCCCTTGTAAGTCGGGGAACCGACAATCAGCACATCGGCCCTTACGATCTCGTCGACGACACGCCTGGCCTGATCATCGAGGTCCTTGCGCCACAGGGCGTCGCCCAGCGACGGACCGACATCGTGCAGATCATAGGTTTGCTCGAAAAGCCGTATCTGACACTGGCGCGCTCGGCGACATGCCGGACGAGCGCCAGTGTCTTCGATGGACGGTTGAAGCTGCCGGCAATGCCGACGAGTTTGAAACCTGACATGGCTTTTCCTCTCTGTGGTTGGTCAAATATTGTCTATAAAATTACTGGATTAAAGGAATGTGCGTCTCTCCTTCGCCGCTCCATTGAAAAAACATTCGCACACGGTCTGCCGACCATTTGTTCTGGACGTCGTCGTCGGCTTGGCGCCTGACAAGTGCTGCGCCATCGAAACCGGCTGCTGTCACGATCGCCTCGCGAACATCGGCCTTGCCGATACCCCTCGTCTCGCTTCAGAAAGCGTGCTGCAGGGCCCTGCTAACGCCAATCCAATCCTGCCCGTCGAATAGGCAGCGATCTCGAAAAGAGATGCCGGCGTCGGATCGCTGAATTCCGGCTCGATCCTCGAGCCGCATTTCTTGCCACGCACGCTCCTCCAGCGTTTGAGGTCGCGCGTCCAATAGCGCGACGAGCCTGCGGGCGGTCCGGACCGCCGACCTTCAAAGGGCTTCCTTTAATCGACCATTTAATGATCTACATCCCGGTCGAAAGGGAGCAACCGCATGAAGCTGTCAGAACAGGTCAAGCCGATCAGCCATCTCAAGGCGCATGCGCCCGAGATCATCCGGACATTGAAACAATCCGCAGCCAGTCGTCATTATCCTTCACGGCGAGGCGAAAGCCATTCTGCAGGACGTACGTTGGCCAATACGAGGAAACTCAGGAGACCCTGGCGCTCCTGAAGGTTCTGGCGCTCGCCAACCGGCAGTCGAGGAAGGCAAGCTGCGCCCTGCTGCCGACACATTCGCGCGCATCCGCAAGCGTCTGTCAGACAACAAGTCCTGATGCCCTATCGTGTTCTTTTCGCAGAGGAAGCGGAACGCGACATCGAGGATCTCTATCGTTTCTCGCCGGCCGCGACGGCACCGAGACCGCTGAGCGCATTCTGAGCCAAATCGAGAGCGCCTGCGCCGATCTCGAAAAATTTCCTGCGCGAGGAAATATTCCGAAAGAGCTCACCGCGATCGGCCTCACCGAATATCGGGAACGGCACCATAAACCCAAGCGGATGATCTATCGCATGATCGGCACCGATGTCGTCGTCTACTGTGTCGTAGACGGGCGCCGCGACATGCAGGCTTTCCTGGAGCGAAGGCTGATCCGCTGACACTCGCCAAATCAAGCTGTAGCGGTCTCCAACCCTCGCACCTTATCCGGTTTTTCGGCCGGTCGGCGCATTTGCCCGCAACAGCGCCATCAGCATCGGGCCGATCGCAAATTCCCCCTTTTCGCTGCGTCGCGTCAGGTCGCGGAGGTAACCACCGGCCGAATTGATATGGCCGCCGCGTTCCAGGATACATGCCATCACCGTTGCGGCATTTTCCGGTCCCATAGCGTTTGCAGCTTCCTCGTAGGCTGACGGACTGACGCCGAGCATCGATCGCACCATCACGGCCGCGGTCATCAAGTCACGCCAGTTGCGGATTTCACCATGCGGCCCATAGGCAAGGATTTCCGGGCAGGCCTGCAGAACCAGGCCCAGCGGGAAGGTTTTCAGTCCGCCACCCTCATCGTGGCTGCCCGGTCGCCGGCCTCGCGTTTCATCCTGCCGGCCCGAACCGGCTGCCTCCCCCCTGCCCCGCTCTCGCGGCATGGCGGTCAGCCGGTTGTCTTGCTCAGCCATCGCCCCCTGCTTCGTTTCGAAGCCTGGTTCAAGTTCAGAATTGGATTCAGGGTTTGAACTCTGTATGTGGCGCTCGATATAATCGGCATTGCCGCGCTGTTTCGTCGATTTAACTCGAATTTCCAGCCGGTTAAGGATATCCGCCCGGAGCGCCGTCAATTCGTCCAGCAATTGTTCGAGTTGTGCCGTCGTCGGTGAGCGTGGCAGGCCTTCGATCAGTTCCCGGAACTCCCGGTGAAGGCCCTGCCAATCCCCTTCAACCTTCTCTTCGACGGCCGCTTCAATCAGCTTGGCGATATCGCGGCGGCAAAGCGTGATCCGTTCGCGCAGACGCTGGACATGCAGCCGCTCGGCCATCACCTCGGCAGCCAGTTGTTCGATCTCTTCGGCACGGGCAAGCAGCGGCGCCAGCGAGAAGCCGAAGGCCTCGTTGACCTCCCCTGCCCTGTCTCTGCGGACATAACGCTTGCCGTTGGGACTATCCTTGCGCAGCAGAAGCCCCGCCTCGACGAGCGCTGCAAGATGGCGCCGCACGGTCTGCTCAGCCATGCCGTGCGTTCTGAGTGAAAGCTGAATGTTCGACGGGAATACGATCAACCCGTTTTCCTGCGCCAGCTCGTTCTTGGGATAAAAGCTCAAGAGTGCATTGAGCACCGCAAGTGCGCGATCGCTGATGCCAAGCAGCGGCTTTGCTTCGCACAGCGCGCGAAACAGCTTCCATTTGTCGACCGATTGATCGGGTTTGATTTCACCTGCCATCACCTGGCTTGCGAGCATGCCAAGCGTCATCGGCCGCCGCCCGAAGGGCGTCGTTATACTTCCGGTTTCCATCTCTTCCACCTCGACGAGGCAAAAGAAATCCGCTCGCCAAAACGGCGCCAAAGACTCTTGACAGCGATTCTCGGAAGTGCGATTCTCGGAGGTGTTCAAGACTACGAGGAAAGCTTCCGCGACGGTGACGTTCGGGGGCTTTTTTCTTTTGCGCGTTATCTCCTATCCGAATTGTCAGCTGACAATCGGTCTAACTGCCTCATTTTCCCTCATTTTCCTCTTCGAACTCAGCGGCGAGGCCTATCAACCGCCGGGCCAGGAATTCAGAGAACGCCGCCGATTTGGCGGTGATGCGAAAGGTTTTTCCCGAACGGGTCACGGAAGCGAGCGTTCCCCCGCCAGGGGTCCGAAGCGTCTGCTCGGCCCGCTGCGGGGCGCTCTTCTCCTCCAGCGCCTTCCATATGACATCGAAGCGGCTATTGCTCTCCAACGTGTGGAAATCTGCAGCACCGATTGCGGCTTGCGCCTTTTTCTGCCCGCCCGCTTCCCTGAATTTCTCAGCAAAGGCCAACCAGCGCGGACGCCCGACCTTGGGCGCCGGTCCGATGGCAAGAATGATCTCAGGATCGATCGTCTGCGCCACCTGCAGCAGCCTTGATGTTTCGGGCTTGTCCGTCGCCAGCGCCTGAGCAATCATATCGCGGCTGAAGCCGTGTTCGTCCATGCGCCGCGCAAATAGCGCCCGTTCGATGAAACTCAAATCGACGCGTGGACCGTTTTCCTGACCCTGTGCGAGGATCAACTCCTCATCCGTCAGCTTGCGTACCACGGCCTTGACGGGCACCCCGATCTCCGCCGCCGCACGCAGCCGCCTGTGGCCGTAGGCGGCCTGGTAATGCCCGGCCTTCACCGGGTCCGGCCGCACCAGGATCGGAACCTGCTGTCCGCTTTCCTGGATCGACTGCTTCAACCGCTCGAACTCGGGGTCCTTGCCGACCGGGATGCGGTCGCGGATAAAGGACATTTCGACGGAACCGGGATCGATCTCCAGCACCTTGTCGCCGGAGGCCAGCGATTCCCGCAAAGCCTTGGCGGCCGCCGCTTCCTCACCCAATCGTCCAAGCGACAGGTTCATCGCCTTGACCGCGCCCGAGGGCCGATGCGGCGGTGGCACCGCTGGCGCCTCCGGTCGTCCCGGCTCCACGGCGCCGACCATGCTCTTCAGGATATCGCGACCTTTTGGGCTCATGTCCTGCTCCATGCACTGCGAATGAGTTGCTCAACCTCGGCATTGACGCTGTCGACGGACTCGACGCCGCGGTCATAGGTCTGGCGATGCATGGTCTCGCGTCCTGCCTCGTAGATCGTCTGCTTGGAGAGGCCCGCGTCCGAAACCGCCGTCGACTTGACCATCATTGAGGTCAGCACGCGCTCGCCAAACAGGCTGCGCAAGAAGGCGACGATCTGGGCCTGTGGACCGTCATTCGCCTCGTAGCGGGTGACCAGGTAGCGCATCCAGTCATATTCGAGATTGCCGCCCGCCTGCTTGACCACCGCCAGAAGGTCGGAGGTCATCGTCAGGAACTGGTTCATCGACGCCACATCGAGCATCTGCGGATGGACGGTAATGAGCACCGCCGTAGCGGCACAAAGAGCAGACAGCGTCAGAAAACCGAGGGTAGGGGGGCAATCGATGATGACGACGTCGTAGCTCTGCTCCAGCGAATGCAGCGCTTTGCCGACCCGCATGAAGAACATGTCCTTGTCGTCGCGATTGCTATCGGCCAGCGCCTTTGGTGTGTCGTGTTCGAACTCGTGCAGTTCGAGATTGCCGGGGATGAGATCGAGACCGGGGAAATAGGTCTGGCGGACGATGTCGGCGACGTCGCGGCGTGTCTCGTCATATTTGATGGCGCCGTAAAGCGTCTCGTTCTCGCCGACATCGAATTCCGGCTGATATCCAAGCATCGCCGACATCGATGCCTGCGGGTCAAGGTCGACGGCAAGGACGCGGTAGCCGCGAAGCGCCAGGAACTGCGCCAGATGGATGGATGTCGTCGTCTTGCCGGAGCCGCCCTTGAAATTGGTAACGGCGATCACCTGGAGATGGTCGCCCGGCCGGCGCATCGGCAGATAGGAAGGTTTGGTGCGTCCGAGATACTGGCGCATCGCATGAATTTCTTCGAGCGAGAACACCCGGCGGCCAGCCGCCGTCTTTTCGGGATTGATCGTTTCCACCTGCGCGGCGAGGTGGCGAACATAACTGTCGGTGACGCCGAGCAACTTGGCGGTCTCGGTGCTGCTGAACCGCCGCAGCGATTTACGGGCATTGGGCGAAAACAACCGCTCAAACAGCACCTGCAACTGGCTGCTGAGCATCGTCGAGTCCTGGGCAATCGTCTCGTCGATCGAGACTTGACTCGCTCTCTTGGCTTTCTCAACAATCGCGGCCTTGGTCGGCAT